>CAZVEG010000081.1:0-16876 GCA_964625625.1 uncultured Leptospirales bacterium | reverse complement strand
ACGTTTCGTCGGCGCGGAGCTTCGCGAGCGTCTCCTGCGTTTCCTTTTTCGCCCGCGCCGCCTCGAAGGCCGCGTTCGCCTCTTCGTAGCGCGCGCTCACGCGGTTGTACACGTCCAGCGCGTCGGGCGCGGGAAGCTCCGCGTACTCGTTCACGCCGCCGCCCGGGGCGTTTCCGCTGCCCAGGCCCGCGTCGCGCGGCGACGATTCTTTCAGATAAGGCGTATTCGCGTACTCCCACACGGCGTACGCCTTCTCCCACGCGAGCTCGCGCTCGCGGTAGACGGCGTAGCGCGCGGCGGTGGCGTTCATGGCGGCGATGTATTCGGCGTTGGCCGTCTCGTAGTCGGCCTGCCGCGCGTCGAGCGCGGTCTTTATGGCCCGGTAGGCCTCCTCGGCGGCGCGGTGCTCGTACGACGCCGCTTCCATGTCGCCGCGCAGCGCGTCCGCGTCGCCCCCCATGAGGCGATAGGTCTTACCGCGGTCGATTATCCGTTCCCTGTATGTTTCGGTCGCGTATTCCATAGAGGCCAGCTCGTCGGCAAGGCCCGACAGCGATTCGTTTCCATGCGCGTCGGCGTAGGCGAGCACGCCCGAGAGAAGCTCATCGAGGGCGTCTTTAAACGCGTAGTTACCCTCGGCGTCGCGCGCGTACGTTTCTTCAGTATCGTATATCCCGTCCGCCCTGTCAAGAAACTGCGCGATGCCGTACACCCCGTCGTTATCGGAGGGGATGACCTCCGCCTTCCCCGCGGCGAAGAGCGTTCGAAGCTCCCCGGCCAGCCTGTTCGACTCCTCCACGATGAGGCTTCCCAGCATGCTCGTTCCGTTCGGCCCGCTCTCCGCGGGCACATACCGGTACCGGTTAACCGCTCCCGTCTCGGCGTCGCGCCCGTCGATGACGCTTCCCCCGTCGAGCGGTTCCACGGTTATCGTCGGATTCCCGTCCGCGTCGGTCGCGCCGATCAGGTAGTTCCGGTAGCTTTCGAAAAGCCCGGGGTTCTCTTTCAGCTTCACGAGCGCGCGCGCGTGCGACTCGGCGCGCTTTTTGTCCTCCGCGTCGCGCCGCGCCGCTTTGTAGATCGCGTCGAACGACGCGGTCAGCTCGCCGACCACCTCCCCGGCCATGCCGCCCAGAAGGGCCATGTCGGCGGCGATCGCGTCCTCCAGCCCGTACACGCCCTCGGCGAAACCGGCGCGGAGCGCATCACCCGGTCCGTTCGACCCGGCGACGTACAGGTAGGTCCTGAACCCTTCGCGCGCGGTCTCCGAAAGCCCCGCCAGGTACGCGCTCGTCTCCTGCCCGTACCAGGTGTCGATCCCGCCCAGGCCCTCTACGTACACCGCCAGCCGCTCGCGCACCGCCGCCTCCAGGCTCCCGGACCCGTAGCGCGCGCCGGTAAAGGAATCAAGCTCCCCGCCGCGCACAACGCCGCCGGCGGCGAACACGCCGTCGTAGTAGTCGTTCGCGGCGACGTAGAACTGCACGTCCCCGGGAAGATACGCGAAGGCGCTCGTCGCGCCGGCGAGAAAACCCTCCGCGAAGTCGGCGTACGATTCGCCCTCGCCAGCGGGGTTCGTCGCGGCGAATTCGGCGGCCATACGCGCGGCGTATTCGCCGTCGCTCTCGCCCTCCAGGCGCGCGCCGGAGCGAAGGCTCGCCTCGAAATCGCGGTAGCGCGCGAACTTTTCAAAAAGCGGCTCACCGCGGTCCGTAAAGCCGCCCGCGGCCAGGTCGAGAAAGCGGTCGATCAGCGCGTAGCGCTTCAGCTCCTCGTACGCGCCTCCCGCAAGCGCGCGGCCCTCCAGGTACTCCATGAGCGTCCCCTCGAGGTCCAATTCGTCGTACAACCGTTTTTCGCGCAGGATTTCAAGGTACGCCGCGAGCGCTTCCCGCTCGGCCGCGCCGTACGACGCGCCCCTGGCCTCCACGAACTGCGCGACCGTCATCGCGCCGTCCATCGCCAGGAACTCGCTCCCCAGCGCGCGCTTCTCCATCGCGAAGCGAAGGCCGTCGAGATAGGCCGCCATCCCGGAAAGCCCGCGAAGCGCCGCGTCGGCGCTTTCGGCGAGGTACGCCCGCACGCCCTCGCCGAGCGTTCGATACGTGTTCATGATATACGCGGCGATGTCCCCGCCCTCGGAGAGGCGCTCGCCGATGCCGTCGACGAAGGCGAATGCCGCCGAGGCGACGCCGCTCTCTTCAGTCGCGGCCTCGAGCAGGGCCTGTGGGTTTTCCTCGTCTCCGTGCTCGCCCAGGTACAGGTATTCGGCGAGCCGGTCTCGCGCGGCAAGCGCCGAGCGGATGATCTCGCCGAGCGCGCCCGGGAGCGCCTCGCGCGCGGCGGTGCGCTCATCGAGATACTCCGACAGCGCCCCCGCCACGGCGGCGAGCGTTTCCGGATCGAGCGCGTCGATGCCGTCCTCGCCCACGATGATTGCGGCGCCGAGCTTCGCGTTGATATAGTCCAGCATCTCGGCCGAAAAGTCGCGGCCGCTTATCGACGATTCATTCCACGGGAGGGACGAAGCGTTCTGCGCCGCGAACTCGTATTTCGCCCGGCGCGCGTAGTCCCGCAGCGCCAGGGACGGCTCGATGCTTTCGATATATCCGAGCGCCGCCATGGCGCTCCCCGCGCCGTAATATTCGCCAAGCACGGCGCGCGCACGCCCGTCGCCGCCGTCGGCCGCCGCGATGAGAGCGGCCGGGTCGAAGCCGCCGAAGTCGTTGTACAGATCGCGGATAGAATCGGCCGTCTCTTTTTCATAATCGACGCGCGCGGCAATCGCCTCCCGGTCCGCGCCCGCCAGGTGGTCGCGCGCCCAGGCGTACGCCGCGAAAGCCGTCAGGTACGCGCGGTTGTCGCCGCCGTATACGTAGGCCGTCGCCTCGAGCCGTGCGCGCAGGCGCTCCAGGAGGAGCACGTATCCCTCGTCCTCCCCGAGCTCATCGGCGCATTCACCGACGAGCTCGAAGACCGAGTAATTCAATTCGGCCGCATTGGTGTACGCCTCGACGTCGCGCCCCACACCGCCCTCCAGGTAGGCTGTAACATTCAGATCCTGATCGCGAAGCAGCGCGAATATCCCATCATGCTTTTCATACTCCGCCCGAAGGCGCGCGTGCTCGCCGCGTAAAAAGAGCGAAAGCGCCTCGCGCGCGCCGGCCTTTTCATCACCCGAAGCTCCTTCCCATGCCGACTCCAGCGAAGCAAGCCGCGCGTACGTCTCATCGCCCGACGCGCCCCACACCGCGCTCTTTACACCCTCCAGCGCCGCAACCCAGGCCGGGAGATTGCCGTCCGTCTCCTCGCCGCTGACGATCGCCTCGAAGGCCTGAAGGCTCCCCTTCGCGCCTTCCCGCGCGTAGAGCGCCTCGCCGAAAAGCCGCGCGTAGTCCGACAGGCGCTCGAGCCGTTCGGCCTCGCGCGATTTCATGTAATAGGCGAAGCGCTTTTCGGAGAGCTCCTTCTCCGTCCGCGCCAGGTTCTCCTCGATCTCGCGAAGCTCCTTCGCCACGAAGTCCGAACCCTCGCCGTTCTCCATCACGATGAGCGCCCGCTGTATGGCGAGGAGCGTCTCGCGCTTCTCCTCCATCGCCGCGCTCGCCGTCGCGAGCTCCCCCGACAGGAACTCGATGCTGCCGCGGTACGCCTCCCACGCCTGTGCGTCGTCGTCCACGGGCCGCGCGCCCTGTATGGCCTTCAGCCGCGCGACGATGCCGGCTATGCCCGCCAGCTCCTCCTCGTAGGCCGCCTTCGCACCGTCAAGCGCCGTGCGGGCCGCGTCCTTCGCCGCGATCGTCGCCTCCGCGCTCTCGCGGTTCCCTTCGGCGTACGCCTTCACCGCCTCGGCGATCGCCAGCCGGCCGCGCCAGTATTCAAGCTCCTTTTCGGCAAGCGCGTACGCGCGCTCCGCCTCCGTCATGAGGTAGGGATCGTTCTCCCACTCGGGGTTCGGCTCGTACTCGCCCTCCGCGTTCACCAGGAAGCCGGGGCCGTACTCCCCCCAGCCCACCATGTTCCGCTCGTGCATGTAGCGCTCGGCGTCCTCCACGGTTTCCTTGAACGCGTCGCGAAGCTCCCGCCAGCGGACCAGCTCGGTATAATAATAGTAGTATGAGGATTTCAGCCGCGCGTCGCTCTCCGCCGTCATCGTGTTCGTCCAGACGAAATCGTCGATCGTCCAGGTAAACCAGCCCGACGAGCTCCAGATAATTTTAACCTGGTAGCGCTCATGATACGCGCCGTCCGCGTCCATGGAGGAGTCCAGAAAGGCGAGCGTCACCTTCGCCGCGTCGCCCATCCACGCCTCGTACGGCTCCAGCGCCGCGTCGATCCTGCCGCCCGTCGTCGCGTTGATGGCGTCTTTGACCAGGTCGTTATATTCCCTGATCGCGTAATCGTTTTCGTACTTCTCGCACATGGCCTCCAGCCAGGCCACGCTCTCCACCGCCTCGCCATACACGCGCGAGCCCGAATCCGCCATGTCCACCAGGCCGTTCGAGTGCTCGTCCCACTGGCCTCTGAGCGTTTCGACGTACTCCCTGAAATCGCTCCGCGCCGTTTCCAGGTTCTCCGAAAGCGCGGCCTCCTCCTCGGCCCAGCGCGCGAGCCCCTCGTCGATCTCCGCGGCGATACCGCTCTGCCACGCGTCCCTGGCACGGTAGATCTCGTCGTACGCGCGCGCCCATTTCGCGTTCCCCGCGTCATACGCCTCCTCCGCCGCGCTCTTCCACGAAAGCATCGACCGGTAGAGCTCCTCCTGGGCCGCTCGCCAGCGCTCCAGCCCGCGCTCCACCAGGCGCTCGAGCTCTTCCTTCCAGTTGTCGCCGAGCGACGAAAAATCGATTCCCCCGTCCCCGGGCTCGGCCCCTTCGGGCCTTTTCAGAATCTCGTCCTCGTCGGCGCGAACGGCCTCCTCCGTCTCGCGCACGATGCGCGCGGCGATCGCCTCCGCGCTCGCCTCCGCGCTCGCCCTCCTCAGCGAATCCGTATCGAGGTAGCGGTCGGTAATATAGGCGTTCCTCGCGCGGTACACAAGGGCGCCCCGCTCCAGGTCGAACCGCCCGCGGACATCCCGCTCCATCCGCGCGATCTCGCGCTCGTACTCCTCCCGCGCCACCCCCTCGAGCGTCGCCCCCGCCAATCGCGCGCGATCAATCTTCTCCTCGAACGCCCTCTCCCACGCGCTCGTAAGCGCCGCGCTCCCGCCGTCCACCAGCTCGTCCCAGGCGCCGAGCTCCGCCGCCCCTTTCGCCTCCTCCAGGAGCGTTCGAAGCTCCCCCCGATCGAAGTCCGCGTACGAGAGGTCCTGCCGCGCCGCAAAGTACGCGCCCTCGGCCCTGGCCACCTCCGCGCTCATGCCGCGCTCCCAGTCCTCGAAGGCCGCCGCGCGCTCGCGTGAAAGCTCGGCCTCAAGCGCTTCCTCGCCGCTCGCCTCCTTCAGCGCCCGCGCGATCGCCGCGTCGGCCTCGCGCTCCCACGCCGCCGCGAGCGCCTCCTTCCCCGAATCCATGATCCGCTCGAACGCCTCGCGCGTCGACGCGTCCTTCGCCTCGTCAAGGTAGCGCTCGAGGCGCGGCCGGTCGTCCTCGTAGGTGCGAAAGCGCACCTGGGAGCTTCCCCGCTCGGGCGGAAAAGGCAGAAGAACGAACACGGCGGCCAGAAGGAAGGTTGACGCCATGCGTGCGTGTACGGACAAACGCGTGCGCTTCATACGGGTACCTCGCGGATTATCGGAGTGAGGGGTGCGAAGGGAAGCGGTGATGCGGCGGTTATGTGTTTGGGTTTACGGATACGCCGTACGCGTGCGGTACGCGTTTCGGCCATCGGGCAGTGAACCATCTCGCCCGGCGCGCCCGGTGCCAGGGCAAGGACAGGGCGGTTTTTCGGTTCTTTAAAGCGTTCGGGGGTGATGGATACATTCGCGCGGGCGGACGCTCGCGCACGGGGCGGGGCTGTTATGCGCGCCTCAGACCGCCACGGAAGGTCCTCCCACCGGTACAGGTACAGGCGCCAGTAGTCGACCTTGGCGCTGTCGCACCGGTAGTCACACAGATTGATGTTTTCAGCGCAAACGCGCGGCGGACGCGATAGTGACGATGTCCATTTCGAAACATCCCGCTTACCGTACGAGCCGGTGCCGGGCGCCGTTGTTACGGCCACCGCACCTCTCCAACGCGATTCAGCGTCGCCAGGCACCCGCTCCAGGCCGTATGGCACCGAATCACCCACGACAATCAGCACGTCCGTACCGCATAAATCCCGCTCGGCTCTCCCGAGAGGGACGACGTCGGCCGCCCCCGCGTTTTCGAGCACCGTTCTGAAATAGGAGGCGACAACCCCCGAACACTCGCCCGATTCGAGCGCGGCACGGGCCGAACCGCGGATGGCGCGCAGCTCGGCAAAAGCCCGGTCGTCCGAACGGGCGTCCAGAAGGATGATGCCCCGATGCGTGGACGTCACACATTCAATGACATGCTCTCCGTGGATACGCCGCAAGGCCTCCATCTCCCACTTCGCGACTCCGATCTCGCCGGATGACGCTATGCCGGAGACGGGAATGACAGGCACAAGAAATACCCAAAATATAAACAATCTGCTATACATTCAACACTCTACTGTTTTATAATCGTAATAGCATACTCGTACTCCGCCGTTGTCCAGAAAGCTCCATACACTCAGTAAACGCGACGGTCTTTACCGCTTACTACGGAGTCAGTGTATGACACCATGGGATTGAACGTACCGCAGGCGGTGGAGACAGCCTGATCTCGGACCGAATCTGTTCCGCCTGGATTCGAAAGTCGCCCATCGCGCGGTATATGTAAATTCTCCGTCCTCAGGAAAAGTGATTTCGAAAATATCGCCATCACCACCAAATGGAGAAAAATCACTCATTACTTGTAGTGGCCTGTCCACAGGCATGGTAACGGAAGTAACGGCACCCGCACCCTCGATTACAACAAGCGGTTCTACTTCATCATCGCCCCCTGATCCACCGAAACACCCGAGAGGACTGAACAGAGAAGCAACAACCATAATTTAAACGAGGGTGCAGCCTATGAGACAATTCTCCTTTTGCCATAGAATACTTTTCATACATTACAGGTGGTGGGTGATTTTTTGATCCTGCCCATCAATTCGCGTCATGGGATATCGTTTAATTTATACTGACGGGCAACACTCAGTTCACCCGGCCTTCGACGATAATATCCATTTCTCCTACATTCGGGAAAACAACCTTCGATGGCAACTCGCCCTCCGGGAAAATATATACAATGGTCCGGCGTATCACTTCCTGTGGCTTTATTAGAGGATTGTGCCGCTGGGACGGGCTTGCAAAATTGAAGAAATTACCTACTTCAATAAAGACCGGCACACCTTTGGAGTTTTCGTTCTTTAAAACGATATCATACAATTCGTAATGAAGTGGCTGCGTCGAAGCGTTCTTAATCTTTGTTCTGAGCCAGATAAGGTGCTTCCCTGATTGCGGGGTCAGGTAACCCTTGGCCTGCTGTATGCGGTCTGGGCCGTCGGTTATCGATTCTATCGCTATATCGATCGAATCATTTCGCACATTCGCGTCTTTAACTAATGCCCTTGAAGTCTCACAACCGGCCAGAACTAAAAGTGGGATAACGGCCAAAGCCATAAACACAACATATTTCTTGCGCATAAACACCCTCCTAGAATCATCAGCGATAGTATAATTTATTTATCAATCAGAGGGTGCGTTACATCATACGTCATATAACTAGTAAAGCAACTCGCGTCAAGTCATATTTCACATAATTCTATAAAAAGCTATATGAATTCTGATATTACAATAAATTCTCCTCTCGGCAAACGCCTGGACGAAACATTATTATCCTATTTAATAAAAAAACTTAATAAAAAAACGGACAATAGATGGATAATATGGAAAATAACCGACTGAACACAATTCAATGAATGAGTCCCATTCGCAGAAAAATTTAATTATCAAAAAATCTTTTAACTTCGTCTCTTCTTTAAACGTATTAATTATACCTGGCCCTTATTAACAGGCATCCGTCTTTTCCACTGAGTCTCTGTTTATCGAATTTTCCGGCGGATGAAATCATGAGAAAATCGGAACCGTACACCGAATGATTGAAATTCGCTTTTTAGCAGTTTTCTGCTTATATTGTCTGCCACTTGCGTTATCGTGTGGCGCAAATACCGACGAAGCCCTGCGCTCCTATGTCGCCGGGAAAGAAGCATTTGCACGAAAAGACTTAAGAACCGCCCATGATCGTTTCACCGGAGCGATTAATTCCGACGGCTCCCTCCACAACGCACGGCTCATGCTCGCCAAAGTTCATTACTATGAAAAAAACTTCGACGCGTCCCTTAAGGAAGTGGAGCGCATACTCAAAAAGGATGACGATCACGTCGGGGCCCTCTACTGGAAGGCCCGCATACGAGTCGTACGCCCTTCCGAAAAATCCTCCGACACCGAGGCGATGACGCTCCTCACCCGCGTGCTTGAGCTCGACGCCCATCACCTCCCCGCCCGTTCGCTCCTCGCGCTCCTCTATGAAAAGAACGGGAAATACCGCGAGGCGCTCCACGAATACCTGGTCATCCTCTCGGAGGAGGAGTCCCTCATCGACGCGCGCGCCAACCTGGGTGTGCTCTACAGCCGCCTGGGGCTCAGGGAAAAAGCCCTGGCGGAAATTGACAGGGCCATTTCGATCTCGCGGGCGGGCGGGCATAGCGACGCGCGCCTTCGCGCGCTGAAAAAGGAGGTAGCCGAATGAAACGAGTGATATTCGCCGCCGCCGTGGTGCAAATCCTCTCCTGCGCCACGATGGACCTGTATTTCCGCGAGAACGCCCTCAGGAACAGGCCGGTCGCCATACTCATCGGTCACCTCGAAAGCCGGAGCGTCACGTACCGCCCCTACGCAGCGACCAATTTCAGGGATTCTCTCCGCTTCGAATTCTTCAGGCACGGCTTCCGGTCCGAGTTTCCCGAAAACGATGAACCCGCACCCCGTGAGGATATCCCCTCCGGCGCGACGGAGAACCCCGATCAGGGAAAGACACGGCGTAAGAAAGCGGCCTTCACCGTACCGACCCGCGAGACCGTCGCCGCGCTCTGCGCGGAAAATACCGCCGATGTTTTCATTTGCGGTTCGTTTTCCGAATCCGAGACCGGCGACTACGCCGACACCAGAACAACCACCCTGGTGACCCTGCTCGTATACGAGCGCTCGGGGGAAAAGGTGGGAGAAGTCCGATATCTCTGCGGCGATACGATGGCCGACGCCTCCGTCGCGAAGACCGTGGCCGGGAAACTCGCCGGCGCGATAATAGCCCGATTCCCGTGAGACGCTCACTCATGAGCCGCCCCGTCCGCATCACCGGAAAGATCGCCCTCGCTCTCTGTGTTCACGTCGTGGTTTTTCTCCGCCCCGGCCTCGGCGCGTCGCTCCCCGCCGACCCCGATCGGACACCGGGTTCCGGCGCGACAAACGCCGAAACGCTCCGGCTCGACCTCGAGTCGTCACTGGGCATCGCCATCACGGGCAATACAGAGCTCAGGGCGATACACGCCGGCAGGCAGATCTACGATCTCACGGTCATGGAGCGCCTGCGCGACTATTTCCCTTCGCTTTCGTTCTCCTACGCGGACAGCAGGGAGGTGGCCAGACGCGACACCGATTCGCGGTATCGCAAACTGGGCGTCGAGGCGAGTCTCGACATCTACGACGGGGGACGAAAGGGACTGGCCTACGATATCGCCAGACTCAAGGGGATACTGGCACGGAACGATTACCGCATCGCGCTGAACAGGCTGATCGCGGAAACGCTCAAATCCTACCTCGAGCTCATACAGCTCAAGGGCACCATCGAGATCCACCGTAAAACCCTCGAACAGGGCATGGTGCAGCTCACCCTCATCCGCAAGGAGCTCGAGCTCGGAGAGGCCACCAGGTTCAACGTGCTCGAAATCGAGGCCAAGGTGAAGGAGATCGAGCTCAATCTCAAGAAGGCCGTCGACAACTTCGAGATCGCGCGCAACCGTTTCAAAATACTGCTCAGGCTCGACTGGAGGAGGCCCGTCGAAGTCCTGGGCGACGTCGAGAACGATTTCTCGCTGTACGGGCCCGACGGCGGCCGCTCCATCGACGAGTGCGTTGCCATCGCGGTCCGCAACCGGAAGGAGGTCGAGAGCGCCGACGTGGAGCATGCCGTAAACACCAAAAGCCACCGCATAAACAGGCTATATTTCTTCCCGCGCTTCTCGCTTGGCGCGGGCTACTCGCTGTCGGATCCGGACGGTTCATCCGAACGTTTCATCCCCCGCGAGAAGGGGTGGAACCTCAGCCTGCAGGTAACGAGCGCCCTGTGGGGAAGCAGCGCGTCGGGGAGCCTCGGCCTGGGCGAGAGCGAGAACGCCAATACCAGGAGCCGCTCGGCAAGCGCCCAGGCCAACATACTCGACGCGATGGACTACAAACGCGCCATCGTGGAAAGCGGGATACAGATGGACACCTCGAAAGAAAACCGGCGATCGCTCAGACAGCAGGTGTCGATCGAGGTTCTTTCTTCGTACATGGCTCTCGAGAACGCCTGGGAGATGATGGACATCGCGGACAAACAGCTCGCCCTGTACGACGCCCAGCTCGAAATCGAACGCCTTAAAGCCAACATGGGAGAATCGAAGCGTTACGACCTCATGAAGAAAGAGATCGAGCGGGGAGAGGCTGCGGTCGCCCGGCTCGAATCGCGCGTACGCTATCTGACCAATGCATCCACCCTGGAGCTGGCGATGGGCGTCGACATAGGATTCCTTAAACTATCGAAATACAGGGGAACGATCAATGTTCAAGATCCTTGAAAGAATTCCAGCCGGAAGAATGTTCAGATCCCGAATCACACGGATCGCTGCTCTCGTTCTCCTCGCCGCGATATCCGCGTCGGCGCTCATCCAGTTTCTTGCCGGCAGCGCGGGTTTCAGCGACGGAAGCGCGCACGCCGATCGCGACGGATCACGGCCCGACGACGCGAGCGTCGAAACATATACCGTCGAGCGCGGGGAATTCACCGAATCGATCGATATCCTCGGCCAGATCGTCTTTCGCGAGAAAATCAACATCTCCTCGAAGGTCTCCGGCAGGCTCAGCCGGATATATATCCACGAGGGTGACAGGGTCAGCGCGGGCCGGCTCATCGCCGAGATCGAACGCCTCCCGCTCGAAATAACCCTCAGCCAGCAGCGCTCGGAGCTCGAAATCGCGCGACGCGCGCACGACCTGGCAAAGGCCAGATACGAAAACGCGCTGAAGGGGATCGAGATCAAGCAGAAAACCATACAGAAAGCGGCCGCGGAGCTCAACGACAAGCTGGCGAGCTATCAGAACATGGACCGCATATTGAAGAACAAGATCGTACTGTACGATGCCGGGGGCCTGAGCGAAAGCGAGCTCAAAAACCTCAGAACACAGCATACCACCGCTTACACGGCCTACCAGCTCGCGAAATCCGATCTTGAGATACAGCAGGTGGGCTACCGTAACGAGGACATTGCCGCCGAGGGACTGAAGGTGCCCTCTTCCGAAAAGGAGAAGATGGAGCTCTTCAAGCGGATAAACACCAAGATCGAGCGGGCCGAGCTCGAATCCGCGCGCTCGCGCATCGCCCAGGCCGAAAACAATATTCAATCCACCGAAATACTGCTTAAGGAAACCTACATCCGGTCACCGATCGACGGGCTCGTCGCCGCAAAATCCATGGAAGCCGGTGAAATGGTAAAGCCCGAATCGGTCATAGCCACCCTGATCAATATCGCCGGGGTATACATCGCGATGAACGTCAACGAGAAGGAAATCAGAAGGATCAAGACAGGCCAGACGGTCACCTTCACGGTCGATGCGTACGGGGATGAAACATTCAAGGCTACCATCCGCCGCGTAACGCCGGTGCTCGACATGAAAACGCGGACGGTTGAGATCAAGGCGGAGCTTCGAAATCCCGGCTATCGGCTTTTGCCGGGGATGTTCGCGCGCGCCAGGATTTCAACCGGCACCCCGGAAAAGCGAATACTGGTTCCGCTCTCCGCCCTCACCGGGAAGGGGGACGCGTCGGGCGAGGTATTCCTCGTCAGGAAGGATATCGCCTTCAAACAGAAGGTTCGCACCGGCCGCGAATCCGACGGCATGATCGAAATCCTCGAAGGCCTCCGGGAGAACGACGTCATCGTGTCAAAAGGACTCGGCCTGGTGTATGACGGAATGAAGCTGCCATCGGAAGCGGGACCAATCAACCCGGGGCAAAAATGATCGAGCTGTTTTTAAGAAAAAGGATAACCACCCTCATGGTCTACTGCGGCGTATGCCTGCTCGGGGTCATATCCGTGCGCAGATTGCCGGTGCAGCTTCTTCCGGACATCGAATTCCCGAAGCTCACGGTGGTCACCCCGTACGAAAACGCCGCTCCGGCCGAGATAGAACAGCTCGTCACCCGCTATATCGAGGAGGCGGCAAGCTCGGTAAACGGGGTTGTGTCGATTTATTCGGAATCGATGGAGGGACTGAGTCTTGTTACGGCGCGTTTCGAGTGGGGTACCAATATGGACCTCGCCCTCGTCGAAACCAAGGAAAAAGCGGATATAGCAAAGGGACAGCTTCCCCAGGATGCCGGAAAATCGATAGTGGTCAAGTTCGACCCGAAGGGCGATCCCGTGATGATCTATTCGATAACCTCCACCCGGGGCGACTTTCGGCAAACCAGGAAAAAAGTCGAGAAGGAACTGCTCCCGTTCCTGGAGCGGACGGAGGGTGTCGCGCTCGTCGACATCAACGGCGGGCATCGTCGCCAGATCAACGTCGATCTCGACAGCGCCAGGATATACGCCCACAGCCTGTCACTTTCCGAGGTGCTGGAAAATATCGACGCATCCAACCACAACTTCCCGGCGGGGAACATCGAAAAGGGTGACCGTGAATACCTGGTGCGAACCCTCGGCGAATTCGGCAACATGGAGGATATCCGCTCCGTAGCGGTGGGTAAAAACGAGGCGGGAACACCCGTCTACCTCGCCGACATAGCCGACATAGGCGACGGTTTCAGGGACCGTAAGTGCGTCATCCGGACAAACGGGGAAGAGGCTGTCGGCCTCCTCGTACGAAAGGAGCCGGGCAAAAATACGATCGAGACCTGCGACCGGGTAAAAGAGAAAATCGAATTTCTCAGAAAGCGATACGGGGCCGAATTCGGCATCGATCTCGTATATGATCAGTCCGAATTCATCCGCGGCTCGATCGACAGCGTGGTTCGCTCGGCGGTGTTCGGCGCGTTCATCGCGTTCATTCTGCTCTGGTTTGTCCTCAAGGAGACCCGCTCCTCGCTCATCATCGCGACCAGCATACCCATCTCGGTGCTTGGCACCTTCACGCTCATGTATTTCAGCGGGATATCGCTCAATTCCGTCTCCCTCGGCGGCCTGGCGCTCGGCACCGGCATGATGGTCGATGCCGGTATCGTCGTACTCGACTCCATCGCGGCGAAACGAACCGCGCGCACTGACGCGCGTGCGGCGAAGCACGATCCGATCCTCCCCGTGCTGGACGGCGTCAACGAGGTCAAGGCCCCGGTTATCGCGTCGATTCTTACCTCTATTGTCGTATTTCTGCCGATTCTGTTTCTTTCCGGTATCACCGGTGCCGTTTTCAGGGACCTCGCTCTTACCGTGTCGTTCGCGCTGATCTGTTCCATGCTCTCCTCATTCACTCTGATCCCCATGCTCTCGACCCTCACGGGCGGTGATCGTGCGCGAAGACTTCTCTCATTTAAACGGATGCACCTGGTCGAAAAAGCCGCCTTCGCGGCTTCCGACCGGGCCATGGATGTCATTACTCTATTTTTCAACCGCGTCATACGATACGCTATGCTCCATCACCGGAAGGTCCTCAGCACGGGGGCCGCACTGTGCGCAATCGGCGGAATCCTCTTCCTCCCCCTCCCAACCGAGCTCATGCCCGCCATCGACCCGGGCGAGTTCACCCTGGAAATCGCCGCCCCCGGGGGCACGCCGCTCGCCGACACCTGTGCGCTTTCCGCGCGCGTGGAAAAGCTCCTCCTGGACAAGCCGTACACGCGCTTCGTCTACGCCAAAATCGGCTCGGACCCCGAGGACACCATCACCGACAGGATATCCGGCACGAAGTCCAACGCCGCCTCGATACGGGTGGTCCTCAAACGCGGCGGACGCGCGGACGTGCACGATATAATCGCCTCGCTCAAAAAGGAGATACGCCTGGGCGAAGGCGTGCGGACGGACTACCGCCTGCGCGAGGACGTCGTCGCCTCGCTGCTGGGAAGCCCGTCGCGGCCGCTTTGCGTCGAGCTGTACGGGAAGGATTCCGCCGAACTCGCGCGGCTCGGGAAGGCGATCCAATCGCGGCTCGGCGCCCTCCGTGGCGTTTCCAACGTCGAGTCCTCGCTCGACGGGGGCGACCCGGAGCTACGGATCCGCATCGACCGCGAGTACGCCGCCGCGCTCGGACTGAGCGTCGCCAGCATCGCGTCCACGGTCCGCGCGGCCGTGAGCGGCGAGGTTGCCACGCGCTACCGCGAGAAGGACGACGAGATCGACCTGCGCGTGCGGCTGCGACGGGCCGACCGCGCGGGCGCGGACGCGCTCTACAAAATCCTCGTAAAAACCGACGGCGGCGCGACCGTGCCGCTCGCCAAGGTCATCACCCTGGACGAGGGCACGGGGGCGGGAAAAATCATCCGAAGCGAGCAGAGCCCCGTGAACCTCATCACCGCCGATATCGAGGGCGACCGTTCGGCGACGCTCGCGCGGGCCGGGCGCCTCGTCGGCGCGCTTTCGCTTCCCGCCGGCTACGAGGCGAAAATTGCCGGTGACGGAAGCGAGATAAAGAACTCCTCGCGCGAGCTGCTCTTCGCGCTCGGTCTCGCCGTCGTGCTGGTGTACATGGTGCTCGCCTCGCAGTTCCAGTCGCTCGCACGGCCCCTCGTCGTGATGCTGAGCCTCCCCGTGGCGGCCGTCGGGGTTTCGGGCCTCCTCCTCGTTACCGGAAAGACGCTCAACATCAACTCCGGCATCGGCATCGTCCTCCTCGCCGGCACCGTGGTGAACAACGCGATCGTCCTCCTCGACTTCATCGACCACGAACGGCGGCGCGGGGCGACGCTCGCCGACGCCGTTGTCGCGGCGGGGCACAAACGCATAAGGCCCATCCTCCTCACCACGGGCACCACGGTCTTCGCCATGCTCCCCATCGCGCTCGGCATCGGCGAGGGGGCGGAGCTCCAGCAGCCCATGGCCGTCGCCGTCATCGGCGGGCTTTCCGTCTCGACGGCGCTCACGCTCGTTTTCATCCCCACCGTCGTGTATCGCTTCGACCGCGGTAAATCCTGAGATGCGCTACTTCATCGACAATCACATAACCGCCTTCATGCTCTTCGCCGCCGTTTTCATCTTCGGCCTTATCGGCCTCGCGCGGTTGCCCGTTGCGCTCATGCCGCCGGGCGCGCATCCGGGGATTTCGGTGATCATCGAGTATCCCGGCATCGCCCCGGAGAAGATCGAATCGATCATCACCCGTCCCGTGGAAAAGATCGTCAAGACCGTGGAGGGAATCGAGAAAATCGAATCGGTCTCCGAGGAGGGCAAGGCGCGGATCAACGTTTCGTTCGGGATGGATGTCGACGTCAGGCTGGCCGCGCTCCATGTCCGCGAGAAGATCGGCCTCATTCGCGCCGATCTCCCGCGCGCGGTCCAGGAGCCCGTCACGCTGCGATACGACCCCTCCGACCGCCCGGTCGTCATCGCGACGGTCGAGCTGCCGGGGAAGTCGCTTCCGGAAACGCGCCACTTCGCCGAGAACCGCCTCAAGCGGCGCCTCCAGCGGATCGACGGCGTTTCGGAGATCACCGTGGCCGGCGGGCTGCGCCGCGAGATTCACGTCGACGTGGACCGCGGCGCGCTCGAGGCGCGTTCCCTCTCGTTCACCGACATCGCCGAAGCGGTCCGCGGCTCCAACGTCTCGCTCTCGGGCGGGCTGCTTCCGTGCGCCGGCGCCGAGTACCTGGTGCTCGCGCCCTACCGCATAACGGACGCCGCCCGGATAGCCGAGGTGGCGCTCCCTCCCGGCCGCGACGGGGGACCGGTCGTCCGCGTGGGCGACGTGGCGACGGTCGCCGACTCGTTCAGGGAGCGCGAGGACATCTCGCGCCACAACGGAGGCGAGAAGGTCACCCTCTACGTCCAGAAGGCCGGCGGAGCAAACACGCTCGAGGTGTGCGAGCGCGTCGGCGCGCTTCTCGCCTCCGAGAAATCGGCGAAGACCGAGGTGCTCTACGACCAGGGGCGCTACATACGCGCGGCGGTCGACAACGTCGTCGCCTCCTGCCTGTGGGGGATGGCGATCGTGGTGCTGGTCATATACGTTTTTTTCAGGCGCCGGCTCACCGTCTTCGCGATCGCCCTGTCCATCCCGTTTTCGGTCGTCGCCGTGTTCGCCTGCATGTACTTCATGCGCGTCGACCTCAACGTGATGAGCCTCAGCGGCCTGGCCCTGGGGAGCGGCATGGTCGTCGACAACTGCATCATCCTGACGGAGTCGATCCTCGCGCGGAAGAAAATGGACCGCCGCTCGATTTACGAGGGTGCCGTGGCGATCAGGAAGGCCGTCGTCTCGTCCACGGCCACCACCGTCATCGTCTTCCTGCCGGTGGTTTTCGGCGGGGCACAGGTCAGGCTTCTGTACGGGGGCATGGCCTTCACCGTTTCCGCGGCGCTCGTCGTGTCGCTCGCCGTCTCGCTCATCCTCGTGCCGGCGGTCTACGCGGCCGCCTCCGGGTCGTCCCCCGCGGGC
>CAZVEG010000080.1:0-16961 GCA_964625625.1 uncultured Leptospirales bacterium | reverse complement strand
CCTCTTTATTGCCGCCCGGGTATCGTCCGGTTTGAGGGGACCGGTGGCGAGCCAGCCGATACCGCCGGCGTTGCAGACCGCGGCGACGAGTTCCGGCGTGCTTATCCAGCTCATCCCCGGCAGAACGATCGGATATTTGATCTTGAACAGTTCGGTGATCCTTGTCTTCATGGCACTCTCCTTTTGTTATACTACCGCCCGCAACGGGCCCCGGCGGCCGGTTCGGGAAAATCGGTCATCCTCCGGCCGTCGTTTTAGCGGCGGTATGGAAAAACATCAGATGCTCTTCCTGCGCTGAACTATACTATTAAAATTTTCACAGTTCCATTTTGTCAAACACATCTTGCGTTCAAATCCGCGAACGTCGTTTCGCCGCATTCAAATCAGGATCTCCAGGTCCGTAAGCGGATATGCCGCGCACGAGTGGATATAGCCCGAGTCGCGGTCGGATTTCCTGAGCAGAACGCCGCGCGGCTGGAACACCTTGCCCGACAGAAGCTTCATTCTGCACATGCTGCACTCACCGCACCTGCACAGCGCCGGGACCACCATCCCGGCCCGTTCGAGGGCGGTGAGGACCGGCTCGCCGGCCTTCGCCTTTACGGTTTTCCCGCCGCGCACGGCGACCTTGAATTCGGCGGAGCCTTTGACCGCTTCCGGCCACCCGGGCTCGGCCGTGATGTCGCGCGGGGGACCGAACATCTCGCGGCGTACCCTGCGCGCGGGAATGCCGATCTTCTCCAGCTCGGGCATGCAGAAGTCGTACATGCCGGAGGGACCGCAGATGTAATAGGTCTTCGAAGCCGTATCCCGCAGCACCTTCCGCATCAATTCCGCCGTTATGAATCCGGTAAGCTCCCGGCAGCTTTTCGGGGGTTCGGAGATTACGGGCGTGTAGATGAAGTTGGCGTGGCGCGCGGCGCGATCCTTCAATTCCCCGTGAAAGATGATGTCGTCCTCGCCGCGGCTTCCGTAAATCAGGTGGATCGTTCGATCGAGTCCGCGGTCCGTGACGTCCCGTATCATGCTCATGAACGGTGTGACGCCGCTGCCGCCCGCGAGGCAGACCATGCTCTTCTCGTGAAAAAGCGGGTTGAAATAGAAATTGCCCGCCGGTGATGTGGATTCGAACTCGTCGCCCGGTTTGACGGAATCGAGGAGGATATCCGAGACGAAACCGTTTTCGACGCGGCGAACGGTGATGTCGTAGTAGCCCGTCTGGTGCGGCGCCGAGGAGATGCTGTAGGGGCGGCTGGTCCGCACGCCCTTTTTTTCAACGAACAGGTTGATGTACTGGCCCGCCTGGAACGGCGGCAGGTATCCGTCAACCGGAACCATCCTGAGCGTGGAGGCCGTCGCCGTCTCCCGGACAAGCTCATTCACCCTCAGTCTCAGGACGCGCGGGTGCAGCAGGTCCATGAGGCGCGACGCGCGTCCTTTCTCAACGGTGTAGTCGATGCCGTACTTGCGGCAGACGGTCATCTCTTCCCTTATCCGCTCTATACCCTCGATCTGATTCATGAAATCCCTGGAGCCCATATCCTACCTCCCCCTCTTGCCGAGATGCTTCAGCGCGGCCCGCCCCGCGGAAGATCCCGATGTAAGCGTTGGCTGAAAGCCTCCCTCCGCGGCCCATGCGCCCGCGTGGAACAGGCCCGGGATGGATTGAACGGGCGAATTGACCAGCCGCGAGTCCTTGGCGTACTGGTCGAAACCGTAAAAGGCGCCTCCGGGATGCCCGAGATAGCGGACGTGCGTGATCGGTGTGGCCACCTCGATCTCCTCGATGTGCTTTCGGAAACCGGGGAAAACGCGCTCGACGAGGTCGAGCACCTTCGATGCGTAACGGTATTTCTCCGACGCGTAAAGTGACGGGGGTACCGAAAGCCAGGGCTCGGCGTACTGGAGGTCGACCACGGCGATCTGGCAGGTCCCCTCGGGCGACGCGTCGGGATCGGAAACATTATAGCAGGTCACCAGTACCATCGCCGGTTCGTCTATGTCGCGCATCTGCGTGAAGGCGCGATCCATGTCCTCGTGCGCCGCGACAAAATTGGTGGTTTCGTGTATGCCGAGCTCGGCCGGTGTGCAGTCCATGCCGATGTAGAGCGTGAAGGAGGAGGGCCCGATGGTGCTCCCGCGCATCTCATCGTACTTCTCCTTCGGAGTCGAATCGATTCCGATCAGCTCGTTGTACATCACGGGCGAGGAGATATTCGAGACCACGCAGGTCGTCTCCAGCCGCTCGCCCCGATCGGTCACGACGGCGGAAACCGCACCGTCGCGAAGCTCTATTTTCGAGGCGCCGCAGTTGAAGCGCACCTCGCCGCCGTTTTTGAGGAATGTTTCGACGAGCGCGTTCGAGAGCGCCTGCGATCCGTTCCTCATGTGATAGGGCTTGAATTCTATATAGGCGAAGATGAGCGCCGCCAGGTCGCTGAAGGTGAGGAAGCGCGGAGGCACCCCCATGTATCCCCAGTACGCCGCCACCGTTATTTTCAGAAGCGGGTCGGTGAAATACTCGTCCAGTATCTCCTGGGAACTCGCGAGGGCGTACTTGAAATACAGCGGGTACTTTTCCCGCGAGGCCTCGGGGTCGCGGAGGTAGTAAACCGAAATGAGCTGGTTGAAAAACGCGTACACGAGATCGTAGAATTCCCGGATCTTTTCACTCTCGGCCGGAAAGCGCTTCTGAAGAGCCTCGACCGTGCCGGTGCGGTCGGCGGGAAGCGTGATATCCAGCCTGTCGGGAAGCACCAGCCGGTAGAGGTTTTTCATCGGTAAAAACTCGACACCGTCGAGCACGTCCAGTCCGTGCAGCACCGAGCGCAGCGGGCCGGGAAACTTCTCATCCCCCATGCCGCTCAGCTGGTGAAGCGCGACCTCGAACTCGAAACGCCCGCGGCAGAAGCTCGTCGCGCAGCCTCCCGGTACGTTGTGCCGTTCGAGCAGGAGCGTCTTCATTCCGCCCTTCGCAAGCGTGGCGGCCGCGGTCAATCCGCCGTTTCCCGCGCCGATAACGATCGCGTCATAATCAGACATGGCAACCTCCCTGATCAGGCTATTTTATATGACAACTGTCAGCCTCCGGGACGGCCGCAGCGCTCAATTATACCCCGCCCCGGACACATGCGCTTTGATCCTCGACCCTGCCTTAAATTTGGAAGGGAAACCCGTGCTCACTCCCGCCTTCCGCGAAGGCGTAGACCGGGACCCACCGACTGTGCAACGATTTATAAACATAACACTGTTATGTTTATAAATTGGCAATCATTATTTTCCCAATCGTTAAATTTTTAGCGGCCATGCCGGCCGCTGAAGAATAATCGGGGTCCCGGGAAAATCAAAGAAAAAGCGGCGCGAAGGGCAAAATAGTACTTGAAAACCGAAGGCCGTCCGGTATATTAGATAGTTGAATTTTACTATGCATAATATCCACGTGAGAGTGGTAAAAAATGAAGAGATTCAACCGGGCGCTCGCGCAGTTCATGACGATAAAAGCCATCCGGCTCAACGAGGTCATAAACGTCGCGGAACAACTCTACTTCACCGACGAGGACCGCGACGCGATCCTTGCATGGGACCGGTCAAAGGCACGCCAGACCTGGCGAAGGTTGAAGAACAATGTGTTCCGGCGCAGGGCCTCGGGGATCAATCCCGCCCTCTGCACCTTCTGCGTGTACCATAACTTCAGGCAGTTCAAGCGCAGCGCCTGCAAGGGATGCGACTACGGCGCACGGCACGGCCTCTGCGGCAGCAAGTCGAAACCGAACGACTATGCCACCATCATGAGGGCCTTCGGCTACGCCGAGGAAAATCCTCTGCGCTTCTTTACCGATTCCTATTACCAGCGCCTCATCCGCGGCATTGAGAAGGATCTTCACATCTACTGGTGGATGCTCTGGTAGGGGCCGGGATGCCGGTGGAAAAAACCCGCCAGAAACGCCACGAGCAGGAACAGCACCATGATTCCGGAAACCGCCAGGAGCGCGCCCGGAAGCCCCATACCAGCTATCAGCATCGGTGAAATCGACGTCACCAGCCCTCCCCCCAGCAGCGGTTCGTAGACGATCTGTTTGAAACCGAACGAGGGTGCCGCCTCGGTTCTGTATTCCGGGTCCACGATACGCAGCAGCAGCAGTCCCACCGCGGTGACGCCGGTCTGCATGCCGAACTCCACCACGCCGCGCTCGAACCAGGCGTCGGGAAACATGCGCGGCGCGACGAACCAGGTAAGCGCGAGCATCCATGCGAGGCCCACCACCATGAGGATCGCGAAGGGCGCTCCGTATTCCATTACCACACGCAGATTGAGCGAGGCTATGGCCGAGGCGACCAGTATGTCGAGCGAGAGCCCCTGTATCCGTTCGAAGCTCGGCCGGTCAAGGATCCGGTCGATTTTAAGCGTCGAGGACGCGGCCTGCACGGCGATGCCGCCGAGCATGGCGAGCGGAAAGAGCGGGAAGCTCTTGAGCATAGGATGGATCTCCCGAACGCCCCTGTACGCCAGCCATCCCAGCAGGATGCTGATCCCGACGAATCCCAGGTGGAACGCGAGCGGTTCGATCGCGTTCATCGATACGGTCGACGTTCCGATGGTACGTCGGTTCTTCTCGTCGAGAATTCCCGAGAGCACGTCGGGCGGAATGCTGCCGGGGCTTTTTATGAGGAGAGCGTGTCCCCTGCGCGCCGCGAGGTTTACCAGCAACATCCCGAAGATCACCGCCACGGTTATGCCCACCGTCGCCGACATGAGACCGAGGTCACAGCCATCCGGAAAGCCCAGCGAGCCAAACACCTCGCACATCCCTGAGGCCGTTCCATGCCCGCCCGAGAAGCCGATCTCGAGGATTGTTGCGAAGATCGGAGGTACCCCGAACAGGGGAACGAGAAGCGCCATGGTGACGACGATCGCCACGAAATACTGCCCGAACCCGGCCAGAAAACCGTAGCAGATCTGCGGCCCGGCCTCGCGCCATACCGTTCGAAGCGAGGGAATGGCGTGACCCAGAAACATGCAGGCGAACACGACGCTGATCAACCGGCCGGGGAGTGCGGCCCATATTTCGATAACTCCCGGCGGCAACACCCCGAGGGCCTGCGGACTGAGGGCGAGGCCGATGAAACCGGCGATGAGCGAGGATGGCAGCAGGATTTTCTGCAGCAGGCGAAGCCTGGCCCGTAAAAATGTTCCGACGAGCAGGAGCGCCGCCAGAAGCGATACGGCGATCATCAGGTCATTGAGTTGTTCCGCGTTCATCGCGCCTCGCAGGGAATCATCGGCGTATTGCGTCATAAGGGCCGTATAACAGCGTTGAATCAAATCGATGCGCTTCAAAATTACAAGTAGAATTTCGCATGCCACCGATCCTCCTTTGTTCTTGACTTTCCCGGAGAACGGGGGATGATATTCACTGCGCTGATTTATCCATAGTGGAATATCATGGAGGGACTCGTCATTCTCTGCGCGGGGAGTGATCGTTTACGGCGCCGTTCCATCACGCTGACAGGAGCCTCCATATGAAGATTCACCGTCTGGTATGCTGTATCATCCTCGCATTCGCGTTTACGGGCTGTGCCCGCGACGGCATCCTCGATATTTCCCGGGGCTGGAGGTACTCGCAGGCCGACGATCCGGCCGCCGCACGGCCGTATACGGACGTCTCCGACTGGAAGACGACGGACCTGCCCTCCCCGGTCTTTAAATCCCTGAATCCCGATTTTGTATGGCTTCGCACGAGCGTCACGATACCTCCGGCGCTCAAAGACAGGGATATCGCGATTTACCTCGGAAAAATCGACGCGGGAGACGAGACCTACTGCAACGGCTCGATTATCGGCAAGTCCGGCCGCTACGACCGGGACTACTTTTCGACATGGAATTTCGACCGGTACTACTGGATCCCCGGTCATCTGGTACCTGATGACGGAAAACTCACCATTGCCGTCCGCATATTCACCAGGACCGCGTTTAACGTCAAGAGCGTCCCCCTGCTCGGCGAGCTGAAGGCAATCGAAAACCACGTGTTCATGAAGCGCCTGCTGGCGCAGTATATCCCCCTGGCGACGGGAGCCATAACCCTCGTGCTGGCCGTCATCCTCCTCTTCCAGTCGCTCTTCGGGGCCGGGAGCGCCAGCTCGCTCTACCTGGCGGCGATCAGCATGATATGGAGCGCGCTCTCGCTGCATTTTTTTCTTCCCGATTTCTACATATCGTACACGGCTGCCGATAACCTCTACTATGCCCTGCTCGCCATCGAGGTCGGTCTCATTTATCTCTTCCTCGAGAACTTCCTCCGGAAAACCAGCAGGGTTCTGCGATATTGCATCATCGCCTGCAGTCTGACGGGCATGCTCGTGGCCCTCAGCGCGAGCATGGAAGCGCCCGCCACGGCCGGATGGAGATCGATGGTCATCGGCGGCCTCGGCATCGCGACACAGGTTATCTGGTCGGTCCCCATCATCGGCTCACTTCGCAGCCGGAGCCGCGAATCACTCCCGCTCCTCGCGGCGTACGCCGGATTCGTCAGCTGTCTCGTCCACGACGTGATGATCGTCGTCGGCGCCATCTCGTCCGACCTGTACTGGATCAACTTCGGCTACGCCTTCATGCTGATCTCCTTCGGCATGGTTCTCGCCCAGCGGATGGCGCTCATCTCCCGCAACCTCGAAGCGAAGGCCCGGGAGGTCGACGACCAGAACGCGCACCTTTCCACGGTGCTCGAGCGCGTACGCGGTACGACGGGCGGGCTGACCGCTTTTTTCACCACCATCAAGGACACGGCGGTAAAGCTCCAGGACGAGATGGCGAACCAGGGAGGGAGCCTTGAGGAGACCTCATCGGCGATCATAGAGGTATCCTCCTCCATCGAGAACATCAACGCGAACGCGCTGAGCCAGGACCGCTCGGTAAAGGAGAACGGCGAGGCGCTCGCGCGCTATACGGAGGCGCTCGCCCGTATCGGAGCCGCGGCGCGCGACGCGGGAACGCTCGGCACCGAAAGCATCCGCCAGACCGAAATAAGCAGAAAGCGTCTCGACGAGATCGTGGTGGGGATGGACCGGATAAAGGAATCCTCCGGCGCGATCCGTGAGATAACCGAGATCATAAACGATATTGCCGAACAGACCAACCTGCTTTCGCTCAACGCCTCCATCGAGGCGGCGCGCGCCGGCGAATACGGGCGGGGCTTCGCCGTCGTCGCGCAGGAGATCGGCAAGCTCGCCGACCGCTCGATCGAACAGGCCAAGACCATTCAGAGCCACGTCAACGCGACGCTCGACGATATCGAGCGCGAAACCGCCGTCGTCCGCGAATCCGCCGACGTGATCCTCACCATCGAGAAGGCGGCGAACAACGTCAGCGCCGCCATCTCCACCATAGTGGGGCTCTGCGACGAGCAGGAGCGGCTGGCGCACGTTATACGGCAAAACACGGAAAAGATATCGCGCGGTTCCGAGGAGATCGCGCGTTCCACCGAAGAGGAAAAAACCACGATCCAGGAGGTGTCACGTTCCATCGAGTATCTTAACGAGATCATGATGGGTGTCCTCGGCAACGCCGGACGCCTCCTCGACGCGCTCGGGAATCTCCAGACCCAGATAGAGACGCTCAACTCCGTCGTCGAAGAATAAGTGACACCGGCATGGATCGGTAAAAAATGTATTGACGGTATTTAAGTTATACAGTATATTCTTAATTATGATTTTTCATAAAGGATACCGCCATGCCACTGTATGAGTTTTCCTGTAAAAGCTGTCAGCGCGTATTCACCGAGTTGCGCAGGATTGGAGACGATCGTGAAGCGACGTGCCCGGAATGCGGCTCGAGCGATACAGGCCGGCTGATTTCGAATTTCGCCTCATCATCCCCGGGACGATCGGGCGGCTGCGCTCCATCGGGCGGCTGACGTCCCTACTGAGGGCCGGTCGGCCCTCAAGGCTTCATAGCAACGGGAGAAGCGGAACGTCCGGCGATTAATCCGCTTAAAATTCAGTCACCGGGCGCAGTTCCATCGCCGGGTACACCTGTCCCTGCTTGGGAGGCATGGGATTGTACACCCAGTCGATGTCAACGGTGCCAAGCCGCACTCCGCGATAGCGGGAGTATCCGTTGAAGACGCCCCTCACCAGCACGTCTTCCATGTCGAAGGTGAGGCCGAACACCGACACCGTCGATCCCACCGGGACCGCCGCGAGCTCGTTCCTGTACGCCGACGGCGCGAACGCCAGCCTGCCGCTTCCCGCCGCCTGGCACTGGATGAGCGGTATAATGACCGGAAAGCCGTCACCGCCGACATAGGACAGAAACTTGAGGGCGTCCATGCGGTTGAAAAGCCCCTCGGCCCAGGGTTTGAGGACTGTATTCCCCTTCTTCTTTGCCCCCCCCTTGAAAAGGCCGGTGAGAAGCGCTCCCATTATGATATCACCCATGGGAAGCTTCTCCCGCCCCCAGGTTTCGACCAGGTCCATGTAATGGACGGTATGGATGCCGAAATAGGCGTTGTACCGGAACATCGGCTTTTTGTTGAACATCTCGTAGTCGGGGCCTTCCTTTGCCTCTCCCGTCCAGAGCGCCCGCCCCCGCCAGAGCTCCTTGTTGAGCGTCATTATGAGAAACGCCGTCTTCGGGTTTTTTCTGACGTGCTTTTTGCTCATCCCCTCGGTGAACTGTCCCCAGTACATCGTGGTCGGCGTTTTCGCCTGCAGCGCGGTTATGAGCGTGAGGTGCGGAAGGCCCTCCGGGTTCACCGTGGCGATAAGCCCGATCTTGGCGTCCGGCTCGAACTGTGGCATGTCTTCCGTTTCGAAGGATGTGTAGCGCAGCATGATGCTCCCCCTGTAAGATGAATGGATGCCGGCATGCGGCCCGGACACCGCCGACTCAGCACGTGGTACATCCTTTAACCAGTTTCAGATGACGCTTCTCGGTTCCTCCGTCCGCGGTCTTCTCGACGCGCGGCGCGCCCGTCCACTGTACGATCGATGGATCGGCGAGACATCGCCGCGCCGTATCGGCGAGCTCGTCGAGCGATGCGCGCGAGAGCAGCGGAGTGTCGCGAAACTCCCAGTCGATGCCGAGCCTTCGGTATTTGTCGCGGCAGAGATTGTTGAACGAACAGAGCTCCCAGCGCTCGATGACCGGGCCGAGGTTCTCGGCGATGAACGCGCCGATAGCCCCGACATTTTCAACCGTCGCCGTCGCCTCCGGAATGAGCGGCGTCCGTATCCAGAGCGAGGTCGGGCGTCCCGACGCCTTCATGTAATCGCGCACGAACAGTATATTTTCGAGAATTCGCTCGTTTGGCGCGCCGGTACGGCGTTTATGCTCTCCGCTGTCCATGATCTTGAGATCGAAGAGCACCAGGTCAGCATGCGGCAGGATCGTCTCCAGAGCCTGGCGCGACGAATAGCCGCAGGTGTCGAGCGCCGTATGCAGACCGCGTGCGCCGCACTCACGGAGGAAGTCCGCGACGAACATCGCCTGCACGGTGGGGTCTCCTCCCGACGCGGTGATGCCGCCGCCGGACTGCTCGAAATACGCGCGGTCCTTCTCCACCTCGCGCACCAGGTCGTCGAGCTCCCATTTTTTACCCAGCAGCTCCATGGCCGTCGAGGGACACGCATCGGCGCAGGCGCCGCAGCCCGTGCAGCGGGTTCGGTCTATTACCAGGCCCGCGGCCTCGAATGAAATCGCATTCTCAGCACACGCCTCGACGCAGGAGCGGCAGCCGATGCACCGGTTCTCTATCCACTGCACCTGCGGTTTTGACGAAATGCTTTCCGGGTTGTGGCACCACGAACATGAAAGGCCGCATCCCTTGAAAAACACGGTGGTGCGGATTCCGGGGCCGTCCTCCGTGGACATCCTCTGGATATTGAGCACCGTCGCCGACGGCTTTGTTATTGCAACGATGGTTTTCTTCATTATACTCACGCCCCGCCGCGGGCACGGACCTTTCGAAGGCCAGCGCTCCCTTGCGGTGCCATCCTCCCCGTCAGTACTTGTTATGGCTCTCGCGCGCGATGATCTCGTCCTGCAGCTCGCGGCCTATCGCCGTAAAATAAGCGTTGTATCCGGTTACCCTCACGAGCAGATGCCGGTAAGCGCCCGGATGCTTCTGCGCGTCGCGCAGCATGTCCGCGTCGATCATGTTGACCTGCAGAGCCGTGCCGCCGTTCTCCGCGTATCCGCGCAGGAAGGCCTTGAACTTGGTCCGATGTTCCGGATCGCGCAACAGCGACGGATTGAAGGTGATGGTGTGGCTCGCCCCGTTCGGAAGGCTGTTCAGGTAGCCGTTCCAGTCGCCGCCGCCGGCGTCCTTGCCGCCCAGGGCCTTGCCGACCGAGTTGGCATTGGCCGTCGGTCCGTTGATGTCCGCTCCGTTCGACGGGCAGATCGCGTTGGAGAGGAACTGCCCCTTCGGCCGGCCGTCCGGGCTCGCGGCAAGAACGAAGCCGTCGCCCACCCAGTAGTTCCACGAGAGCATGCCGGGACGGAAACGCCTGCCGGTCGATTTCGTGGTGTGCTTCCAGGTTTCATCCGTCCACAGGTCCATGACGCGCCGCGCCATCCCGTCGGCGTAGTCGTCGTCGCGGCCGTACTTCGGCGCGCGGTTTTTCGCCTTGGCCTGGAGCACCTCGTGGCCGACCCAGTTGTCTTCAAGGGCCTTTACGAGCTCGGCCATGGTGCATTCTTTTTTATCGAACACGAGGTATTTCACCGCGAGGAGCGAATCGACCGTGGTGGCGAAGGTCACGCCCTCGATCGTGGTGAACCCGAGCTCGGCGCCTCCCTGCGTCACATCGAGGCCTTTCTCCGCACACCCGCGCACCAGGCACGAAAGATACGGCGTGGGCGAGAAATCGGCGCGAGCGCGCTCGGACATCTCGTATATTTCGACGCACTTGCGGATGATGTACCGCGTCTGTTCCGCGTAGGCGTTCCAGAATCCGTCCCACGAGGTGAATTTCGTCGCGTCGCCGGTGTCCGGCCCCACGCGCGCGGGCGGCTCCGTCTTGCCGGTTAAAAGGTCCGTGAACGGGAGGAGGTCCCTGCCGCCGGTAAGCGCGAGCTCCACCGCCTTCAGGAGGTTGAGGTTGTTGTCCACGGTTCCCGAGCGGTCGTTGCCGACCATCGTGTTTTCGAGGCAGCCGACCGATGCATATTCGTGCACGTTCTTTTCGTTGATGAGGTTTTCAACTCCCGCACGCTTCGCCTCGCGGAGCATGCCGGCCATCGAGCGCTCGTCAAAGTTCAGGAGGAACGGTGCGCCCTGGCTCGAGGAGATCATGGAAACGACCGTGTCCAGAAGCTTTTCCGGCGTGTTGCGGTGCAGACGCACGTTCGGCTTTGGCTCGAGTATGGGCGTCATCTCGTCGATCACCTCCAGGAGCGCGTAGGTGAGATCGTTCGTCATGTCCTTTCCGTCAGACCCGAGCCCCGAGAGATTGAAAAGCTGACCGAAACCCGCCGTGATCCCCTGGTTGCCGCCGACGCGGATCATGGCGTCGTACGCGGTGTTCGAGTGCACCCAGAAGCACTTGAGGATCTCCTTGCCGAACTCGCGGTCCATTCCGTTTCTGATCGAATGCTCCCAGTATGGCAGCAGGTACTGATCGAGCCTGCCGAACGAAACGCCGGGGCCGGGATAGTTCTCATCGCTCATCACCAGCATGTGTGACAGCCACAGCGCCTGCACGGCCTCGTGGAAGCTGACCGAAGGCTCCCATGGAACCCGGTCCAGGTTGGCCGCCATCCGCTCCAGCTCGTCCCTGCGCGAAGGGATCGACTCCCTTGCCGCCAGCCTGCGGCATTCCACGGCGTACGCCGCCGCCAGCTCCTTCGGCATGAGCGCCGCGGTCATCATCGCGCGCAGCTGCGCGCCGCGCGGCCCCTTCTTCTCGCGCTCGGGCATTTCATAGTAACGGGCCATCAGCTCCTCGTAAATGCCCTTCCATCCCTCGGCGACGACCCTTCTGTAGTCCGGTATGAGGTGGCCCGAGGTCGCGCCGGAGTTCCCGAAGCCGTGGTCGTGAAACCACTTCATCATCGCGCGCGCTCCTTTTTTACCGTATATCAGCCTGTCGCGCTCTTCCAGCTCCTTCTTCGTCCAGCAGCGCGAGGCCTGAAGGTTGAATCGCGAACCGGCGATGAGGTCTCCCGGAAGGATTTCCTTCGGCATGTAAACGACCATCACCTCCTTCACGAACCAGGCGCGGCGCTCGGGGAGGCTCCATTTCCAGAAGTCCTCATGCAGTTTCACGGGGCGGGCCATCTGGTGAAACGACGATCGGAAGGTCTGCAGAAATGCGTAGGTTTCGGGCACGATGTAATAGGTTATTTCATCGTACTGGACGTCCCATGGAGTGCCCGTGGTCCACGGCATGAACTCGTTGTTCCAGGGCCTGTCCACCCCGCTGAAGAAATAATCGCGAAGCCAGGTTATGCGAGGAGAGAGACCCTTCGGTTCCTTTATCGCGAATTGAGCCGCCGACGCCGTCGTATTCATGCCGGACCCCCTGTGTTGTTATACGACCTTCTCGTTCGAGACGGCCGCGCTTCTTTCATCTATCGTTTTATTGAGATAGCGCTCCCCGTGGTCGAGCAGGCGCTTCATTACCGTCGCCGCTTTTTTTTCATCGCGCGCCTCGAAGGCTTCTACCAGTTGACGGTGAAAGCCGAACACCCGCGGCGCCACCTCGGGGTCGGAGAAAAACTGCCCGGTGAGGTTGGTATAGACGTCCTTGAAGGAATTCATGATGAGCGGATAAACGAGGTTGCCGGTGGCGACCGCCGTTACGAGGTGAAATTCGAAATCGATCGCGACGAGCGTTTCGGGCCTGGAGAGGTCGCACCGCTTTTCGCGTTCGATGATCTCGCGGAACTGGCGGACTTGCTCGCCGGTCCGGTTGCGCGCGGCGAGCCGGGCGGTTTCCATTTCAAAGAGCTCGCGCATCCGAAGCATGCTGCGGAGCAGCCCGGGCTCGAGGTTCCCCCTGTGGTACGACAGGAGCGATTCGAGCAGCGAGAGGGAACCCCTTCTGCGGTAATCGTTGACGAACGCGCCCCTTCTCGGCTTGAGGGTGACCAGTCCGCGCGCCTGGAGTTCCACCAGCCCCTCGTGCACCACGGGCCGGCTTACCCCCATGCGACCGGCAAGCTCACGCTCCGACGGCAGGCGGCTGCCTATCACGAGTTCACCCGAGATGATGAGTTCCTCGAAGCGCGTTACGAAGGCCTCGACGAGGCTTTGCGCGCGTATGGGACCCAGAAGTTCGGTCACGGTCGCCCCCCTGATGGCTGCTGGTAATACCACCAACCATTTACAGTAACTCTCTGGAAAAGTCAAGCGGCAAACGGCCCTTCAGACGAATTCCCGCGTGCCCGGGATCGACCGCAATACAGCCCCCTTCCGCCATTGCGGGCTCAGGCCGGCCGGGTTCCGCCTTCGGGTGGCCTCATGATATGTTTGATTTTAGCCGAAAGCTGGACGATGGTATACGGCTTCTGGATGAAATCCGCAACCCCCCGGCTCAGGGCTCCGTTGAGCACGGATTCCTCGATGAAACCGGATGCGAGCAGCACCCGCACGCCGGGATCGTCCTCCTTCATCCGCTCGAATACCTCCAGCCCCGACATTCCGGGCATGGAAAGGTCGAGGATTACGGCATCGAGCCCGTGGTGTTCCCTGCCGAATATCTCCAGGGCCTCGCTCCCGCTCTCCGCCGAGACGACCTCGTATCCCAGGCGCTCGAGCATACCGGCCGCGATACCGAGAACCGGCTTCTCGTCGTCGACAAGAAGCAGCCTGCCCTCCCCGGTCTCCAGCTCATCCACTACCTTCGCCGGTGAATCGGCTGACGACTGCCCTTCGAGCGCGGGGAGATAGACCGAAAATACGGAACCCTCGCCCACTCTGCTGACCACATCGATAAATCCTCCGTGCTGCTGCACGATGGTATAGGCCATGGCAAGACCCAGCCCCGTCCCTTCTTCTTTCCTCTTCGTCGTGAAGAACGGGTCGAAGATCTGCTCCCGCACATCATCCTCTATTCCAACTCCCGTATCGGCGACCTCCAGCCTGATATACATCGCCCCTGGCCGGGCAAGCGGATAGAGGGAGCAAAACTCCTCCGAAGGCGACACTCCGGAAGCCGTAACCGACAGGATGCCCCCCTCCCGCCGGCCGGCAGGGCGCATGATCGTCATCGCGTGCGAGGCGTTAACGCAAAGGTTCAGGAGCACCTGTTGAATCTGTACCGGATCCGCCATCACCCGGAGAGGGCTTGAATCTTCACGGAAATCGAGCCTGACCGATTTCGGCAGGGTATCGCGACAGAGCCTGAAGACGCTTCCGATGGTCTCATTGACGTCCATCGGCACCGTCTGCAGCCCGCTCTTCCGCGAGAGGGTCAGCAATCGCCTCGTCATCTCCGCCGATCGCCGGGACGACTCGAGCGCTATCTCGATGTAATTCAAAATCGCACCACGGTCGATCTGACCGTCCCTCGTCAGGATCAGCCGTATCAGATCGAGGCTCCCCATTATTCCCATGAGCATGTTGTTGAAATCGTGGGCGATACCTCCCGCGAGGGTGCCGATCGCCTCCATTTTCTGGGCCTGTATGAGCTGGGCGCGGGTCCTCTCACGCTCCTCCTCCGCCAGTTTGCGGTCGGTTACCTCGAAGCCTATGCCGATAAGGAAAACCTCGCCGTCGAGCGTCATGCGCGAAACAACCAGATGGAAAACCAGCCGGTCACCGTTTTTGCGCACAAAGGCGATTTCGGTGCTTGCCTGTCCGGTGCTGAATGCCTCCGCTATCTTCGCCGCGGCCAGGCCCCTGTCATCCGGGTCGACCATATCGAGCGCGTCCATCGCCCGCACCTCTTCGGGCGTATACCCGAAGGCGTCATCACCTTTCACGCGGCCCTTCCAGCGCACGAGCGTTCCGTCACCGGCCAGTATGAAGAATATCCCGGGCAGCGTGTCGATGATCGTGGTGGCGAAGGTCTTCTCCCGGATAACCCTGTCCTCGGCCTCCTTTCTCTCGTGGATATCGGTCAGAACGCCGTTGGCCCCGATGAAACTCCCCCTGTGAAATATGGGACGGCTTATGCTCGTTATCCAGCGGTACTCCCCACCTTTCGTCATTATCCTGTAAACGCTCGGCCTGATCTCTCCGAGTGCGAGCTCCCCGAACCGCGCGACTATGCCCGCGACATCGTCCGGATGAATAAGCGAAGCGAAGTTACGGCTTCCGATCTCGGCGGGGGTGAAGCCGGTCATCTTCTCGAAGGCGGGGCTCAGATAAGTAAGCGCCCCGGAGGCGTCAATGGAGTAAATGACCTCGTTGATGTTTTCCACCAGGTTCCGGTATTTCTCCTCGCTGCGCTTCAGATCATTTTCAGCGGCGATGAGTTCCTCGTTCTGGGCCTCGAACTCCTCATTGGTGGCGCTGAGCTCCTCCATGGCCGCGTTCAATTCCTCGTTGGTGGCGGCAAGTTCCTGGTTCGCCCTGGTGAGAAGCTCGATATTCTTCTCCTGTTCCGCCCGCGAGCTTCGAAGGTCATCCGCGAGCACTTTCATCCTGTCGATCATACCGGCCGATGCCGAAAACACGAGCCAGAGGAAGCCCAGCTCCGTACTCCATTCGGTAAAAAAATTAAGCGGCAGCCTGCCGAATGCGGTCAGGGTGCCGACAACGGTAAACAGCGCAACGCCTCCCATACCGGATAAAAAATAGCGCGCGAAGCGGTTTCCTCGCCGGAATGCGTTTCCGGTATGGATGATGACCAGGGTGGCGAACGCCATCAACAGCGCGTATGTCATCTGCAGGCACAGGCGCGCCGGCAGCACGATTGCGAGGCCGGCCGCCATTGGAAACAGTACGTACCCGAAGAGTAAAAATATCCTGTCCGTCCGCGGAGCGGCCGTACGGGTTTCCATTATCGCACGCACGAAGAACGCTCCGAACATGCCGAGCAGGTTCATCAGCAAGGGAAGCGAGACGTTGGCCCACCAGGGCTGGCCGGGCCAGAGAAACTGAAAGGCGTAACCCCGGTGTGAAATCTGGTAAAGGAAGAGCGTCGATGCGAAGAGCGCGAAATGCAGATACACGGACTTCCGGAGGAGGAGGTACACGAACAGATAAAAACCGACCACGAGGAAGAGCATACCGTAAAGAAGCCACAGCCGGGGCAGGAGGCGGTTCTTTTTCTCGACGAATCCCCGCTCGGTATACAATCGCGCGGTAAAACGGAGGGAGCCGGCGTTCAGGACCCTCATGTACACCGTTGAAATGCCGGATTTCAGCGACAGGGGGAAAAGAAAATTCGGGTCTCCGATCGGCCGCGACTCGAAGACGCGACGGTCACCCGTCCGCGTTTCGCTGAATCCCCCGCGGCCGTCGGGAACATAGAGATCGACAAAGTCGAGACTCGGGAAATCCATCTCCAGGAGGGCTGTCCGCTCCGATCCACGGGGATTATCGATATCGACCCTGAACCAGTACGCGGACCGCGTATATCCGAGATTGACGTATCCGGCCACATTCGGCCTCCATCCCGTCGTCGGTCCGGCGACGTCGCGGATGGCCAGATCGCGATCCGGATCCTCAATGAAGTAAAGGTTGGCCGAAATGTCGGTTCCGTCAGCAAACTGCACCTCGGTCGTTTCGACGGCTCCAGCCCGGGAGGCGACAAGGAGAATTACGACTGAAAAAAACCGGGCGACATGACGTCGCAATCGCGGACCGGAGAGCCGGCCCGGCGGAAGGTCGGTTAAGTGCGCGAGGCGATCCATGGCCTTATGATAACCCGTCCAACAAGGGTATCAAGCACAATTCAGGATCGATTCATCCGCGATGCAGGCGCCCGCAAACTCCTTATCCGTATCCCGCCGGCGGCCCGGAGAAATTCGTTCAACTATTTTCCGGGAATGCCGATATTATGGATGGGAC
>CAZVEG010000079.1:0-17104 GCA_964625625.1 uncultured Leptospirales bacterium | reverse complement strand
ATAAAAGGAGAATCGCTTTGGAAAGGGTGATAGACTTTCTTAAATATAGATGGATAGCGATCGGTTTCTCGCTGGCCGTTCTTGCTCTGTTCTCGACAACTACCTATCTCAAAGGTGGTTTCACCTGGGGGATCGATTTTATCGGTGGTGTGAAGCTGACCGTACGCTTCGATGGACCTACCGATCCCGGTGGCGTGCGCGCGGAGCTCGATAAACATGGCATAAAGGCGGACGTCCAGCAGTACGGCAGGGAAGAGGTTCACGAGTTCATCATTTCCTCAAAGCTCCTCGAGAGGGGGGAATCCTCCGAAAAGAGCTCGGAGATCATTAAAAAGGTACTCGGAGAGGCATATCCCGGTATAAACATACTCGCCACTGAAACTGTCGGTCCCGCGGTAGGGGACTTTTTAAGAAAGTCCGCGGTCAAGCTCATGCTCATCGCGCTCGTCCTCATGGGGGTGTACCTCGCGCTTCGATTCGAACTCAAGTATTCCGCGGGCGTGATGGTGGCGGTTGTTAACGACGTACTGGTGGCCTTTCTCTTCTGCGGCTTCATGGGAGTCGAGATCAACGTGCCCATTGTCGCCGCCATACTCACCATCTTCGGTTATTCGGTCAATGATACCATCGTCATTTTCGACCGGGTACGGGAGAATCTCAATATTCATGCCAAAAGCGCGTTCGGTCAGATCCTGAACATTTCCGTCACTCAGACGCTCGCACGAACCTTTATTACTTCTCTTACCGTGCTCTTTTGCGTATTGTCACTGTACGTCATAGGCGAGGGCACCATCAGCGATTTCGCGCTGGTAATGCTGGCGGGACTCATCAGCGGCACCTACTCCACGATTTACATCGCCGCGCCGGTCGTTCTGTGGTGGCACGGCGCTCGTTCCGAATGAGACGATACGATGCGGCTTCCGCTGCGATATATCGCCGCAGGCGTGGTCGCATTGCTGGTTTGTGCCCCGGTCGCGCCCGCGGCGACGCCCGACCCGCTTAAAAACGAGTACGGCGCCGACGCCGTCCTGGGTTTCGCGCGTCATCTTGCCCGGCGCGGTGAATATTTCAGGGCTTATTCCGAGCTCTCCCGTCTTAAAAGTTATTATCCCGGCCATGTCGAAGAATCCCGCCTCAGGGTGAGTGAATTGTACCTGCTGTACGGAGGTGGACAATACGCGGCAATCCTGGATATGGTTCATTCGGCCGACAGGCCGGTTACGTGCCCCGGCAGGATTTTCGCGGCGGATGCGGCGATCGCGCTCGGCGCATACGACCAGTCGCTCAAAACGTGCTTGATCGTGCCCGGGAAGGATTGCGATTCTTTCCTCGACTCGGCGCTTCGGCGTCGCGCGGTCATTTCGCTCATCATGTTGAACAGGATTGAGGATGCGATGCGCCTGGAGTGGCCGCCATCCCCCCGCGCCGAAGGCGGTTTCGACCCGGCGGCATACGAGGCGCTCGGGGCTTACGCGCGTGACGGCCTGGCCGCCCGCCGGTCTCCCGGTACGGCGCTCGCACTCGGGGCGGTCCCGGGGCTGGGGTATGCCTACGCGGGCAATCGGCAGAACGGGGTCATCGCCTTCATCGTGGTATCGGCTTTTTCCGCCTTGACCTATTTCTCGTTCAGAACCGATAATGCGCCACTGGGCTTCGTTTTTGGCGCAACCGCCGCCGTGTTCTATGGCGGCAGTATCGTCGGCGCATATCGCGAGACACGGCGATACAACCGTTCGATCGAGCAGCGGATTCGCGAGAGTGTTTACGAGGAGCTCGGGCCCGGCGATGACAGGGATGAAATTTTTCGAAGATACGGCATCGGCTTTGGAGAGCGTTAACCGGACATACATGGAGCGGGCGCTCAGGCTGGCGTTTGCCGGCATGGGCAGCACCTCCCCGAACCCGTCGGTGGGCGCCGTCCTGGTGAGGGACGGTGAGGTGATCTCGACCGGATCGACCTGTGCCTGCGGCGGCGATCACGCCGAGGTGTGCGCGATCAGGAACGCGCGCGCTCCGATAGACGGCGGTGACCTGTATGTTACGCTTGAGCCGTGCTGCCATCACGGCAAAACCCCACCCTGTACTGATGCCCTGATCGCCTCGGGTGTGCGGCGCGTTTTCATCCCGATCCTCGATCCCAATCCCCGCGTGGCGGGCAGGGGAGTGGAGTCTCTCGAGAGGGCGGGAATAGATGTTGTTATGATGGATGAAATGGCCTCCGAGGCGACCGACCTCATCCGCCCATTTAAAAAATATATCCTGCATGGAAGGCCGTTCGTCCTGCACAAGGCGGCCATATCGCTCGACGGCAGGATCGCCACTCATTCGGGCGATTCCCGCTGGATTTCGGGTGATTCTTCCCGTTTCCTGGTGCATCGCCTGCGCTCGCTCGCGGATGCGGTCATCGTCGGTAAGGGTACGGTTGAAAAGGACGATCCGGAGCTCAATGTCCGGCTGGGATCGTTTCCGGATGAGGTGCGGAAACGCTTCGAGCGGGGGGACTGGCGGATCGATGGATACCGGAACCATTTTCTACGGCTCCTGCTGGAGTCCTCGGAATTCAACGACGGGGCCGCGCCGCTGAGGGTGGTCTTCGGTGTTCCCGACAGGCTGCGGCCGGACCTGAAGATCTTCAACGACGACAGGGTCCTCGTTGTAGGAGCGGCCGGGAACAGAAATATATTGGAAGGCCGGGAGGATTACCCTTTTCTGCGCGTGCTGGAGGACTCGGGAAGACTGGCGCTTGTGGACGGGGAGGCCCCCGCTGAAATCGTGGATAATGCCTTGCGGCTGCTGTACGCCCGTGGTATACTGATGGCCGTACTCGAGGGCGGCGGAAGGCTCGCCGCGTCGTTTTTCGATGCGCATGCCATCGACCAGTACCTGTATTTCATATCACCGCGCGTAGTCGGTGGTGGTGTCCCGGTACTTGACGGCAGGGGGAGCGATTCGATAAGCTCCTCGCCCCGATTGAGGGACGTGTCCACGGTCGCGATCGGCGATGATATTCTGTATGCCGGCTACGGTGGGATTCCCTGAGCCCGGGTTCGGCCTTTTAAGAGGTAGTGCGTGTTTACAGGATTGATAGAAGAGATAGGCGTCGTTAAAAACCTCGAAGTCACCGGAACGGGGGCCACCCTCACCGTGTCCGCGTTACGCGTGCTCGGGGATTCGGCCGTCGGAGATTCGATCTCCGTCGACGGTGCCTGCCAGACGGTGACCCGGACGGGGGGCGGGACGTTTTCGGTCTTCTGCTCGAAGCTGACGCTTCAGGTGACGACGCTCGGCTCATTCGTTCCGGGCCGGAGGGTGAACCTCGAACGGGCGGTGACGCCCGGCGGGCGCCTTGGCGGGCATATCGTCCAGGGACATGTCGACGGCACGGGAAGCGTCGGGAGGGTGCGGCGCGACTCCGAAGGTATCGGAATCGAAATAAAGGTACCGGAAGCGCTTTCGCGTTATATCGTGGAGAAGGGATCGGTTGCGGTGGACGGCATATCTCTTACCGTCGTCTCGCTCCTTCCGGACGGATTCGGTATTTATATAATCCCGGAAACCGTCGCAAAAACGACACTGCAGGAGCGTAAAGCGGGTGACGCGGTTAACATCGAGGTTGATATTCTCGCCAAATATGTCGAGCGGATGTTGAGCCCGCGCTCATCGGAGGAGCCGCGTTCAAATGACGACGATTTGAAACGAAAACTGCTGCAGGGGGGCTATCTGTAACGAAAGGACGTCGCGAACGGGCTTTTCCGGTTGCGGCTCCGGCCGATGGGGATAAGGAGCTTCCGGCTAAAAATGAGCCCCGGGAAAAAGTTCCGCGAGCTCCTCGCGCGAGCGGATGCTGAAGAACTTGTCAAGATAGGCCAGCCTGAAGACGTTCATGATTGCCGGATCGATGCTGTGCAGGAGTATCTCCCGCTTCTCGTTCTTGGCTATGTTGACCGCCTTGATCAGGGATCCGATTCCGGACGAGTCGATGTATCTCATCGCGGAGAGGTCCAGAATAATCCACCTGATCCCCGCGCAATTCTCCAGCGCGGTCTCGAAGGCTTCGACCTGCTCGATGTTGAATCGTCCTTTAATCGCGAGTAATACGGCATCGTCGCTGATCTTCTTCGGTTTTATTTCCATTTTCTTTCCAGTGGAGCCTTCCGTAGACGGAAATACCGTTCCCGCCACAGCGACCCCGGGTAAACGATCGGCTTTCGTCGGTTTAACCGAGCGCCTTGAGCATTCAGTCGAAATGCGATCAGAGATTAAATATTTCTTTAAGCCTGATTGTATTCGGTTGCACGGGCAATTCAACAATTTTTCTTCCCTTCCCGGCGGAAAGATAGATGGCATGAATCGCTTCGATCGCCCGGTAACCGTCGACTCCGCCGGAGCGCACGGGGATGTCCTCGCCGGCGAGAAGCCGTTTCGCCTCGGAATACTCCCGTGTGAAGTAGCTCCGGCGCCGGAAGCGCGGGAAGGGTTTTTCCACTAGGTCTCGAAAACCCGTGTAGTGACGGGACGCGCGGGTCGTGAAAAACGACTGGTAACCGTTGCCCGCGATGATCTTTCCCCGGGTTCCCGATATGACGAGCTCGAAGACGAAGTGGTTCCGGGCCCCTCCCGCCTCGAGAAACACGTCCACACCGCCGTGCGTCCGTATCCAGGCGGTTGCACGGTCCTCGAAACCGCTTTTCCGGCTGCCCGTTCGGTCGAAATCTCCGATGACGGTCGCTATATCGCCGAACAGGTACCTGATAAGGTCGATCATGTGGGTTCCGTCATGGAGCAGCGGACCGCCCCCCTGTTCGATCCTCGAGGCGCCGCGGAAACCGCCGGTCAGAACGGAGGCATGGACGGTCCGGATTTCTCCGATTGCGCCGTCGTCGAGCATTTCCCTGATCTTCTGATAGCGCGGATCATAGCGGCGCTCGTGGTTGATTATGAGGCGCGCGCCACCGGCCTCGCATGCGGCGATGAGACGCGAAGCGTCGCGGAGGTTCGAGGCGATGGGTTTTTCGCATACGATAACACGAGCCCCGCATGCGGCGGCGAGCATCCCGATCTCCGCGTGCGATTCGGTCCAGGTACTTATGATTACCAGATCGGGACGTACCGATTCGATGAGCTCGCGGTGTGCGGTGAAGGCGTTTTCCCTCGGAATGCCCGAAGTGCGGACAAAGCTTTCGAGCCTGCCATGGTCGAGATCGCACGCGTGCGTGATACGAAGTCCCGCGGACGAGGCGCCGCCGAAATGTGTGCACGGCTTGTAGCGGAGCGGGTCGGATTCGAGCATGAAGCCGATTCTCCCGCAGCCGATGAGTGCGATGCCCGGTCGTTTCATGAGCGGCCCGCCCGGATTTCAGAGGATGGGCAGATACTCGTTTATCTCGTAATCGGTGATGTGCGAGTTGAATCGATCGAGCTCGAGCATCTTGTTCTCGATGAAGTTGTCGACGAGCCGGGCACCGAGCGTCTCGCGCATGAGCTCGCTCTTCCCGAGGTCGATCAGGGCCTCGCCGAGTTGCGTGGGCAGGGGCTCGAGCCCCATTTTCTGGAAATCGGACCTGCAGGAAATGTTCTGTGTCGAGTCCAGCGGCGGGGGCAGCTCGTAGCGTTCCTTCATCCCTTTCAGGCCGCTGGCGAGAACCACCGCGAACGCGAGATATGGATTGCACGCGGGGTCCGGGTTCCTGAGCTCGACGCGCATGGTACGCGGTTTGTCCGGCTTGCACTCGGGGACGCGTATGAGCGAGGTGTCGCAACGCGTGCTCCATGAGATGTGCGTCGGCGCCTCGAAGCCGTGGAGCAGGCGCTTGTACGAATTTATCCACTGGTTGGTGATCGCGAAAAAATCCCGTGAGTGTTTCAGCAGTCCGGCGATGTAGCAGCGCCCCTCCTTCGAAAGGTAGGACTCCTCGTTTGCGTCGAAGAAGATGTTCTCCTCGTCGCGAAAGAGCGACTGGTGTACGTGCATGCCCGATCCGTTCTGCCCGGCCATGGGTTTGGGCATGAACGAAGCGTAGATACCGTTGGACTGGCCGATCTCCTTGGTGATGAGCCTGAAGGTCATGATGTTGTCGGCCATGGTGAGCGCGTCCTCGTGCCTCAGGTCGATCTCGTGCTGGCTGTATGCCCCCTCGTGGTGCGAGGAGATGACGCCGATCCCCATCTTCTCGAGCGTCAGCACCGTCTGCCGCCGGTAGTCGGTGGCGACATCGAGTGGGGTGAGGTCGTAGTAGCCTCCCCGGTCGAGTATTTCGGGCGCTCCGGAGTTTTTGAAAAAGAAGAATTCTATCTCCGGTCCGGTATAGAATGAGTAGCCGTCGTCCGAGGCCTTGCGGAGGATTTTCTTTAGGATGTAGCGCGAATCGCCCTCGTAGGGGGTCATGTCGTTCTTATAGATATCGCAGAACATACGGGCGACCGAGTCCTCTTTCGGGCGCCACGGCAGCACCTGGAAGGTCGAGGTGTCCGGAAGGGCGATCATTTCCGATTCGTCCCTGCGGATGAATCCCTGAAGGGTGGAGCCGTCGAAGCGCACCCCTTCAATCAGGGCGTCTTCGAGCTCGTCGATCGTTATGGCAAAGCTCTTGAGGAAGCCCAGGATGTCGGTAAACCAGAGCCTGATGAATTTGACCCGGTTCTCGTTCGCGAGCTTCAGTATGTATTCCTTGTCTTTGTCCATCTATCGTATTCCGTGTCTCCTGATGCCGTGGATGAGGGCAGCCTTCACCACGGCCGAGTGATACTCCTGGGTTGAAATAATCCCGCCCTCAAGCTCTTCATGCAGCAGGCGAAGAATCATGTAGAACATGTCCCACCTCCGGTGCGCGTTTGCTATACTTATCGGCGCATCGGGAGGCGTTGTATAAGGCCCCGCCGGGCTTTCGCGACGGACGGGTGGATTTTAACCCGCGAGCGTTCTACATGGTGAAACACCCCGGATTGTGGATGTAAACTACTTTTTTAGGCGGATCCGGGAGATGACGGCCGGACCATCGGCGGGGTGCGCCGCTTCAGAAGCTCAGGTAGATCAGAACGATGAAGATGACGAGCAGAAGGGCGAAAAGGCCCATTATCACATACGTCATCTGGGACATTCCCGTTTCGGCCTTCGCGGTTTTGGGCTGGTTCTTGAAGGGATACCCGGCGGGTATGGATTTTTTGCTGATGGGACCATCCACCCCGGGATCGTACATGCGGAGTTTGACCTGGCGCTCGTCCTCGATGATCTTGCCGTATATCCCCGGCGCGATCTGGGAGAGTATTTCGATGGGGTCACTTTTACTGCTCGCCTTGATGTCGATCACCTCGCAGGGTACCGGCCGGATGTGGTCCTCGACCCGGAGGTTCAGGATGTCGATGAAGTATTTTTCCCGCTCGGAGTTCGCCACGATCTTGGCCATTATCCGGTCGCCGATCTTGAGCTCGTAGAGCGGTTTGCCTTTGACCGGCGCGAGAATGGGTTGAAGGGGGAGGATGACAGATCCCTCCTCCACGTTGTAACCCTTCTTCGCGGTCTGGGCGGCCGGGGTTTCCACGGCTTTCTGCCGTTTTTCCCTTGCGGCCTTGAATTCCTCTTCGCTGACTTCCTGTATGCCTATTTCGAGGATGAGGTTCTTGTCGTGAACGATCCGATAGAGAATGTCCGCGAGGAATATCTCGACCCGGTCGTAATCGTAGTTGGAAGACGAATCATACAGCTGTGAATTGAGGTTGGGCTGCGCAGCGACCGCCTTGAGCTGGTCCATGAGCGACGAGCTCATGCTCGAGTTGAAATTCCCCTTCCACTTGAGCTCCATGATGTTTTCCTCATAACGCTCCCATCCGACATGGGGCTCGAGCTCGAAAACATTGGAAAAGGTCGATACTATTATGTTCTGGTTTTCGATGGCGCCCTCGGCGTCGAAAACCACGAACAGAATACCGTACAGGTTGAGCGACTGGGACTTGAATCTGCCTTTTATTATGAGGTAATTGCCACCCTCTAGGAATTCGCCCTGGGTTCTGTCTTCAGCCATTTCCCTTTTCCACACGTTTTAAAGTGAATCGGAAACCGGCATTACCGCTTTTCCGGGTCCCTGGGGTGCCGTTATTATCCGGGAGGCGTTTCGGGCCATAGCGCGAACGTGCGATCCTTTCTGTATTATATGGATATCCGGAAACTCAAACCGCGCCGCAGTCTACGCATTAATTGCATCTCTGTCAATATAAAATTATTTTATTTTTACCCGCTCGTTCCCGGCATGGCTATTGATTGAGGAGCATGAGCCCGGGGATCCGGCATGTGCATCCCGGAATAACGGAATGAACCGGCACGGAAGTCGCGCTTACACCGCGCGGGGAGGTCAAGGGTCGAGGCGGATAGTCCGTGCGCGGGTAAAAATCTCGTCATAAAATCATAAAATTATGGAAATTATCGGGCGTATTTACACATCTTAAGTCTGACGCGTGACGGGATCGCATCACCGGGTGAAACATCCGCCGGACGCCGGATGCGTATCGATCAACATGGAGGTGGGTCATGATCAGACGGGTTTTTCTCGATATCGATACGCAGGTCGACTTCATGGACCCGAGGGGAAAGCTGTATGTGCCCGGCGCGGAAGGGCTGGAGCCCAATCTCGAAAGGCTGACCCGTTACGCCCTGGAGCGCGGCATTCCCCTTGTTTCAACCCTGGATACCCATGTTCCCGACGATCCCGAATTCGCCGATTTTCCGCCGCACTGCGTACGCGGAACCGCTGGATTCGGGAAAATAGCGCCAACGACAGTGGAGGGAATGCGGCTCGTCCACTTTGAGGACAATCCGCTGGTGCTCGATTTACGGCTGGATTACCCTGGATTCATGAAGCCGGGTTTCAGCGCTTTCGCAAACCCGCTTTTCGGGCCGTATGTCGGGCGGTTCGCGGGGTATGAATTCATTGTATACGGGGTCGCCACCGATTATTGCGTCAAAGCGTCCGCGATGGGGCTCGTAAAGGCGGGCTTTGCCGTGGCGATCGTGGAAGACGCGGTCAAACCGGTCGCACGGGAGAGCGGCCTTGCGGCGCTCCGGGAACTCGCTTCGGCGGGAGTCCGGTTCGTTAAAACCGCGGAGGTCGTGCAATGAGAGCCGACGCCCTTCTGACCGACCTCTACGAGCTTACGATGATGGAAGGGTATTATCGTAACGGCCTTATCGCGGAGACCGCGGTTTTCGACGTATTCTTTCGCGGCAATCCGTTCGGCGGGGGATATGCGGTCTTCGCGGGGCTGGAACAGGCCGCTTCATATCTCACGGGGCTCTCTTTCTCGCCCGACGACATCGCCTATCTCGACACGCTGGGGATATTCTCCCGCGGCTTCCTCGAACATCTCGCCGCGCTCCGGTTTACCGGCAGCATGCACGCGTTCGGTGAAGGGAGCCTCGTTTTTCCCGAGGAGCCCGTTGTACGCATCGAGGCTCCGCTTGGTGAAGCGCAGCTGGTCGAGGCCGCGCTCCTGAACATACTGAACTTCCAGACGCTCATCGCGACGAAGGCATCCAGGGTTATACTGGCGGCGGGTGGGAGGCCGGTCGTGGAGTTCGGACTGCGCAGGGCGCAGGGGGCGGACGGCGCCCTGAGCGCGAGCAGGGCCGCGTATATCGGGGGATGCGACGGCACCTCCAACCTGCTGGCCGGCCGGCGATTCGGGATCCCGGTGCGGGGCACGCACGCCCACAGCTGGGTGATGGCCTTCGACGATGAACTGTCGGCGTTCCGCGCGTACGCTGAAACCTATCCCGACACGTCGATCCTTCTCGTCGACACATACGACAGTGTCGAAAGCGGCATTCCCAACGCCATCATCGTCGCCCGCGAGCTGGTGGACCGGGGGCACCGATTGTCCGGCATCCGGCTCGACAGTGGGGACCCCTCCCGTTTGTGCCGGATCGCGCGGAGCATGCTCGATGAGGCCGGACTCGGTTATGTGAAAATAGTGCTTTCGAACGATCTGGACGAGTATACGATCCGGGATCTGCTCGATTCCGGTGTTCCGGTCGATATCTTCGGAGTAGGGACGAGGCTGGCGACCGGTCACGGTGACGCGTCGCTTCCGGGTGTGTATAAAATGGCGTCGCTCCGCAGAAACGGTACGGATACGCCCCGCCTCAAAATTTCGGACGAGCTCCCGAAGGGCAGCCTTCCGGGCAGAAAGAACATCGATCGCTGGTTCGATGATCACGGCTCGATGATGTGCGATGTGGTCCGGCTGGAGGGAGACGCGCCCGGCGAACCGGTCGATATCCGGGGCAATCCCGTGCCGACGGAGGGACTCCACCGTGTCGCGGAGCAGCTCCGTCCCGTGGTGACGGATGGCGTGATCGTCGGGGAGCTTTCGACGCTCCAGGAATCGAGGCGGCGATGTCAGACCGGTCTGGCGGCCTTGCCGGAAGCCTGCCGACGCTTCGATTCGCCGCGGGAATACCCCGTGCTGCTCGATCCGGGACTTTTTGAGCTGAGGCTGGACATGATCGCGAGCATTCGAAGCGGCTCGCCGGGGGATCGGTCGAGAAGGGGTGGTTGATGTATATGGAATGTCCCGCCCCGGATACGAAATCGCGCCTTATTCGGGATTATTGCGGCAACTCGGTTGACTTTTTCGCTCCGACGTTTAATGATCTGGCGGGGACGGAAAAATGGACTGTTCCGCGGGCGGTTTCCCGCCGAAAATAACAGTGAATAGAATCGGCGTCGCGGGCAGCCGGTGGCGGGGGGATATTTATGGAAGAGCAGGGTTCGAACATGGACAACAACGGGAAAGCGGGTACGATCAAGCTTGCCGGTAAAGTGGCGCTGGTGGCGCTTATATTCGCGGTCGTCTTCTATCTGATTTATTTTACGACACAGTACGGGAAAGCGAACTTCATCCTCTCGAGCCACGAAATAACCTCCGGGGATGAAGCGCAGGTCGCCCGGTACGCGGTACAGGACAAGGTATATTTCTTCATAAACCGGAAATTCGAGGATCTAGATTCGAATATGTTCGCCATCGAAATCGAGTACTTCGAGAACAACGATTTCCGGCGGTACAAGCAGATCAGCTTCGAAATCGACAAGGACTTCCAGTCCCTGGGCGCGTATATTCCCACCGAGTATTTCAAGCGGCCGGGCAGGTACCGGGTAAAGGCGTCACTGGACGGTAAGGTCGTGGCGGCGAATGAAATCGAGCTCACCGAGAAGTGACGTGCGGGAAATGATTTGATTTGTCGTCATGCCGGATATGGCGTCGGCGGCAATTCCATCGATAAGGGTGCGGCGAAAATGCTGAATAAAAGAAACGATTTACGCGGTCTGTTTATCCCCCTTGCCGTATGGGTTTTATTTCTTCTGCCGGCGGCCGCCGCGCTGGCCTATTCCGACCAGACCACCACCGAGCGGATACTGAGCGAGAACAAGGCGTTTATCGACTTCATGGACGTGTGCGTTACGAACTTCGGTGAGGAGCGAAAGGACCGGTTCAAGGAAGTATATCGCCATCACTTCAACGCCGAGGTGGCCTTTCTTCAGTCCGATTACAGGAATGCGTTTAAAAGGCTCTACGAGTCCCAGGGGAAGCATGTCGACCTGTTCGCCGAAATGCTGAGGGACTCGTACCTCGAAGGTTCCAAAGACATACTCGACGGCATCGCGCCGGAGATCATCAGGTCCAAAAACGCCAGGGCCAAACTGTATCTTACGCTGGGATACCGCGACCGGGCGGTCGGGTTCAACCATTACACCATAGGCACCGCGTCGAATCCGAAGCTCCATTCGTACAAGATTTACAAGTATATCGAAGCGGTGAAGATGGCGCGAAGGGCCAAGCGTTACGCCTTCCTGGCGCTTTATGAAAGCCGTACCGGCGAGATGAAGAGAAAGATATTCAACCACCTCTTCGAGATGGAACGGGAGGCGGGAAATCCTTTCTACAGCAGGTTCCTTTCCAAGAATGGAGACGCGTTCCTGGGCGAGCTCAACAGGGAGTACTACGATGGCGCCGATGCGGCCGCTCCGGAAAAGGTCGAGGATGGCGCCCTCAAAACGGAGTCCGACAGGGAGTCCGGCGGCTTTTTGAAGAAAACCGAGCGGCGTGTGCGTTTCCGCGGCGAGAAGACGGTGGCGCAGTATATCCTGACCGAGGAATTCGAAAAGGCCGAGGATACCATACGCGAATACGTGGATGACTTTAATTTCAAGATCATCAAGGCGACCATAGAGATGCTCGCCGCGGAGAGCGGTGAACCGGGTGGCGGTGTCGAGTACAAGAAATTCCTTCTGCATCATACCGATAATTACGTGCGTTTTTCGAAAGAGTCGGCGCTTTCCACCTTCTCCGGAACGGTAAAGGTGGAGGATTTCGTGGAAAAGGATTCCGCCGCCGAAAAGAAGCCGGCCGAGGAGTCGGCGGAACAGAAGTCCGTCGACGAAAAGAAGCCGGGAAAGGAGACGGCGGAACACGCCGGGGAGGAGCCGGCCGAGGCGAAGAAGTGATCGACGGGCCTTCCCGCCGCCGATAAGCGCGCCGGCCCATCCCTCGTCCGCGACCGCACGAATATGGAAGATCCAAAAGACCTGTTGCACAGGGTACACCGTCGGGTGCTCGACGAGATGCAGGGCGGCGGAGACGCCCGTTCCCGCGACGCCGTGGGAAAAATCGGTGAAGCGGACCGCAACCTCAGAAAGGCCATCGCCGCCCTCTATCTGGCGCTTGACGAGATTAACAGCCCGGAGGTGGCGGTCGATATACTGTCCGAGCATGCCGCCATGCTGGTCGATATGATCAGGCAGATAAAGGGCGGGCGTTAGGTTCGGCCGGGCTTCAAATAATTGTTGCATTTATTCATGTTGATGTAACAATCCTTCCAGTAATGCCGGGGCGTTCGGCGTCGTTTCCGCGAGTACACTAACCGGGGGTAATCATATGATGAAAAGGCGCGTGGTGAAAAGCTGCGTGATTGCGGCGTTCGTATCGCTGTGCGTTGTCGTCATAGCGGGATGCTCTAATGAGGAATTCGGCGGTCTGGGTATCGAGGTGCCGTCGGGCGACGGTAAGGTCGGGAAGGACAGTCCCTATGTGATCGTTTCGGTCTACAGGGGCGGAACGGGCGATATGGCCGGACTGCAGCCGGGCGACAGGATTCTGAGCGTTGACGGACATCCTTTGAAAGGGATGCAGCATGACTACATAGTGAAAAACCTGCTGCGGGGGAAACCGGGTTCCATGGTCACGCTCGAGCTTGAACGCGGCGGCGAGATCATGATATTCAGGGTTTTACGCGGCAAGGTCGTCCTTAAAGAGTGACCTGCATATTCCCTCCGACAGGAAAACCCATGACCGCTAAAAGGTTCGCGTGGCTCCTTCTCATCGCATTCACCGTTTTCTTCTGGACGGTGCTTGCCGTTGACATAGTTTACTGGTATTTTTACTGATCATGAAAAGCGTAATAGACAGGGTCAAGGAATCCATCGACCAGATGCCGACTCTTTCGCCGGTCATCCACAAGATCAGCGAGGTGGCGAACAACGTCAAGTCGTCGGCACAGGACCTCACCGACGTCATCCAGCTCGATCCGGTGCTCACCGCAAAGGTTATACGGATGGTGAACTCGGCCTATTTCGGCCTGCCGCAGGAGATCAAGTCGCTGAAGCAGGCGGTGATCATGCTGGGTATCAATACCATCAAGAACGTCGCGCTCTCATCCGCTTTCCTCGGCAAGGTCAATCTCAAGGGGAACACCTCCCTTAACGGCCAGGATTTCTGGAAGCACTCGCTCGGGGTGGGGGTGGCGACAAAGCTCATCGCGCGGAAAATGAATATCGACCAGAAGCTGCTCGAGGAATATTTCATCGCCGGCCTCATACACGACATCGGCAAGGTGCTCATCAACAACTTCTTCCCGGACGAGATGAACCGGGTGATAGAGGAGGCCGGCAAACGCCAGGAGCCCATAACCGACATCGAACGGCGCATTTTCGGTCTCACACACGAGGAGATCGGCATCGCAATCGGCAAAAAATGGCGTTTCGCGAACAGCCTTCTCTATTCGGTGGGGCGGCACCACCAGCCCGTCGTGGAGAGCGGCGCCGCGGTCTTCTCGATGTCCGTGTGCGTGGCCGACACCTTCGTCAAATCGCTTGAAATCGGTTTCAGCGGCAACTACCGGATCGAACCCGTTCCGGAGGAGGTCTGGGCGGCTCTGAATCTCAACGAGGAGGCGGTCTTCGCTGCGCTCTCCACGATCAACAACGAAATCGAGAAAGCGGTGCTGTTCCTCAAGTAAATCATGAGCGCATGGCGGGTGACATTCTGGGGGGTCAGAGGCTCCATCCCGGTCCCGGGACCCTCGACGGTGAAGTACGGCGGCAACACCTCGTGCCTCGAAATACGCTCGGACGAGGGTGACTGGATCATCTTCGACGCGGGCACGGGTCTTCGTGCCCTGGGCGATTCGCTCGACCTGTCGAAAAAGCACGAGATCCATCTGATGATCTCGCACCCGCACTGGGACCATATCAACGGTTTCCCGTTTTTCACGCCCATATACATCCCCGGCAACAGGGTGACCGTCTACGGACCGTCCACCTTCGAGCTTACGATGGAGGACGTTATCGCCGGGCAGATGAAATACTCGTATTTTCCGGTAAGAACCGCCGAGCTTTCCGCGGACCTGCGCTTCCGCGAGTTGAAGGAGGAGGAAATCCGCCTCGGCAACTTCACCGTGCGTACACAACTGCTCAACCACCCGGTCACCTGCCTGGGTTACCGGGTAAGCTACAGGGGCAGGGCCTTCATCTATCTCGGCGACAACGAGCCCTACTATAACGTCTTCAACGATAATGATCCCGATACGGAGGCCGTGGCGCGGCAGATGAACGAGCGTCTTGTGGAGTTCGTACGCGGCGCCGACACGCTGGTGGCCGATTCGCAGTACGTTCCCGCCGAGTACGGCAGCCACAGGGGATGGGGCCACAGCCACACGCACCATGTCGTCAACCTGGCGCTCAAGGCGGGGGTGAAGCACCTCTTTTTCTTCCACCACGAGCCGCTGCGCACCGACGCGGAGCTCGACCGGCTGGTGGAGCACTACCGCAATAAAATGGCTGAAAAGGGATTCGGGATGGAGATCGACGCGGCCCGCGAGCGCGCGAGCTTCGATCTTTAGACCACTCCCGACCTTCCGTCACAGACGCCTTCGAGCAGCGCCTCCAGGTTTTTCCCCAGGTCGGGAACGTAATACCCTCCCTCGAGTATGCCGAAGATCTTTCCGCCCGACTTCTCGCGCGCGAATGCACCCGCGATGTGCCCGATCGTACGGTAGTCGCCGGTGGAGAGGTTTCCTCCCCAGTCGTGCTCGTACTGGTCGAAGCCGGCCGAGATGCCGATGATGTCGGTCGTGGCGACCGCGTCGAGCGCGCTTCGCGTTTCGCGCAGAAACTCGCCCGGCTGTGAGGACTGGATGTTGAACACCCGGATAGTGCGGTGCGGTCGGAAAATGGCCTCGGTACCGTCGCCGTAGTGAAGGTCGATGTCGAGGATCACCGCCGATTCGATCAGTTTATCGTGGAGGAGCTTTTTGATCGCGATTCCCATATTGTTGAAGAAACAGAAGCCCCAGTTGTGATCGGGATTGGCGTGGTGGCCGGGGGGCCGCACGACCCCGAAGGCGGCGAATCCATCCAGGGCCTCGCTCGCCGCCCGGATGGCGCCGCCCGCGGCAAGCCTGGCCGCCTCGTAGCGGTCGGCGCTGTTTTTCTCCTGCGAGAGGAGCGAGTGCGTGTGACAGCGCAGGATGTCCTCCTCCGAGCAGGGCTCCGGCCGAACCACGTCGAGCTTCGAGGAGAGGTGTGCCATGATGGCGCGGACGCGCTCGGGTGATTCGCAGTCGGCGGTACTGTACGGCGTGAGGTAAACGGGATGATAGATCAGCTTTATCTGTTCCTTATAGCGGGAGATCCCTCCCATGGCGGCACCCCCTACAGGAGCTTTTCCCTGATGTTGTACTGCCACAGCTCGACGAGCTTCTGGAACTCGCGATCCGGCGGTCTCCCCTCGTGGGCCTTGTTGCGCCGCTTGATGAGGTAGGCCACCGTGGAATCCTCTATCAGGAAGCTTTCGCCGAGGCCGTTGAGCTTTTTGATCAGGTAGTTGAGGTTGTGCGTCTGGAAATCGCCGATGTAATCGATCGAGGCGACGGTGGGCTCGTATTTGATGAGCAGCTCGATGAAATAGAGCGAAAGGCGCAGCGAATCGATGCTGCCGCCCGCGGCCGACTGGAGATGCATGCTGAGTTTCTCGAAAAGGTCCATGTGCTGGTAATAGGAGTCGTATATGGGCTTGAGATACTCGGGAAAGATGTTCATGATTTCGATGAGGTCGATGGGGCTGTCGAGCTCGCGGAAGTGGTCGAAGATTTTGCGGCTGTGCTCGTTATGCGGTTCCACATCGATGAGCTCGACGTACATGTCCTTGATTATGGTCCGGACCTTGCCTGATTTCTTGAGATAGATCTCTATCTCGACCGGTTCGACGTAGAATCTGGTTTTATCCGAGGGGTCCATGGCCGCGGCTATTTTCCGAGCTTCGACAGGAGCGCCTCGAGCTTTCGCGCGTGGGTGCCGTTGACGGCGAGCGAACGCGCCTTCTCGACCAGCGGCGCGATGTCGAGCCCGCGTCCGGCGCTTTTTTCGATCTCCTCGAGTGTCCGGTGGAAGGCTATTCCCCTGTCTTGGAGCCGGGTGTACGACATTTTCCACAGCGTGTCGCCCTCTTTCACCACCATGCGCTCGCCGTCGAGCATCACGAAGACGTTGCCGGGGTATATCCAGTTGGGATTCCTGTTTTTCATCGACGCGTACGGTATCGGGGCGTACCCGTTTTTCTGGGCTACCTGGTTGACGTACACGAAGATGTCGTGGTCGCTGACGCTGATGTCGTATTTTTTGATGAGCTCCTCGCGGACACGCTTTTCCTCGGCGTCCCTGCGGGCGCGCTCCTCCTCGATCGCGGCCTGCCGCCGTTCGTGATAGACGGGCGCGCCGAACCGGTAGGCGATCGCCGCCAGGCCCGCCAGCGCCAGCAGGGCCAGCGGCAGGAGCGCCTT
>CAZVEG010000078.1:0-17550 GCA_964625625.1 uncultured Leptospirales bacterium | reverse complement strand
ATACCGCCGGGGGCGGCGGAATACCGGCACGAATGCGATGCGGAAATGAAAAAGCTCAAACCATCAACCCGCTTCAAGACGAAGGGTCCCGTCGTCCTCATCATCATGGACGGCATCGGAATCGGCCGCCAGGACCGGACGAACGCGTTTTTTGAGGCGCGGACCCCCTGCCTTGACCATCTGATGGCCGGCCCTCTGACGACCACGCTCAGGGCCCATGGGACCGCCGTAGGGCTCCCGGGCAATGACGATATGGGTAACTCCGAGGTCGGCCATAACGCGCTCGGCGCGGGACGTATCTTCGACCAGGGGGCCAAGCTCGTCAATTCCGCGGCGGCTTCGGGTTCGCTTTTCGCCTCGGATCTCTGGCGGCGCCTCGTATCGCGCCCGGCGTCCGATGGCGCCGCGCTCCACCTCATCGGCTTGCTTTCGGACGGAAACGTGCATTCACACATCGACCATCTCTTCGCGCTCGTTTCCGCCGGCCGCCGCGACGGCGCGCGCCGCGTCCGCGTGCACATACTGCTCGACGGGCGCGACGTTCCCGAAACATCCGCGCTCACCTATGTGGACCGCCTGGAGGAGTTCCTGGCCGGCTTCGTGCGCGACGGATACGACTACCGCATCGCGTCCGGCGGAGGCCGTATGGTCACCACCATGGACCGCTACGAAGCCGACTGGAGCATCGTCCGGAGGGGCTGGGAGGCGCATGTGCTCGGACTCGCACGGAAATTCAAGTCGGCACGCGAGGCGATCGAGACCTTTCGCGCGGAAGACCCGGGAATTAAAGACCAGTACCTTCCCGCATTCACCATCGCGGACGATTCCGGAACGCCGCTCGGCCCGGTGATGGACGGCGACTCGGTCATTCTCTTCAACTTCAGGGGTGATCGCTCGATCCAGTTGTCCCGCGCCTTCGATGATGAGATTTTCGAACCATTCGATCGCTTACGCCGTCCTGACGTCGTTTTCGCCGGGATGATGGAGTACGACGGCGACCTGAAAATACCGCGCAACTACCTGGTCCGGCCTCCGTCCATCGACCACCCCATCAGCGAATATCTGGCGCTCGCGGGCTGCCGGCAGTACGCGGTCTCGGAAACCCAGAAGTTCGGCCATGTCACCTACTTCTGGAACGGCAACCGGAGCGGACGCTTTGACGATAAAACCGAAACCTACGAGGAGATTCCCTCCGACAGGGTACGGTTCGATCAGCGCCCGTGGATGAAGGCGGCCGAAATTACCGATTCGATGCTGCGCGCCCTCAACGAGAACTCGTATGATTTTCTGCGCCTCAATTTCGCGAATGGCGACATGGTGGGACATACCGGTGATTTTCACTCCTCGGTCATCGCGGCGGAAACGGTCGATTTGTGCATCGCGCGGCTGCTGCCGGCGATCGCCGCGCACGGGGGGTGCGCGCTCATCACCGCGGACCACGGCAATATCGACCAGATGTACGAGCTCGCGGCGGACGGCTCGATAAAGACCGATAAAACGACCGGGGCCCTCCAGAACAAGACCTCCCACACCCTGAACCCGGTCCCCTTCATCATTTATGACCCCTCCTTCTCCGGAGAATACCGGATGAGCGAGCTTTCCGAACCGCCGGGCCTGGCCAACATAGCGGCGACGATCCTGCTGCTTCTGGGATATGAGCCCCCGGACGACTATCTGCCGCCGCTCATCGGACCCGCATGAAGATCGCGTTCGCGACATCCGAGGCCTATCCCTTTGCCAAGACCGGCGGTCTCGCCGACGTCTCCGTCGCCCTGCCAGCGGCGCTCGCGCGGCGCGGCCATGACGTTCGGATCGTCATGCCGCGTTATTATGTGGTGGACCGGGAACGGTTCGGCCTTCGCGTCGTCGGAGGGCCTCTGGGCGTTCCCCTGGACGGCGGAGAGAAGTGGGCGGCGATACTCGAGTCACTTCACATCCCCGAAGTCCCCGTCTATTTCATCGAGCACGACGCCTATTTCGGACGGGACGGATTGTACGATGACGGGTATACCGCATACACCGACAACGCCGAGCGCTTCATCTTCTTCTGTAGCGGCGTGATGCAGGCCCTGAAAGACATCGGCTTCGCGCCCGACATCATCCATTGTAACGACTGGCAGACGGGGCTGATTCCCGTATACCACAAGACACTGTATAAAAACGACCCGTTTTTCGACGGGAGCGCGACCGTAATGACCGTGCACAACGCCGGCTATCAGGGCGTCTTTCCGGCCGAACACTATCATTTAACCCGGCTCGATCCGGGCCTGTTCACCGATGACGGGCTTGAATTCTTCAACCAGATGAATTTCCTTAAAGGTGGCATACTCTTCGCCGACGCGGTCACGACCGTCAGCAGAAAATACGCCGACGAGCTTTCAACGCCCGAATTCGGCTACGACCTGGCCGACGTCTTTCAGAAGGTGAAAGACCGTTTCCGCGGCATCACCAACGGCGTCGATTATTCCAGGTGGAGCCCCGAGTCGGACCCGTTCATCCCGGTACGCTATTCCCGGGAAAAAATGGACGGCAAAAGGGCGTGCCGGGAAGCGCTCCAGGCAAAGATGGGGATCGAGATCGATCCGACGGCCCCCCTGGCGGGGACCATCTCCCGCGTCACCTATCAAAAGGGCATGGACGTGCTCGCCGACGCGCTCCACCCGCTGCTTGCTGACGAAAATCTGCAATTCATCCTGCTCGGCCAGGGCGATGACTGGATTCTCGACAGGTTCGGAGAGCTCAAGCGCCTGTTCCCGGGCCGCGTGGGCCTTTTCCGCGGATACGACGAGAAGCTCTCTCATCTCATGGAGGCGGGGCTCGACATCTACCTCATGCCGTCGCGCTACGAGCCGTGCGGGCTCAACCAGATGTACAGCATGCGGTACGGGACCATTCCGGTCGTACGCGCGACCGGGGGACTCGACGATACCGTTATTGAATGGGACGACAGGAGCCTCCGCGGAAACGGATTCAAATTCACTGAACTGACCGAGAAGGCCCTGTACGAAAAGATACGCTACGTCATCCGCTGCTTTTACAATACGCGGTCGTGGAAGGCGCTCCAGAAAAACGCCATGGAGTTCAGCTACTCGTGGAGCGACGCGGCCCTCGAGTACGAAAAGATGTACGAGGCGATCCTCGCGGCCGCCGGAACGCGCGGTAAAGCCCGGCCGGCCGGGAAAGCCCGGGGTCGGACGAAATCACACACCTGAACCGCGAAAACGGTACCATCATCTCAAGGAGGATTCATATGTCACGACGACCCGCATGGTGGCTCCCGGTGCTTGCCAGGATATGGCCGATCACCTGGATGAGCGCGAAGGCCACGACCTGGCCTGTCGTGGGTGGGTTCATCGCGCGGCTTACCCTGCCGCTCTTCAGCGGGAAAAATCTCAACGTGAGCTACATCCCCATCAACGAGACGCTCACGCCCCCGGGAAGCACACCGCTTCCGCTCGCCGTCGTGGAGGAGCTCATACGCCGTTCGGCGCACAGGGTCATCATCAACAAGTGCACCTGCCGCGACGCGCGGCAGTGCGAGGAGCACCCGGTCGAAATGGGCTGTACGCTTCTCGGAGAGGGCACCCGCGAGATAGATCCCCGCATCGCGAGGCATGTGTCGGTCGGCGAAGCGATCGAGCATCTGCACGCGACGCTGCGCGAGGGGCTCATCCCAATGACGGGCCGCGTCAGGATCGATAACTTCATCTGGGGCGTCCGCGACCGCGGGAAGCTTCTCACCATCTGCCATTGCTGCCGGTGCTGCTGCACGATACTCAACTCCGGCAAGTACCTTCCCGTTTCCGCCTCGGCGGCGCTGGTGCCGTTGAAGGGGGTCAGCGTCTCGGTCGACCGTTCCCTGTGCACCCGTTGCGGTGCCTGCGTCACCGAATGCTTCATGGGGGCCATCTCGATGAGCGACGGATTCCCGGTACACGACACGGCGCTCTGCAAGGCATGCGGGCGCTGCGAGGCCGTGTGCCCGTCGGGAGCGACGCGAATCAGCATTGAAAATCTGGACGCGGCGGTGGATGAACTCGTCGGGCGCATACGGGAACGCATCAATTTCGAATAGGAGACGACCATGCTCGATAAAAAGTTATTCTGGTACACACTCATGGCCGGTGCCATCGGCCTCTACCTCCTCGTACTGGCCGGTTTTTATTTTATTCCGAACACCGCCCTGGTCGTGGCGGTTCTTGCCGGCCTCCTCGCCCTTCACGCAAGCGAAATACCACATGCCGGGAGAATCGCGCGGCCCAGGGGCATCGGCATTCGGACCGCCGCGATTAAAACCATGCTCTTCGGCTTTACCTGGTGGCTCCCCCTGAAAAAGGGAATAATAGACCGGTGAGGAGGCGAGAATGAACCCGTTCCGCTACGGCCCCAACAGGCGATTCGTGAAGACCGCCGTGTGGCTTTCATGGCCCATCATCGTCGCCGCCAAGCGGCTGAGCGCCTTTCCGGTGCTCAAATGGATCATCAACCCGTTTTTCGCCCACCCTCACAACGAGGTTACGGCGATACCGATCAACGTGTCGCTCCCCGCGCCCGAAAGCGCCCCGCTTCCCCGGAGGCTTATCGAGCGCGTTATACGCGAGACTTCTGACATCTTCATTCTGGACGAGTGCATCTGCCGCGGGAAGCTCGACTGCGCGAACCATCCGAAAACCATCGGCTGCATGGCGCTCGGTAGCGCCATCGGCAGGATGCACCCGTCTCACGGCCGACGGGCCACGACCGCGGAGGCCTTCGAACACGTCAGAAAAGCCGCCGACGCCGGGCTGGTGGCCAACGTCGCCCATGTCTGGATCGACCCGCTGGCCTTCATGCTCACGCCCTTCAACCGCTTGATGTTCATCTGTTTCTGCGACGACTGCTGTTGCCTCTACCGGACGCACATGAAGCGGCGCGGACCGAACCTCGACAGGGCCTATCAGCGGCTCCCCGGGATATCAATCACGCTCGACCCCGCCGCGTGCAACGGATGCGGAATCTGCGCCGAACGGTGTTTCGTGGCGGCGATACGGATGGAAAACGGCAAACCGTTAATAGGCGAGGACTGCCGGGGATGCGGTCGCTGCGTGGAGCTGTGCCCGCGGAAGGCGCTCTCGCTTTCGCTCGCCGACGAGGAGACGCTGGCCGAACGGCTCCTCGGGAGAGTCAGGGGCCTTGCCGATATAGGGCCCGGCTCCGGAAGCTTATAATAAACTCGGTCCCCGCTTCGGAGACGATTTCGAGCTCTCCATGAAGCTGGCCGACAAGCGTCCGCACGAGCTGAAGGCCAAGGGTATCCGGGGATTCCACGTTTACCCTCCCGCCGATCCCGACACCGGTATCCCTGACGGACAGTATATAGCGGGCACCATCGGGGGAACCCGCGGCCTCGCTCCGGAATCCGACAATGACCTCACCGCGACGCCCGCCCGGGAAGGCGTGCTTGAAACAGTTGGTGAGAAGCTCGTTTACGATCAGTCCGCACGGAATGGCGTCGTCGATGCCAAGAAAAACATTCTCGACCCGAATATCGAGCCTCACGACGCCCTGCACGGAGGAATAGGAATTGATAAGCGAGCGCGCGAGCTTTCCGATGTAATCGGAAAAATCCACACCCATAAAATCGTCAGACTTGTAAATCTTTTCGTGGATAAGGGACATCGAGCGTATGCGGTTCTGGCTCTCCATGAAAATATCACGCACCGACTCGTCCTTGATGGTCCGCATCTGCAGGTTCAGCAGGCTCGAGAGAATCTGCATGTTGTTCTTCACCCGGTGGTGAATCTCCTTCAACAGCAGCTCCTTTTCTTTTAACGAGTCCGCGATCAGCGCTTCAGATTTTTTCCGCCCGGAGATGTCGTTCATGAAGTTCAGGACCGCCGGCCGCCCCTGCCACAGTATGCGCATGGCGCTCACCCTCATCCATCGCACCCCGCCGTCGGAGTCGAGCAGGCGGAATTCATGTTCGTTCGGCAGGTCCTCGCCCGTTACCCGTCGCGCGAACCTGTCCCGCATTTCCTCCCGGTCGTCGGGATGTATGTAGTCGAGATAGGGTACGTCAATGAGCTCCTCCGGCCTGCGTCCCACGAACTCGAAGGTCCGTGCGTTCGCGAAGACGATTTTATAATCCCTGGTGATGAAAATCGCCTCGGTTGCATTTTCAATGAGCCTCCGGTATTTTTCCTCCGATTCCGCAAGCGCCTCGAGGGCCCTGACGCGATCGGCCCGCATGCCGTTTATCCGGTCCGCGAGCCCCGAGGCGAAGAGGAGCACCTGGAGCGCGGCCCCGATGTGGATGCTGTAGTGAGTGATAAAATTTGACGGCAGTATCGTCAGAGCCCGCAGGATGGCGACGGAGACGCCGATCAGGTAAACGAGCCATGCGAGAAGATATATCCCGGCGGAGCGCACCCTTCGCTTCAGTGAAACGACGACCACGGCCGTTATCACCGCCATTCCGGCGATCGAGGTATAAACCCCCAGTCCGTCGGCGCTTCCCGGCGGGCTCGCCAGTACGATCACCACATTGACGATACAGACACCGGCAAGCGCCAGAAGCAGGCGGTCGAGTACCGGCATCGTCTCCCGTGTATTTATGAAGGAACGCGCAAAGAGATAAAAACCAAAACCGAGCAGGTGCACGAATACGGAAAGCGACACGTTTGCCCACCAGACGCTCTCCGGCCAGAGAGACTTGAACGATATCCCGTTGAAGGTCATGGTATACAACAGCAGCATGGCCACAAAAAACACGTAATACAGGTAACTGCGATCGCGCACCGAAATGAAGATAAAAAGGTTATAGATGAGCATCGCCAGCATGACACCGTAGAAGGTCCAGAGAACCGAGTTTTCAATGTCCTCGTGAGCCCCGAAAGCGCGCGATGTCCAGAGGTAGAGCATCAGGCCGAGAGTGGAAGTGGTTTCCACCCGGAGGTAACAGGCTGCAAGGCCCGGCTTCTGCCTGACCGGAAAAATAAAATTCCTGTGCTTCACCGGGCGCGTGCCGAAGGGGTGCATGTCGCCGGTCTTAAAAGCCATGCGGCCGTCTTCGGATAAAACGAAAAAATCGACATGATCCACGAATGGCTGCGGCAGCTCCAGCAGCCATTCGATGTCGCGCGCGGTATCATTCCGCACGAAAAACCGCGCCCATATGGCCGAGCGCGTATAACCGAAGTTCGGGTTTTCGGAAACGGACGGCGTGAACTTTTCCGAAAAAAACGGCGAGGATATATCGTCAATGGAATACCGTTTCGCCGTGTCCTCGAACAATTCCAGGTGGCGTCCCAGGCCGACGCTTTCAAAACCATCATTGATGACGACGGGCGCCGCGGCATACAGCCCTGCCGCGACGAAACAGAAATACAGTACCGCCACGCAGCGGAGGGCGAAAACCGGCGTCCGTATTTTTGCGCCTGAAATCATCGCGGTATCGGTACCATTACGCGATAGTATACCGCCGGAGAATAACGGAGTCAAGTCAAAGAGCCGTTACAAAGAGATAATGGGAGCCAGGTGGTTGGTCGGTCCATGGCCGCTGCCCAGCCGCAGCGAATTCAGAATCGCCGCGGTGATATAGCGCTTGGCGCTTTCTACCGCGGCGTGCACCGTTTCGCCGCGCGCCAGTGCCGTCGCTATGGCGGCCGAATAGGTGCAGCCCGTACCGTGGGTGTCCCCGGTTGCGACGCGCTCGACGCTGAACGAGTGGTACTCCCTGCCGTCGAACAGTATATCCACCGCGTCCCCGGAAAGGTGCCCTCCCTTCACCACGACGTTACGCGCTCCCATCTCGCGAATCGCGCGCGCGGCTTTTTTCATGTCATCCACCGATTCGATCGGACTCCCGCACAGCGCCGCCGCCTCGGGAATGTTGGGCGTGACAACGAGTGCCAGCGGCAGGAGCTCGTTTACCAGGCTCTCTCGCGCCTCGTCGCGCAGGAGATGGGCGCCGCCTTTCGCGACCATGACGGGGTCGACGACCAGGCGATCGATGCGGTATTCCCGTATTTTACGCACGACCATCGAGATGATCTCCGACGACGAGAGCATACCCGTCTTGGCTGCATCGGCGCCGATGTCGGAAAGCACCGAATCGAACTGCCTTTCGATGAAGTCGACGGGGATGTCCAGCACTCCCTGCACCCCGGTGGTGTTCTGCGCGGTGAGGGCGGTGATAACGGTCATGCCGAAGCCGCCCAGAACGGTTATGGTCTTGATATCGGCCTGTATGCCCGCTCCGCCTCCGGAATCGGAACCCGCTATGGTCAATACACGCGGAATGGTCATGATGATCTCCTCGTCGAATTTGAATTCTCCGTGCTTTCGACAATCCCCTCGCCTTCATCGTCCTCGGTCAGCAGGCCCGCGGTCTCCATGGCGGGCATCTCCTGGACTTTCTTGAGCTTCCGTTCGATGGTGCGCGATTTCCGCGCGGCGTCCTCGATGGTATTGCTCGCCTCGCGGAGCTTCTGCTGCGTCTTGTCGAGGATGTCGCCGAACCTGCCGAATTCCAGCTTGACCGCACCGAGGAGCGCCCACACCTCGCTCGAGCGCTTCTCGATGGCGAGCGTACGGAATCCCATCTGCAGGCTGTTGAGGAGCGCGGCGAGCGTTGTGGGACCCGCCACGACGACACGGTAGTCGCGCTGCAGGGTCTCGGTCAGGCCGCTCCTGCGTATAACCTCGGCGTACAGTCCCTCGGTGGGCAGGTACATGATTCCGAAATCCGTGGTCTCGGGAGGGTTGAGGTACTTCTCCCGTATGTCCTTCGCGGATGCCTTTATTCGAAGCTCGAGGCCCTTTGCGGCCTCCTCCGCGGCACGGGCGTTCGCCTGGTCCTGTGCCTCAACCAGCCGCTGGTAGTCCTCCTGCGGGAACTTCGCGTCGATGGGAAGCCAGACCGGCCCGGACTCGTCCTCGCCGCGGCCGGGAAGCTTGATGGCGAACTCGACCCGCTCGCGACTGCCGTGTTTCGTCGCGACGTTCGATTCGTACTGTTCGGCCGTGAGTATCTGGTCGAGCAGCGCGCCCAGCTGTATCTCGCCCCAGGTGCCCCGCGACTTGACATTGGTCAGCACCTTCCGGAGATCGCCGACGTTCGAGGCCAGGACCTGCATCTCACCCAGCCCCCTGTATACCTGCTCCAGCCGGTCACTCACCAGCCTGAACGACTCCCCGAGGCGCTTTTCGAGCGTCGACTGAAGTTTTTCATCCACCGTGGCGCGCATCTGCTCGAGCTTGAGCGTGTTGTCGTCCTGGATCGACCTCAGGCGCTCCTCGACGGTGGCCCGCATGCGTTCCAGCCTGGTCTCGTTCGCCGCGGTGAGCGTGGCGAGCTGCTGGGAGAAGGTATCGAGCTGGTTTTTCTGGAGGCCGGCGATCTCGGTCATGCGCGCGAGAAGCGAGTCGCTGAAGAGCCGCAGGGTTCCCGCGGCCTCCTCCCGTCCCTGACGCGCGCTGGCGGCGGACTCCATCCTGCCGCGCGCCATCTCTTCCTTTATTCCCTGCTCGGCGCGCTCCTGGTTTTTCTCGAGCGCGGCAAGGCGCTGCTCGATGAACGCGCCGCCCTGCTGCCCTCCCCGAACGAGGAGCATCAGCAGAAATACGAGATTGATGATGAGGATCGCGAACACCGCGATTATCAGATACGGGGACATGGCCGCTCCTGTATTTCGATTCAATGGTACGCTCTGGTATTAATACGCCCGGCGCGCCATTAAAATCAACAATTTCCGGGAATGGGACTGGATGAAATAAAAAAAACGGGAAAAGACCGGCGGGGCCGATCGAGCGGCGGAAACAGGCCGATCCTCAGGTAAACCAGCGCACCGGATCCCTTGCCGCTTTCGCCAGGGCCGGATTCCTCCAGCAGTCGAAGCGCGCCTTGAGGATACCGAGGCGCAGCAGTTGTTTGTTGAACGGGAGTGAATCCATTTTCTCCTTGCGCGCGAGCTTTCTGGCGAACGAGCCCGTAAACCGGTGAAAATCCATCGCCGCCCTGGTTTTGCTCGAATGGGCGAGCGCCGCCACCTTGCCCGAGAGCAGCGCGCCGACGATGCCGTATCCCCAGAAGGGCTCGATCATACCCGAGAGCGTTCCCGCGAGGATCTTCCCCTCCCAGAACAGTTTGGTCTCGCGCGGGAAATAACCGGTAAAGGGATGCCAGTCTTCAAACTCGAGACCGCGGGATTTCCGGAGGACGCTCCTGAAACGGTCAAGGTCGTTTTCCGCAAGCGGCGTGCGCGAGAAGAGCAGAGCGAACATCAGCCCGTTCAGGGAAGCGGTGTAGCCGTAATCGACGCTGTAGCGTCCCATGTGGATGGCCCCGCTCGATTCCCCCGGGGTCGCGGGAGCGGCCGCGATATACCCGTGCGTCGCCGCGCACCGCACGCCGACGAGCTCGTACACCTCGCGGTAAAGACCGGTCGCGATAATGCTCCCCTTCGGCGCCGTTCTCAGTTCTTCCGGGCCGAGGTTGCCGCCGAAGACGAATCTGACCTTCTCCTTGCGCGCGATTTCATAGAGCCTGGTATCGATCGACGTTTTTCTCGGGCCGCGCTCGACGTTATATGCCTTTAGATTTTTCACGTAGGCGGGAAGCGTTATCCTGCCGGCATTGTACCAGAACGCGGGGTATTCCCCGGTGGGAACGAAACAGTCGGAAAGATCGACTCCTATGTAACGCCAGGTTTCCTCGGGCTGAAGCGGCGTGGTATGAATTGAAGGATGAACGAGCGCGGAGCCGCCGATGTGTGCCTCCCTGTCATAAACGGTCACGCTATGGCCTTCCCGCGCCAGGTTGATCGCGGCGACCATGCCCGCCAGGCCGGCGCCGTATACGGCCGTTTCCCTGTCCTGTTTTTTCGGCTTGCGCATCCCTTCCCTCCGGGACATCCGTGAACGACAAAAATCATGCCCCCGCGTGGTGCTGTTTCACGAAACCATCGGGCGTCGGTATGATATAGAAATTGCAGGTGCTCGACGATACCAGGTTCCCCCCGGCGTCGGTGACCGGCACATCGATGATCCAGTCGCCCCTTCCCTTTTCCTCGACGAGCCGTATTTTTTCCGCCGCCTCTTCGGCGCCGATCGATATATCGCACACCAGGTCAGTCACCGCCGGCCTGAGGTAGCGTATGTTCATCCCCTTGTTGACCGGGACGAAACGTCTGAAGTCATAGGTCGCCCCGAAGAGCGCCGCCCCCGCTACCTCCATTATCATGAAATGAGTCCCCGCCCAGACTATCCCGACATGGTTGAGGTGCTTCTCCCGTACCGGGACCGAAAGCCGCACATGCCGTTCCTCGAGAATATCGACGGTGAGGCCGCTTGTCGCCATCCAGGGGACCGCGTTCAATACAATTGATTTAAGCAGTTCAAAATCCATGTCGAAGCTCCATTGGCGGGGAAAAACCGTCGTTGCCTGAAATTATAACAGCACAATAATGCTACAATGTAAACATACATTCATAAAGCAAGCGTTTTTTAACGCAGTAAAACCGTGAGGCGTCGCCGGGGAGAAAGAGATGGGCCTTTATCGCACTAGAAATCGGTGATAATTTTGCCGCCGGAATTGGGCTTGATGATACGGGTCTGCTCTATCGGCTCGCCCGCGGGCTCGCTGATGATCTTCTGTATCTGCATCATCAGGTTGAGGAAGTAGCTCTGCGTGGCGATGTATTCTTTTATAAGCCGGTTCTGTGATACCTTTTCCGTCAGATCCTGGAAGCTCTTCTTCTCATCGACCCCGATCGGACTGCCCGATGACTCCTTTACATACAGCTCTTCGCTGACCCTGGCGTATTCCTCGAGCAGTTTCTTCGCCGCGTCGTCAGCGTCCATTTTTACCGAGAGCTCCTCGTAACGCCTGTACAGATCGGTACCCCTGATCATCAGGCCGAGCTCGTTCGCTTTGTTCAGGATTTCTTCCATGGGACTCATCCGGTAGACTGGCTTTCGGCGGGCACGGCCGCCGCACGTCATTAAGCGACGCCGGGGCGGGAATGCAAGAATATTTTCTTCAGATGTATGGAACAAAACGGGCGCGCGGCCGGCATCGCACCGCGCGTCCCGCGTGTGTTCCGATCAGACGCCGGCCGGAGCGACGGCAACCTCGCTGAAGGCCACTTCCTCTATCTGGAGAGCGGCGAAGTCGTCGTCCTTGATCGACTTGACCTTCCCTTCCTGCAGGGGAAGGATCTTGGAGATGAAAAAGCGCGCCGAGTGGACCTTGCCGGAATAGAAGGCCGCTTCGCGGTTGTCGTTTATAACGGCCTTTTTCTCCTCCTCGGTCATGGCGTTCGCCTTTTCAAATATCTCGCCGAGCTTTTTGTGGGCTATGGAAAGCTGCCACAGGTGCATCCAGCCGAGGATCGTATCGCCGACCACTTCGAGAAACGGCGTCGCCGAGAGGAAGGCCTCGGGAATCTGCATCTGCTGCATGAGCCCCATGAGGTGCTGGGCGCAATCGACCATGTTGTCCTTTGCCTTCTTCGTCAGGTCGGCGTACTTCTGAAGCGCCATGTCGCCGCCCACCTCGTTGATGGTCTTTTCCATCTGGCCGACGATGTATTTGAAGAATTCGCCCTTGGCCATCGGGAGCTTCCGGCCCACGAGGTCGATCGCCTGGATTCCGTTCGTCCCCTCGTAGAGCGAGGTGATCTTGCAGTCGCGCGCGAACTGCTCCACGGGGTAGTCGCCGCAGAAGCCGTAGCCACCGAATATCTGTATGGCCTGCTCGCAGACGTCGTACGCCATATCGCTGGAGTACGCCTTACAGACGGGAGTGAGAAATTCCAGGAACCCGTTCGCGGTCTTGGCCACGGCCTCGTCGGTTTCGGCGTTGCGGAGGTCCATGCAGAACGCGGCGTAGTAATTGAGCGCCCTGAGCCCTTCAACGTAGGATTTCATCCAGAGGAGCCCCCTGCGGATGTCGGGGTGCTTGATGAGATTGAGGAGCTTGGTCGATTTTCCCTTAAGGCGGATGTCGGTGCCCTGCTGACGCTCCTGCGCATATTTGAGCGCGTTGAGATAAGCCGTGGAAGCGATGCCGAGGGCCTGAACACCGACGTTGAGCCGCTCCTCGTTCATCATATGGAACATGATCTCGATACCCTGGCAGGGCTGCCCCAGGAGCTCGCCGACGCAGTCACCGTTGTCACCGAAGCTGAGCTGGCAGGTGGCCGATCCCTTGATTCCCATTTTGTGCTCGATACCGGCGCAGGCCACGTCGTTGTACTCGCCGATCGAACCGTCGTCCTTCACCCTGTACTTCGGTACGATGAAGATTGAAATCCCCTTGATCCCCTCGGGGTCGCCCTCACGGCGCGCGAGCACCGGATGGATGATGTTGGGCTTGGCGTCATAATCCCCGCCGGTGATGAATATCTTCTGTCCCGAAATTTTATAATGTTTGTCATCGATTTTGGCCGCCTTTGTAGCGACGTGCGCCAGGTCGCTTCCGGCGCCCGGCTCGGTGAGACACATGCTGCCGCCCCACTCGAAGGAGTACACCTTGCCCAGGTATTTCTTCTTCTGCTCGTCGGTTCCGTAGAGTTCTATGAGCTTCCCCGCGCCGTGTGCCAGGCCGGGATACAGGTTTATGGCGGTGTTGGCCGCGTGAAACATCTCGTTGCAGGCGGTGAACACGGACATCGGAAGCCCCTGCCCTTCAACCTCGGTATCGTCGGCCGCCGATACCCATCCGGCCTCCCCGTAGGCCTTGAGCGGCCCGTGGAATGACGGGGGCACGGTCACCTTGCCGTTGTCCCATTTAGCGCCGATGCGGTCGCCGTCCTGGTTGATGGGGGCCAGTTCGTTTTCCGCGAATTTGAGCGCCTGCTCGATGGTCATGTCGAATTCGTCTTTCGAAAAATAGCTGAACTTGTCCTTTTTGGTAAGCTCCAGAATATCAAACTGTTCGTACAGGATAAAATCGATATCTCGCTTCTCGACCAGTAAGCTTGCCATAAACGTCCTCCTCGATTGTAAGATGCCGCGTTTGCCCGACCCCGCACTTCACCGGGCTCCGCTGGACGGCAACCGGCGCGTCCGGGATCCAGCCAATGCTTATAGGTTCCCCGTCTTTTTCAAGTATATTTTACTATTTTGTTGTATATCACCATATATTATTATTTGTATAATATAACTGTCCATATTTATATTATTTTTTATGGGATTATTTGCATCAGACTCCGGCCGCGGGGCGAATCCCCTTTTTAAATTGACATATCCGTCCGCCGCTGTGATACTTTGCGGCATCGCTGAATTAGTATTGACATCGTCCCGGGAAGGGTCCATCAAGCAACCTGGACAATCATTGAAAGGAGCATCGGATGAACGAGATCAGAGAGATAGTCGAGGACGAGAACAAGATAACCACCGTCATCGCCGACGATATCGAGTTCCGCGGGAGGCTGGTCTTCAAGAACTCGCTTAAAATAAAGGGTTTTTTCGAGGGAAAAATCGAGACGAAGGGGCATCTCATGATCGGCCAGGAGGCCCGGGTGAGCGCGGACATCAAGTCCGGCGTCGTTTCGGTAAACGGGAGCTTCAACGGTAAGATCAAGGCAACTCAGCGGATAGAGCTCTTCAACAAGAGCGTCTCCAACGGCGACCTGATCTGCCCCGAGCTGTACATCGAAAAAGGCTCGGTCTTCAACGGGACCTGCATAATGAACGAAAAGCCATGAAGTCCCCGGTTATGCACAACAGGCGGCTTTTTGCGGCATGGACGTCGGCCCTCGCCCTCGCGGCCCTACTCCACGCGCCGGCGGCGATGGCCGCCGAAGAACCCGCTTCCCCGGCCCCGAGAGTGTCGTTCGGCGCGGGAGCGCTGGCGGGCACCTATGACGTGGCCAACGCCGGTGACGGCCCGGGTGCCATCGAATCGTCGTTCGCCCTGGGCGGCGGCCTGGTTTTCGAATCGATGATGAGCAGGCACTTCGGTATTCACTCGGGCCTGTGGTATTCCATGATCGATTTCAAATACAAGGAAGAAGGGTCGGCGAAAATCCAGGGGCTGTCGATTCCGTTCATGCTCCTCGCATCCACCGACTGGCGGCGCCTGTCCTTCGGCCTGCTCGCCGGTTTCAATCTGACCCACTACCTGATGGCATCCATGAACTTCGGCGGCTCGGATGTCGATGTTCTGAAATACATCAACGATACCCAGTTCGGCCTCGCCGGAGGCTTTGAGATCAAGTTCGCCGTCGGCCGGTTTACCGACATCTTCGTCTCGCTGATCGGTGAACGCAACCTCAGCACGTTCAGCGACGACAAGGAGTCGTCCGATCATATGTACGGGGCAGCGATACGGTCGGGAGTGCTTTTCAGGACATTTTAAGAGGCCACGGCCCTCATACGCGGGCATCACAGCATAAAGAAAGAGCCGCGATTCAATCGCGGCTCTTTCTGACGTATCTGCCTGTTTGAATACTAACCCAGCGCTTCCATCATCGCGGGGATGACTTCGAAGAGGTCACCCACTATTCCGTAGGTCGCGATATTGAATATCGGGGCCTCCGGGTCCTTGTTGATGGCGACGATGCACTGCGAGCCCTTCATGCCGGCCACGTGCTGGATGGCGCCGGAGATGCCTGCGGCAACATAGAGAACGGGAGCGACGGTCTTGCCCGACTGCCCCACCTGGCGTGCCGCGTCCGTCCAGCCCGCGTCCACGACGGGACGTGAGGCCGCGTACTCACCGCCAAGCTTCTTGGCGAGGTTGACAATGACGTCGTTGTACTTGTCCTTTTCCTTGGTGCCGCGGCCACCGGATACTATGACCTTCGCCTGGCTGATGTCGACCGAGCCGGCCATGGTGGCGATGACTTCCTTTATCTTGCGACGGGAATCACCGAGCGATGCCGAAACGGCGGTTACACTGCCGGCCCCGCCGGAGGCTTCCTTGTCGTAGGCGCCCTTTTCGAAGGTGGCGACGAACCTGTCGGTTTTCACCGACTTCTGCTCCTGGATTTTCCCGTTGTAGGTGTTGCGGGTGAACACGACCGCACCACCCTCGACAACCGCCTTGTTGCAGTTGGACACGATACCGGCGCCGATCGCAAGCGCCGCTTTTCCGGCGTAGTCGACGCCGTCGTAGCTGTGGGGAATGAGAACGCCCTTGACATCCTGCGCCTCGACCACCGCCTTGACGGCCTGGGCGAAAAGATCGGCATCGTATGAGCCGAGTTTCGCGTCAACAACCGAGAAAACTTCAGGAATATAATTGGCGACTTCTTTCGCGAGGCTGTCGTCCTTGAAAAATACCGCGGCCGCAGGGGTCGCGCCCAGTCCCGAAGCGATCTCTTTCGCGGCCTTGCAAAGCTCAAGAGTCGCTTCGCTCAGCTTGCCGTTTCTCTGTTCCGCTATTACGAGTATTCTGGCCATGTGCATCTACCCCCTTATATCACTTTCGCTTCATTTCTGAGTTTATCGACAAGAGTCTTCGCCGCGGCCTTCGCGTCTCCCTGTATGATCTCGGCCTTGTGCTCGGAAACCGGGAAGAACATCTTGTGGAACTTGGTCTTGGAGCCGGCGTCGCCGAGAGCGCTTACACCGAGGTCCGCGGCCTTCTTGAGATCCAGCCTCTTTTTCTTCGCCTTCATGATACCGGGCAGGGTGGGATACCTCGGCTGGTTGATGCCGGACTGGATGGTGAGAACGGCCGGCATGGCCATTTCGAGAACTTCATTGAGCCCGCCCTCGAGCTCGCGGTTGACGGTGAGCGACTTCTGGTCGCCGCCTACCTCGATTTTCACGACGTTCGTGCAGTGCGCGAAGTTCATCATGTCGGCGACGAAAACGCCGGTGAGCGCCGCCTGATCGTCCTCCGCCTGGACGCCCGTCATTACCAGATCGACTCCGCCCAGGCTCTCTATGGCCTTTACGAGCGCGCCGGCGACGACGTAGTTGTCGCCCTCATCGATCTGCGGATCGCTTACGTGGATACCCCAGTCGGCGCCCATCGCGAAGGCCTGGCGCACTTCCTTGGTCACCCGCTCGGGACCGGAGGACAGGATAACGACTTCCCCGCCGAATTTCTCCTTGAGCTGAAGCGCCGCCTCGACGGCGTATTCGTCGAAGTCGTTCATCTTGAATGCAATCTGGGATTCGTCGATCTTAGCATCGCCAATAATCTTGAATTTGGATTCCATATCCGGAACCTCTTTGACCAAAACCACTATCTTCATTGGCCCACTCCCCTTATGTAAGATTTTAATAGAGTTGTTTCAAAACCGGGGAATACCTGCGCGACCCCCCGGAATGAAACAGATTAAATAAAGAATGTCCTGAAAACCCGATACGCCTATGGGGGCAATGGTACAAATGCGAAAAATCCTGTCAAGAGTTATTAATAATAAGATAACATTATGTTAATGAATATTTGTATTTTTTAGATGAAGATACCGGCCCGCCGGCTTCTGAAATAACGGAAGTACACCACCCAATACCGGAATGCGATAATTATATTTGACAAATAGAGGCCCGCTCGATAAAGACAGACGCATATCAGGGATTTTCGCCAGCGTAGCTCAGTTGGTAGAGCGG
>CAZVEG010000077.1:0-17678 GCA_964625625.1 uncultured Leptospirales bacterium | reverse complement strand
TATTGTAAGTGTGTAATACTATATATATGAGATTATGTCAACTAAAAATATTATAGTATATGATCGCCGTTTCGGCTCCCCGCCGGGGGGTGGGGGTGTTTATCCGTCGGATTCGGCGACCGTACCGATCAGATACAATAACAATATAAAGAAGAAAATATTTGACAAAAGCGATTACCGGTACTAGGCTAATCATGGATTTTTAATGAATTTGGATGATGCGTAAAGGAGTGACGCGTCATTTCCCGGAACATATCATCGAGGGTGACATGGAGGTAGGTACATGATGACGAGGATGAGAAGCGGACGGGCGATCGCACTGGCGACGGTGCTCCTTGTCGCTCTGGCGGCGCTGCCGGTTTACGCTTATTTGGGAAAGAGCATCGATTATCTTCCTATGGAAGTCGACGCGATTTCACGTTATTCGGAGGACAGGATAGCCTACCAGCAGATTCAGACCGCGCCCAACCTGGGAAGCGATGATTCACTCGCGAGCCTTCTGATAATCAAGGACAGGAAGATGTACCTGCTCAAAGACGGCTACGATGATCCCCGTGTGGTGCGTACCCAGCAGTTGCTCATCGAAAAGGAGAGCGCGATCGTTGGAGATGTCTGGGTTACCAAGATCAACGGCAAGCCCGATTATATCCGTATAACCGAACGTCGCATCGAACTGATGAAGAATTTCGGTGAGGAATTTGTTTCCAGGCAATTCGGATCGTTTTATACTTCGGTTCGTAACGCGTTTCTCAGCAAGCATGTGCAGACGTTCCGCCAGCTGATGAACGATCGTGCCGAGTCAGGCCTTGTCGTCGAACGCGTTCCGCTGCCGAAACCGCTTTACATCGGGGCGCCCGAAGAGCCCACCAAGTATGCGACCTACGTAATCGGGAAGACTATTGATGAAAAGCTGTACTATGCCATCGATGCGGACGGGGACGGCGTCACCGAGACGTTCACCGTGAGCATTCCGGACGGGTTCCACTGGGGATACAGGTCGGGCCCCAACATCATCCTCATTCTCAACAATGCCGATGAGGAAATAAAGGGGATAATCGGAAAGCTCGCTCATGAGGCGTATTATGGCACGCCCGACGAGGAAAAAAATATCATCCAGACATTTCCCAAGGACTCGGAAATAATCCAGGAATTCAACCTCGACGCGGCCGTCAGGGCCGCCGATACCAAAAAATAAATCCGGATACCGTTTATACGAACTGAAGAGCGGGGTTTTCGTCCCCGCTCTCGGTGTTTTCTCAGGCTTCGATGCCGGCCGCCTTTCTGAGGATTTCGAGCAGGCGGTAGTCGTTGCCCTCTATCCCTCCCATCGCGACGCGTGGTTTGGTGGTGGGGCCGTGGAAGTCGGAACCGGCGGTCACCATCAGTCCGGTTTCGTCCGCATACGAAAGGTAGAATGCGATGTCATCCGGTTTGTGGTAGCTGGAAATGGCTTCTATGCCCTGGATGCCGTATCCACGGATGACATCGAGCCATTCCTTCTCCCGCACGAACCTGGGATGGGCGAGGACGGGAATCCCTCCGGCGCTTTTTATCGCCTCTATCCCTTCGGCCGTCGATATTGACTCAAACGGCACATGGGCCGGTTTTCCTTCCAGCAGGAATTCGCGGTAGAAGTGGAAAAGCCTGTTGTCTGCCTTGTCTCCCGTAATATAATCGACGAGGCGCGGATCGGATGCGTTGCGCCCGTTCTCGAGTACCGCCCTCGTGATGGCGGTGGCCGTTGGCGCGCGCCCTTCCGCGATTTCCCATACCCGGTCCTCGTCCAGGGTGAACCCCATTGCACGGAGCGCTTTAATGCGGTTTTTCGCCACGCTGATACGGCAGTTGTGGATTTTGTCCAGCACCGGGACAAGCCGGCTGCCGGTGCCATCAATATAATAGCCGAGTATGTGCTGCTGCGAGCCGTCGATGGGGAATACCGTTGTGATCTCGACGCCCGGTACGTATTCCACACCGTGCCGCTTCGACGCAACGGCGCAATCGGCGATTGATTCGATCGAATCATGATCGGTTACGGAAATGGCGGAGAGGCCCGCCGCGCGCGCGATCGAGAACAGCTCGTCGACGGGGTGATCGCCGTCCTCGCTGAAGCGGGAGTGTATATGAAGATCGATGGTCTTCATCCGGGCTGGGAGCCGGCGGGAGACCCGGCCTATTTCCAGTTTTTGATGGTATGGAGCAGCTTCAGTCCATCGTTCGTCGGGAGGAAGTCGAGCGGATCGAGCGGGATGTCGTTGCACCGGATCTCGAAGTGCAGATGGTTGCCGGTGGAGACCCCCGTGCTGCCGACCAGGCCTACGATCTGGCCCTTCTTGACGAAGTCGCCTTTTTTCACGAAGTTCGCCGAAAGATGGGAATATCTCGTGATGAAGTTGTTGCGGTGCTCGATATCGATGGTGTTCCCGAAGCCGGCGAGATAGACCGAGCATATCACGCGTCCCTCCATCGATGCCGCCACCGGTTTGCCGCGCTGCGCCGGGATGTCCATGCCGGAATGAAAACGTCCGCCCCGGAGGCCCAGTACCGAGGAAATATTTTTTACATCATCGATGGGCCAGATGAATTCATCGTCCGAGGTCTCGATCGCCGCCCGGCTGAGGCCCCTGGCGGACAGTTTCTCGATGTGGCCCTGTGAATAGGGAATGAAGAAATAGGTGCCGTGGGACATCTTTCGGCCCGGGTTTTCATTGATGGCGTGTATTTCATCGACGGTGCTGCCGAATTCCCGCGCGACCTGAACGAGAGCGGCACTCGAGCTCATCATCATCCACTTCCCCAGCCGTCCCTTGTATTCCTGAATCTCGGTATTATCGATAAAAACTTTTTCACGCGCACCGGCAATCCCAAGGCAGAGGAGGAATATTATAACGCAAATGACGCCTTTCTTCATCACGCTCTCTTTCACGTTTAAGCTGGAAAGCTGCCGCTTTCTATCTGGTCCCAATAAAACGGTTGACTCTTCCGTAAATCGCCGGACGGGCGATATCCCTTCCCCGGATGGCGGCATGCTTATATGTTTGCGGTGTGCCGCCGTGAGCCTGAAAAGTCATTATTTTACTACCCGCGGGCTCCATAATGTCAATTAAAAAATTAATGCCGGTGAGTGAGCCGAACATGCGAAAAGGCCCCGGGGCGGGGCCTTTCTGAGGGATCTGGTCGAGGGAAATACCGCCTCCGGGATGCGCTCCGCGAAAGCGGCGACGACCCACGTCCCGAAGCATTCCGTAATAGCGGCGTCAGGCTATATGGATCTCCCGCTCTCCGGTCGCGGGACGAATTCCCATGAGTCCCGCAAGCACTGCGTCCCAGTTGTAGTTTACCAGCACGTTCCGGCGGGATTTTTCCCGCATGTCGATATAGGCTTCGAAATCATTTTCCATAAGGTCGATGATATACTCGATCGCCCGGACCCATTCGTCCACGTCGGCCGAGGAGGCGACCAGCCCGGTTTCGTTTCGGATGATGATCTCCTTGGGGCCTCCCGCCTCCGATACCACCGCCGGCAGTCCGCAGGCCTGCGCCTCGAGGACCGACATGCCGAAGGTGTCCGCGATGCTGGGAAACACGAACATGTCGGAACCCGCGTAGACATCGGGGAGAACCGACTGTTCGAGCTTGCCGGTAAGCACCACCCTGTCGAAGCCGCGCATGGTCTTTTTGATCGTTTCGATGTAGGGGCCGTCCCCGACCAGGAGCAGGTTGACGTTTTTCTTTCTGGTCGTCAGACGCCTGTATGCCTCGAGCAGCAGGTCGAGGTTTTTGTCCTTCGACATGCGGCCCGTAAAAAGGATCGTGACGCCGTCGCGGATGCCGAAGCGCTCCATGAGCAGGGTCTTGCCGCTTTCCTTCATCGAGAAAAATTCGCAGTCGAGGCCGCGGCGGAATATCCTCATTTTCGAACGGTCGTAGCCGCGCGACTCGGTGATGTCCATGTACTCGCGGGTGGGCACGTGGATTTCATCCATTGAGTTGTAGAACCAGATCATCAGCCGTTCGAGGATATAGGGTATGATGCCGTTGCCCACGACCGCCCTGGACTGGAGGTAAAAGTCGGTATGATAGATGCCGATCTTCTTGACGCGCAGGATGTTCGCCGCCATGAGGCCGAAGAGACCCACGGGGCCGGGCGTCGAGATGAAAATCTCGTCGGGCTTGTAGCTGCGTATGAGTTTGAGCGCGCGGATGAGCGCCGGGATCTTCAGCGTGTACTTGTCGTAATACGGCAGCTTGAAGGCGTAGAGAAACGGCAGGTTGACGAAATTGGGCGGAAGCTCGTCGGTCATTTCTTCTTCAAGCAGGGAAGAGACCAGGTTGAGCTTGAGCTTCTTTTCGTGCGCGAGCCAGCCGAGCTTCTTCAGCGTTACCGAAGGGCCGTTGAGGTCATTTATGGTGTCGGTGAACCAGAGAATCCGCTTTTCCGTGTCGAGCTCGCCGGCCGGATAGGAGCTTGCCAGCGGTGACAGGCCCTTCTGCCCCTCGAGGAAAAGGTATTTTACCGGCGAGAAGAAGGGCATGGAGAAAAGGAGCGAAGCGACTCCCTGTCCCCCGTGGATGTTTTTATTTCGCTCGTCCGCGCCTCCGGTGATTCTGGAGTATGCGGCGCTTATTTTATTCAAAAGCATGATTATAATCCTGTAGTTGTCCGTAATTGTTATGAAGGATGCACCGGCCCGAAAGGGCTTCAGCCGCGGTCCTTCTCGAGGGATTCGAGATTGAGTTGACTTTTCTCGCGCCTGTTAATGCGCTGATAGAAGTATTCAACCAGCACCCAGAGGAAGGCCGAGAGCCAGAAGATAAAGAAGATTTCGAGTACCGAGAATTTCATGGTATTTCCTCCACTGCATAGTATCAAGCATAAGGCGTGCCGATTTGATTTTTTAATCGATCTTAACCCCTCGAAATATCAGGACTTACGAGTGCCTGTTTTTGAAGGTTGAGCTCAACCCCTGTTTGTGGTCTTTTATTAATAACACTGTATCATATCTGCAACGGCCCGTGCGTGTCGTCTGGCCTCGCCGGGCTCCTGTACCCTTGCGGGAAGAGGAGATGAGTGCCGGAGCGGGCACGTGTGGCCGGGATGCGTGGACCCGATTCCCAATCCAATTAATGGCGTTCATGCCGGCGGATGACTCCCCGGCTGTCCCGGGAGTAAAAGCCTATCCCGGAATTGCCGTTTTGGTATGGAAGGAAACAGGACGATTTGCCGGGGCATTGGCACTTTTTCTATTTACTTCGTGGTATCGTATTGATACCATAACGGGGGTTCCGCTGAACGGACATCGCCCGGAAGAAAAGGGAGACTTTCAGCGGGAATTAAGAAACGGAATACAAGCGGGAGGGGGAAACCATGAATCGATATGTGTGGGGTGTCCGGGTCGTACCGGTCATGATTATCGCGCTGTGTCTGTCCGGGGGATGTACAAAAAAGCCGGACGGGGCCTCGGCGCTGGTCGGTACAATCATCGCGCTTGACGGGGAGGTGGCCGTTAACGGCGCTCCCGCGGAGGCGAACGGGAAGGTTGAATACGGGGACACGATCATTACCGGGCTGAAATCATGGTGCCGGATCGTGGTCGACGAGCGGAACATCATCAAGGTCGGTCCGGACTCCCTGATGGTGTATCGCCTGCGGAAGGATGACGGGCGTCTGGAGTTGCGGCGCGGGTATATGGCGGCCGTCCTGAAAAATCTGAAGAACGTTAACGAGTTTCGTGTCACCACCCCGACGGTCGCCGCCGGCATCAGGGGAACCGCGCTCTGTGTCGCCGCGGAGTCTCCCGATAAGACCTACGCATGCGTCTGTAACGGCAGGATCGGTTTTCTTCCCGAGGGAGCGAAGGAGGAAAAGCTCGTGGCCGCCGCCCATCATCAGGCGGCGGAGTACGTGCGCGAGAAGGGCAAAATCGTGGTCAGGGACGCCGGCATGCTCTTCCATACCGATAAAGACATCGAGGCGATGGCCGCGGAGATCGGCGTTGCCGTAGACTGGAGCAGGATCGAGTGATACGGTCCGAGCGCCTCCGGCGGGCGTAACGGGTCTTAGCGGCCTTTTCTCCGAACGGCGAGCAGCAGGTTCGATTTGCCCTTTCCGGTCAGCACGCCGTACCCGAAGCTGAATGGAAGGGGCTCGCTCTTTTCGCTGAACGCGAGCGCCAGGTCCGGCTGGTCCGGAGGGTTCTGTAAATCCTTGAGCCTGCGCGGCCTGGTGTAGATGCCGAAGAGCCTGGCGTCCCAGTCGTTCTTGTCGAAGAGCCTGTAGGGCATTCCCGAATCGTCCTGGATGACGGTTTGGCTGTGCTCGAGCATGAAGGCGCACAGCTCGCCGAAGCCCCCCCGGTGCAGCAGGTATACCGCCGATTTTATCAGCGTGTCGAAGTCGCCCATCTTCCGGAAAAAATTGCCTTCGGGAGTCAATGGGTCGAGCACGCGATCGGACAGGCGCATGTCGAGGTAGATGATCGTGCGCGCGCTCGTTTCGCCCGGCGCCATGAACCCGATGCGCACGCCCGTTGTCGAGGGAACGTTTCCGTCCATCGCACCCTTTTTATCAAGCGGGACAGGGGAGCCCGAGCCGTCGATGCCGATCAACTCGACGGTCGTAACGCGAAGGCCCATGCGCGCCGCGAAGATCAGCAGTACGGGAACGGTGCCCGGCAGGTAGCGGTTGGGAAGCTCCCGCTGCATGACGGCGCTGTGGAAATAATTGCGCGACGCTATGCTCTGAATGGCGCGATGAATCGACGAAAGGCCCTCCGACAGCTCTCCGGTGCTGAGTCGTAACGGATCGGGTATCGTGCCGGGGTCCTCGAGGGCGACCATGACATAGGTCCGCGCATGGGGATAGAAGGTGTAGAGGTTTGTCAGGTCCGCCCCGCTGAAGGGGTAAAACGCCGTCCTGGCGTGGCGCTTGCCGTCGAGGTATGTGGTCCGCCATGGAGCGATCCGGTCTATGTTTTCGGTGCGGACCATCTCCCAGAAGGCGTTCATGGCTTCGACATGACCGGCGTACTGCGGAGTCGATGCCGCTTCGCGAAACGGGCTTTCCGGGCGCTGGTTCATGCCCGCGAGGAACAGGGCCAGATCGTTCCAGTATGGATCTATACGGGCTTTCTCCAGCCTTTCGGCCGTTGCACAGTGGTACAGGCAGAAAAGGAGCAGTGTATACAGGATGGCGGTTTTCTTCTTCAATGGTGATCTCCGGTGCTCTGTCTTCATAATGGTGAAATTTTCTGATATCACCCGGTCACGCGTCGAGTTATCGGTTGAATACGGAACGCATCCCGCCCTGATGGATTAGAACGGCTATTTCCATGTTTTGGTCTATTTGAGCTTCTATGCAGACGGTACGCGCCGTACGAAGTAGGAAGATTTGAGTTTTTTGGGTCGGAAGTCAATTAAATTGCCGGGATTGCTGGTTTTTTTGTTGACAATTTCCTGCCGCGACTTTAATTAACCGGTCAATTTAATCGTTTGGTTAATTATTTCGATTTTTTCCCGCCATCGATTGGACTAGACGGAATCTATCGTGCAGCGGTTGTTCCAGTATATCTGAGATTGCATACCGGAAAAGGATGGAAACGCCCAAACATATGGTGATTGGGCGGCGTCTGTCCATCATTTAATTTTTTAAGGAAGTTCGTGATGTTAAACTCCGAACAGATCCAGACGCGGGACCGGATTCTCCAGGCCGCGAAAAAGGAATTCGCCGAACGGGGGTACGACGGGGCTCGGATGAGTTCCATCGCCCGGCGGGCGAACGTGAACCAGGCACTCATCCACTACTATTTCGAGAACAAGGAGCAGCTCTACGTGCGGGTGCTGCACCTCATCCTCGGTGTGGACAGGGAGCCGGAATTCAAGAACGATGCCGAGTTCGAATCACTATCGCCGTCGCAACGTCTGTATGCCATCATATATTTTCTGGTGCACACGCACCTGCAGGAATATGACCGCGACTTCAACCGCATCATCGCGATCGAACTTGCGCGCGGCCATATGCATATACGGGAGATCGTGGCGCGTTATTTCATCCCGAGAATGGAGCGCATCGAACGGACCATCATCGAAGGGATCGGGACGGGCGAGTTCGAATGCGAGAATCCCATGCTCTTCGTGCTCAGTCTCATCTCGTTCGTCCTGAATTACGGCGACCGCGAGAACTGGGAGGAGACCCCGTGGTTTGATCGTATATTCGGGGAAGGTTACAGGGAACGGGTTCTGGCCTTTATGCTGAACCACGCGTTCAAGGCGCTTCTTCCGGCGGGCGGAACGCTCGTCATACCCTCGCTTCCCGAAAGGGAAATGACGCTGCTGAAGAAAACCATCGAGAAAATCAATTTCCAGAGGAGAGGAGAAATCCGTGCATAGAACAGTGTACATTCTGATCGCGGCCATGGCCGCGTGCGTTCTCATGGCGGGCGCGCGGCCCGTCATGGGCGGGGAGATGCCTCCCGCCGGCGGTGAAAAAACGGCGACGATCACCATCGCCGGACACGTCATCACGCTGGAGCGGGCAATCGACCTGGTGCTCCGGAATAACCTGACGCTCCAGTCGGCAAAGTACAACGTGATCATGAGCGACAGCGACTTCGAGCGCTTTAATGGAAAGTTCGCCCCGTCTCTGAACCTGGAGGGCGGGTACGCGAACCAGAAATCACCGCCCACCAGCATGTCGGCGTTCACCGGTGACCGCCAGTACCAGTACGACGCGACGGCATCCATCTCGAAGCTCTTTTCGAGCGGGACGACCATTTCGGCCGGGGTGAAGGAGGTGTTCTTCGACGCCAACGATCCGGGCATACCGGCGTTCGGCGTACAGAAAGAGCCGGGTTACCACAAACCGTCCCTCTTCGTGAGCCTGCAGCAGGAACTGCTGCGCAACGCATTCGGGCGCGGCGATCGCCTGCAGAAGGAGATGCTGAACAGTGCGGCGCAGATGCAGCGCGCCGCGATCATCAACGAGCTCTCGGGCCTGGTCGTCTCCACGCTGGTCGATTACTGGACGATCACCGTGCAGAAATCCGCGGTGGAGAACGCCCGCCTCGAGCTTGACTCGGCGCGGCAGGTGCGCGACATCATCGCGCGTAACGCGCGCTACGGACTCGGAGAGCTCTACGATCTCAACCAGTACAACGCCCTCGTGGCATCGAGCGAGGCCAGGCTCGAGGCGGCCACGCAGCGCCACCGCGAGGCGGTGCGCAAACTGGTGAGGACCATGAACATGCCGGCTGACACGAAGGTGGAAGGGGTTACTGACCTGGTGGACGTGCTCCCCGCGCTCGACGAGGACGCGGCGGTGAAGACCGCCTTCGAAAAACGCGTGGATTACCGGAACGCCCGCCTGATGCTTGAAAACGCGGACCGTGAGCTCGGTTATCATAAGAACAACGCGCTTCCCTCGCTCGTGCTCAGCATGGGGCTCAATACCCTGGGGCAGGACGAAAACTACAGCCCGGCCATGCGCGACACGGCCTCGGCGAAATATCCATCATGGGAGGCGCGGGCGAAGCTTACGTATCCGCTGGACGACCGGGAACTCAGGGTGAACCTTCGCAACGCCGAGCTCAAGCGACGCCAGGCCGGGATCGACCTCGAGAAGACAAGGCTCGAGGTTCGCGACGATGTGCTGAATTCGCTGGAGCAGGTTCGGCTTCTGCATTCGACGCTCGGCAAGGCGCGCACGGCGCGCGGCGAGTCCGAGCTCTATTACCAGCGGCTGCTCGCGCGGTTCAGGCAGGGCAAGGCGACCGCGGTGAACGTAAAGTTCGCGCTCGATTCGCTGGTGCAGGCGCGCCAGGGCGAGCTCGAGGCGCTCGTGCAGTACAACGTGGCGCTTCTGCAGTTCGACCTTGCCCGGAACGAGATTTTCGATCGATACAACGTCGACGTGGAAAAGTATATTCGGGTCGACAAGGAGTGATCAGATGAATTTAGCCCAGTTTTCAATAAAGCGTCCGATCTTCATAAGCTGCATCGTTATCCTGATGGTGGTGACGGGCATGATCGGGCTCAACCGTATGGGCGTGGACCTGTTCCCGCCCATCGATTTTCCCGTGGTGACCGTCACCACGGTCTATCCCGGCGCGACTCCGGAGGAAATCGAGAAGCTCATCTCGAAGCCCCTGGAGGAACAGGTGAGCACCATCTCCGGGATGAAGCGGCTCTCGTCTAGGAACCTCGAGGGCATTTCGGTGGTGATCGCCGAGTTCACCTACGAGACCGATGTAAAATACGCCGAGGAGAAGATGCGCGAGAAGGTTGCGCTGGCGCGGAACAACCTGCCCGATGACCTCGAGGACGAGCCGCTGGTACGGCAGTTCGATTTCACGAACATGCCCGTGCTCACGCTCGCGGTGATGGCCGAACTGCCTCCGGCCGAGCTGTACGACCTGGTCAAGGAGAAGATCAAGCCGCTCATCGAGCAGGCGGACGGCGTCGGCGAGGTGCTGCTTTCGGGCGGCACCCGGCGCGAAATCCAGATCGAGCTGGACCGCGCGAGGCTGAACGCCTACGAGATACCTGCCTTCAGCGTGGCCGAAAATCTTAAAAACTCCGGCGCCAACGTTCCAATCGGGAAGTTCGACCGCGGCGATCATTCCACCATTTTCAAGACCGTCGGCGAATTCAACGCGCTCGATCAGATCAGGAAATCGGTGGTGAACTTCGCCGGAGACGTGGCGAACGCGGTGACCGTCGACAAGATCGGTACCGTGCGCGACGGCGCGGAGGACGTGAAGACGCTCGCCTACATTTACTACCCGGTGAAGGACAGGGAGAAAAAGTCGTTCTTCGGCGGAAAGGACACCGGCAAGGTCGAAAAGGAAACGCGTCCCTGTATAATTCTGGACGTTTACAAGCAGTCGGGAGCGAACTCGGTTGCTGTCGCGGACAGGGTCATGAAGCGCATAGACCGCGTGAACGAGGTCATCAAATCGCACAGCGGCAATCCGCGCATGGTGTTCGTGTACGATACCGCCAAGTGGATACGAAGCAATATCGCCGATGTCCAGGAAACCATGATCATAGGGATACTCCTGGCGATCATCGTGGTATATTTCTTCCTGGGGAACGTTCGATCCACCATTATCACGGGTATCGCCATACCGAACTCCATTCTCGGGGCCTTCGTCATCATGTACTTCATGGGATTTACGGTGAACCTCATGACGCTAATGGCACTCTCGCTCTCGGTGGGTCTCCTCGTGGACGACGCGATCGTGGTGCGCGAGAACATCTTCCGGAAACTGGAATCGGGCATGCCGGCCTTCAAGGCGGCCGCGGTGGGCACGACCGAGGTGATGCTGGCGGTGCTCGCGACGACGCTCACCATCATCGCGGTGTTCCTGCCCATCGGTTTTCTGCAGGGAATCGTCGGCCGCTTCTTCCACCAGTTCGGCCTCGCGGTGGTCTTCGCCATGTGCATAAGCCTCTTCGACGCGCTTGCCGTGGCGCCGCTGCTCTCGGCCTATTTCGCCGGCACCGGCGAAAAGGCGAAGAATCGTCTTGTGGTCTGGTTCGATCGTCTTCAGGACCGGATCGACGCGCTGTACGCGAAGGTGCTGGACTTCAGCGTCAATCGGCCCATCATGATCATCGGCGTGACATCGCTGGTTTTCTTCCTGAGCCTGGGGGCTTTCGGTCTCATCGGAAAGACCTTCAGTCCCGATGCCGACGAGAACGAGGTGATGGTCAATTTCGAGATGCCCGCCGGCACCAGTGTTGATGGTACGATGGAAGTGGCGCAGAAAATCGCCGAGAAAATAAAGAGCATTCCGGAAGTCGATTACATGACGATCAAGGCCGGCAATGACCAGGGTGAGTATAATCTCGGCGTGGTGGGCGTGTTTTTCGTTTCCCAGTCTGATGGACGCAAGAGGCACAGCGTCGAGATAAAGAAGGATATACGGAAAATGCTCGTGGAATTCGCCTTCGCGCAGCCCTCGGTGGACGAATATAACGCCACGGGCGGCGGCACGGACAAGCCGTTCATCCTCAACATTACGGGAGAGGATCTGGACGTTTTACAGAATTACTCGGTCAAGGTTGTCGAGCGGCTGAAGAAGTTCAAGGACCTTGCGGAGGTGAGCACGAGCTACAAGCCGGGCAAGCCGGAATACCAGGTTTTGCTTGACAACCACAGGATGCAGACGCTCGGCGTCAACCACAAGATGGCGGGAATGGAGCTGCGCTACCACGTCGAGGGCGGCGTGGTTGGCAAGTTTCGGGACAAGGGGCTCGAATACGACGTTCGCATGCGCCTGAAGCCCGAGCAGCGCAACCTCAAGCAGACTTTTTATGAGACGCGCGTGCCGAACGTACAGATGAAGATGATTCCGCTTTCCGCCATCGCCACGGGCAAGGATGCGGTGGGCCCGGCGAAAATACTGCGACAGGACCGCGCGCGCGTTATCCAGGTGATGGCGAACATCGCCCCCGGCGGGGCGGTGGGCACCGCGATCGAGGAGACGCGGAAGCTTCTCGAAAAGGAGCTTCCGATGCCCGAGGGCGTCGGATACTCCTTCGTGGGACAGGCCGACAGCTTCGAGGACATGATGACGAATATAATGTTCGCCTTCATGCTTTCGCTGCTGTTCATCTACCTGGTGCTGGCCAGCCTCTACGAGTCGTTCATCACGCCGGTCACCATTTTCATGGCGCTGCCGCCGGCGCTCTCCGGAGCGTTCTTCTCGCTCCTGATCACACGGCTCAACATGGACATGTTCAGCATGATCGGCGTCATCATGCTGCTCGGCCTCGTTACGAAGAACTCGATCCTCCTGGTGGACTTCGCGCTGGAGGGCGTGCGCTCGGGGATCGAGCGCAAGGAGGCCATACGGCGTGCCGGTATGGTCCGGCTTCGCCCCATCCTCATGACAACCTTTGCGATGCTGGCGGGTACGCTGCCGCTCGCGCTCGGTATCGGTGAGGCGGCGCAGTATCGGCAGAGCATGGGCGTGGTCATCATCGGCGGGCTCATCATCTCGACGCTCATCACGCTCATCGTGGTGCCGGCGGTGTTCGAGTACGTTGACCGCTTCCGCGAGGCCATAGAAGGCTCATTCCGTCCGAAGCCGGAACTTGCCGGATCGGTGAAGGACGCGTTCGGTAACGGCGTGCAGTTCACTCCCGCGGTAGAGCTTCCGTCCGTCGCGCGGGTGAAGGAAAAGGTGAAGGACCGCCTGAAGAAGCGGAAGTGAGGCCGCGGCAAATCAGTAGCGCATAACGGATTTAACAAAGGCGGGGCCGGGAGGCCCCGTTTTTTATTATGCGATGGGTCTTTAATCCGGATTGATTCGATTAGATCAGAGCGTATTTCCCACGGACCGGGCCATGGAAATGATGTTGCTCCGGATACGGCAGAGTCTCGCCGAAGAATTATCCATCCCGTCAAACTGTATGACAGACAAAATTCACTCCGCATGTGAATCTGCCTGATGTCGGGTCGTGTATACAGGGACCGGGATCGTATGTAAATGGCATGTTACCCCGGGGCTCGGAATAATTCTATTATTAGATCGGAGGTCATGCGGTGAAAACATGTCGGATAACGGCTTTCCCCGTGGCGGTGTGCCTGCTCGTCCTCTCATGCGGCGGTAACGTAACGCTTCGTCAAACCGATTACCGGAAAGTGGAAAGGGTGCGCGCGGTATGGAAAAAAACGGCGGATATAGAGTTTAAAACCGCCGGAAGCGTAGTGGGCGCGAGCCTGGTCGGGCTTGGAGGTTTTCTGACCGTGCCGGCGGGGATTGCCATAGAGAGGGCGTCGACGGGACGGGTCAGGGACGAGCGGGTGGTCCCCGACCTTGGCGAGCTCATTCTTAAAAAGCTGGTCGAGTCGGCCTCGGCGGAGATGCCGGCATGGCCGCCGACCGTGTTCGAACAGAAGCCCGTCGGGAAGAAATACGAGAACAAAGACGAATCGGTGATCGTTGTCGAGGTGTCACAGTTCTGGGTCACCCTGTACGGAGGATTGACCATCACGACCAGGGCCACACTGTATGACCGGACGGGGAAAAAGATCTGGAGCAAAGATTTCTGGTACCGGTCGCGTGATTTTGGGGTCAAGAAATCGCTCCAGGAGTATTCGGCCGATCAGGCGAAGCTGTTGATAGAGGAAATGCCCTTCGCGGCGGAGAAGATCGCGCTCGAGCTGGCGAAGGACTTGAAGGAAGTGAGGGATGACACCGCCGGAGGAGACCGGTCCCGCGGCGCAGGAAACGATGCCGATGAATGAGGGCTCGTGATATTTGTATCGACAAAATCGCGCCGGGATGCCACAGATCATGCTTCCGAGGTGTATTGATTGAACACCGCGCCACATCCCCCGGTCAAGCTCGCCATCGTCGACGACGACGCAGGCTACCGCGCGTCGCTGCGCGAGCTTCTCGGCGGGCAGGGCGATATAGTGCTCTACCGCGAGTACGACTGCGGACACGATTTCATCCGCGACATCGGTTCGCCCTTCAGGCCGGACGTGTGCCTCATCGACGTGGTGCTGAAGGACATGTCGGGCGTGGAGTGCGCGAAGCGCCTGCGCAAAAAGCGCCCCGAGGCGCGCATCATCATCATGACCGCTTACCCTGAGATCGAGAGCTTCAACGAGGCCCGGAGCATCGGGGCCGATTACATTGAGAAGAACTCGCGGTCCGAGGCGCTGCTGAAGAAGATCATACTCTCCACGCTGCCGGACCACCGCAAAAGCATCTTCTCGATCGATTCGTCGCTCCTCAGCGAAAAGAGCGTGGGGCTGATGCGCGAGCTTCGCGAGGTGCGCAGGCGCTACGAAACGCTCTCGCCCGCGCAGGCGCGGATACTCGGGATGAAGCGCTCGGGGATGTCGGTGGACGAAATCGCGGCCGCCATGGGCGTGCACCGCGGCACGATCGCGACACAGCTCTCCCGCGCGTACGAGAAACTGAACCTTCCGGACCTGATGGACTTTATCGACGGGGACTGAGCCGCGGCCGGAGCGAGATCATGGCGAGCGTGCCCTTTCCCGGCGACGAGAACACGTCGAAGACGGCGCCCGACGCCCGCGCGATCTCCCCGATGAGGCCGAACCCGTACGAGCCGCGGCCCGGGGTGTCCGGATCGTACTCGAACCCCTTCCCGTCGTCCCACACCGACAGCGTGAGCCGGCCGCCCCAATGCACCAGCACGGCCTCGACCGCGCGCGCGCCGGAGTGCTTGAGCACGTTGTTGAGAAGCTCGTTGTAGACGGCCATCACGCAATAGACGCTGTCCGGATCCAGTTGCTCGTACGGCGACTCGAGGTCGGTGACCAGACGGAAGGAAACCTCCTGGAGATAGAGCGCCATCTCGCCGCGGAAGCGGAGCTCCTGCGCCAGGCGCCCGGCGGCGCAGCCCGAATTTTTCAGCGTGAAAAGGATGTTCCTCCCCTCGCTGCTGCAGTGCGAGAGCAGCCTCTGCGCGTACGAGAGCTTTTCGGACGAAAGGCCGCCCGAGTCTATCTGCGCGCGCAGGTAGTTCCCGGCGGCCTCGAGCTTGTTGAGGAGCGAGTTGTGCAACACGACCGTTAGCCGCGTGAGGTCGCCCCTGGCCTCCCGGTACGAGCGCGTGACGCTCCTCAACCGGTCGGCGAACGAGGAGCTCAGGATGAACGACATGCAGAGCGTACCCACGTAGGGGCTTACCCGTATGAACGCGGAGTCCTCGAGCACGGCGAGGTCGCGGAGCATGAGAAGTACCGTGGTAACGCACACCGGAAGGAGCGCGAGCAGAAAATCGCGGGCGCGCCGCACCGCGCGAAGATACAGCGCGATCCCGGTCGAGATCCCGATAAGCGCGGTGGATATCATGAGCACGCGCGTGAGCGTGAACACGTCCGCGAAGAGCGCCAGCGGCAGGACGAGCGCGGAAGCCGCCGCGGCGATTACAAGCGCGCGGTCGAAGCGCGGAAGATTCCGCGGCGTGTCGAGGTAGCTGCGGGCGAAGAGCAGAAAGAGCGCGTTCTCTATCAGCACCGCCGGGGTGTGCCCGCCGAGGAGCAGGGTGTGAGGAACGAAGGGATAGAGTACGGCGGCGCTGCCGTCTATCGTGGGGAGGAACACCAGGAACGACAGCACGAACATGCTCAGGTAGAGCGTCGCGGCCTCGCGCAGTTTGTAGACCAGGACGAGCGCGTTGAGAAAGAGGATGATGAGCCCCCCGTAGAAGAGCCCGAGCGCGGCGAAGGTGATCATGCTCTCGGCGTGAAAATCGGCCTTGGAATGCACTATGCAGGGAAAGATCTTCCAGACGCGGCTCTGAATGCGGAGATAAAAGACCGCGGTCTCGCCGGGTGCCAGCGTGAGCGGGAACGCCGGTTTGAGATGGCGTACGGGACGCTCGGAAAAGGGCACCGCGTATCCCGCGCGCATTACGGAGCGCGCGCCGTCCGGGCCGGTGACGTACAGCTCGACGAGCTCGAGCGGCGCGAAGCCGATCTCGAGCACGAGCTCGCGCGGGCGGTCGAGCGGGTTGCTCAGGCGGAAGCGCGCCCAGCAGGCCGCACTGTCGTTGGAGGCGTAGGGGGTCTTTTCCGACGGCCTCGCGAAGTCGCGCTCTCTCTCGCCGGAGAGGACATCTTCAATGGCAAGGTTCCCCGCGGGGTCGTCGAGGACTTCGATGGAGCGGCCGATGGGAAGGCTCCGTACGCTCTCGCCGAGAACCAGGGCCTCCAACGCGGAGTGGGCCGCCGCCGGCGCGCGGGCGAGGACGAGGAGTACGAGGAACAGGTATAATTTCGGCCGCGTTCGCATATGCGATGTATCGATGCCCCTGTATGTATGTCCGCGCCGCATGGATGCGGTAGAGCCGGAAGAGAACTCATTCATGTTCGATGTCCGCCGGGGCTCGTGTCAAGAGATTTATCGCGTATCGCGCCCGCGGGCGGGAGCCTGAAAATAACACGGCCGTCATATTGTTTGACAGACACGGTGTGGAATTCGTGCGAGTCTGATACGAAATCCGGGTCGGCGGAAGCTCTCGCCGTCTCCGCGACGCGACCGGATGAATGACAACGGTACGATGGGAGGATGCGATGGCGCGAACGGTTCCAGCGGCCGCGTGGTCGGCGGTTATGGTCGTACTCATTATGTATCCGGCCGCGCTGGCGGCCGAGTCGGTCTTTTTGAAAGATGGAAGCATCGTAGAGGGCAGGGTCGTGAGGGAGAACGACCGCGAGGTCCAGCTCGCACTTTCGGCCGGGGGGAGAAGGTCCATCCCGCGCGGCGAAATACTGCGCACGGTGTATCACGACGAGTACAGGCAGAGGCGCTTCATCTATCTGATGAGCGGGGAGATGATAGAGGGCTTCATTGTGGATGAGGATCGCGAGACCTATACGTACCGGAGAGATCTGGCCTCCGCCAGGGAGAACCGTGTCGCGCGCTCGAAGGTCGATTTCATATCGAAGAGACGGCTCGAGGTGAAGGAGAAAAAGGAGAAGATTGAGACCGCGGCGGTGAAGGGCGCAATGGTACGCGGCGCTGTCAGCGATACGGCCCGCACGGAGAGCAGGCGTGAGGGCTTAATCTCGCGGGCGCCCAGGGTGCGCATCGGCGGCGGGCCCGGGCCTCTTGGCGGCGGACTTGGATGGAAGGACATCGACGGCAGGGGCTGGGAGGACCAGATGTCGGTGCTGGTTGATGTAATTA
>CAZVEG010000076.1:0-18437 GCA_964625625.1 uncultured Leptospirales bacterium | reverse complement strand
TTATATTCGCTTGTATGTTGTAAAATAATATCAGTGCATTTTTTGTCAATTATGATTTCCGGCCGATGCCGATTAATAAAATGGAAGGATTTCCGCATCCGGGCTATTCTTTGAGACGGGAGCGGCGGGCCATGAAGGACCGGAAGGAACGAAACTCAACAGCGGAGGACATCATGAAGTATCACGATGACGTCGCGTCGGAGGAAATAATCCGCGAGACGGAACGGCATTTTAAAAAGCTCATCGAAGCGCTCAAAAAGGCCTGAACCGGAACTATCTTGCAAGCAGCCGTTCGATGATTCGGCCGCCGACGTCGTACAGGCGGTGCTCGTAACCGACAAAGGGAGCCCCTCCCCACTTCTCCTTGAAGAAAACTATCCCGTCGTTTATGCCGAGACCCAGGTTGACATAGCGCCTGCCCGCGTCTTTCGCCCGGAGCACGAGTTCGTGAAGCAGAAGGTCCGACGCCCCGGGAACTCCCCCTTCACGCGAGCGGATATTGAACATGTAGAAGGCGTATTCCCCGGACCCGAAATCGGCCACGTCGAACGCGATGAGGCGCCCCCGCCCGTCGCGCGCGCTCAGAACCAGCGAGCTCTTCGAACGCTCCACGTAGCGCGGCATCCCGCCGTAAATCCGGCGCACGGAGTCATCGGCCCGCGCGCGATCGAGGAAGGAGTCGATGAGCGCGCGGTGTTCATCTCCCAGAACGCGGTCCTCCGAAACGGACAGCGAGCGCATTGCGCCCTTTATCATGTTGCGCGTCTTCTGGCCGATACGGAGGCGGTCGAGCTCGAGCCGGTAATAGCGGTCCGATCCGCGGCCCGCTTCGGCGAGATCGAGCGGCGGTATCACGGGGGCGATGAGCGAGAGCAGCGAGGGACGATAGTAGCGCAGGGCACGCTCCACGACGGAGGCGAGCGCGGCGGAGTCGAAGCGCCCGCCCAGGGGATAGCCGACCAGCACGAGCGTACCGCCGCGGCTGTAACAGAGATGGTCGTTCATGAGGTCCGCCTCTCCACCCATCACGGCAAGCACATAGTCAGGGAGATGCTCCGGAAGATAGGCGGTCGCCCGGATGCGGGCGCGTTTCCATGGCCAGATCATCGTTCGTACGGTCCGATCGTCCAGCCGGCATCTTCGAGCCGTCCGCGCAGGCCCGGGAGATGGCTCGCGCCGACCAGCACGGCGGCGTTGCCCTTTTCGATATACGGGGTCATGCGCTCGAAAAACACCGGGTCGCGGCAGTCGATGATGGATTCGCAGCGCGAGGGAAAATAGCTTACGGCCTTGAAGATGCGCTCTGTATCGCCGGCGATGAAACGCCTGGCGTGCTCGCGCGAGAGGGCCTCCCACCGGTCCATCATTCCCAGGAACGCGACTATGGAATCGAAGGGAATCCCCTCCATCGCCTCCACCTGCTCCTCGATGCTTTCGAGGTATACGATTTTTTTCCCCAGGCGCGCGGCCACCCCGTGCGCCTCGAGATCGACCGAATGAACCCAGCCGCGCTTTCGCAGGAACTCGGTCCACATGCCGAAAAAGGCCAGCCACGGCTTTTTCCCCTCCATGAGATCGCGGCAGATCTCGTCCTCGATGGAGTGATGCAGCGACGGCGCAAAGCCCGAATGAAGCGCCGGGCGCAAGGCCGGCGGGGCGAATTCGCGGGCGATCTTCGAGCGCGTCTGGCGATCGAGCGCCTCGTAGAGCGGCGAACGCCCGGTGGCCTCCGTTCCCCGCTCGCGCACGAGCCGCATGCTCTCCTCGCCCAGCGGCCCCTCGAAAAGCACGCAGTCCACGCCACCGATGATGCGCTCGAACGACCGGCGAAACGAGCGGCAGAAGAAATGCGCCGTGCCGCCGAGGAGGTTCAGCGCCCGGCCGCGGCGGATCTCCCAGAGCATTCTGTACTCGCTTTCGCGCTTCCTCCAGAACATGACCCGCTCGAACCGTGACGGCGACGCGTCCCGACCGGAATCAAGCGACGGAGCGGCCGCCTTCGCTTCAGGCGTGGCGACAAGTCCGCACATCCGATACGGCAGGAACTCCATCGCGCCCCACTTCAACTTGAAGCGCCGGATCCCCTCGTTCACTCCGAGCCCGAGGTCGATCGAGCGTTTGCCGTGCTCCCGCGCCGCGGCGACCATCTCCAGGAAAAGCAGGTCCGACGCGTGCGGGGCGTCCACCGATCCCGAGTGGCAGCCCACGATATAGCTCGCGAACGCGTCGGGCGCCATGTCCAGCACGTAAAACGCGGCGAGCTCGCCGCGGAGGGTGCGCGCGCTCAAAACGAGCGCCGAGCGCGACGAACGCGTGTAGGACGGCATCGCACGGTACAGCCCCTCCACACGGGCACCGACCCGGGCATGCCGCAGAAACTCATCCGTCAGCCGCCGGTGTTCCCCGCCCATGGAGTCCGAGCGTTCGACGGAAAGCCGCTCCGCGGCGCGCCCGGTTTCGCGCAGGAGCCGCCGCGCCGGCGCGAAACTCCCGAGATCGAGCCGATAGTACATATCGCTCTCCCGTTCCGCGGCCGCGGAGGACAGCGCTTCCGGAATCGACGGCGCGATGACCCGGCAGGAGCACTGCGCGCGGTCCGCGCGCAGCCGCCCGACGAGCGCACCGAGCCTCTCCTGGTCCGGACCGCCGGAAAGCGGATAGCCCACCACGATCAGCCAGTCCCGGCCGGTATAAATCACGCAGTCGTCGACGAGATGAGCCTCCCCGCCCGAGACGAGCGTCATGAGCTCCGGGCTGTGCTCGGGTATGTACGCGCGCTCGAGTATGTAGCGCCGTTCGGCGGCGTCGATCATATACCGCTCCCCTGCCTTCGCCGGACGGCACGCCGCCGCCCGAAAATCGCCTCTCGACAATATCCGTATCCGCCGGAACGGGCAAGAATAAATCGGGGGCCCGCCGCATCCGTAAAAAGAATTGATTTAATGAAGATTATGCGCACTGATAAGCAAAGCTCTTGCACGACCGGCAACAAGGAGGCTCCTCGATGACACCGACTGTTTTTCTCGCGGCATTTCTCGTACTGGCGACGGCGCACGTTGTAAGCGAAGGATTCAAATACATGCCGGGGCGTTACTTCGTAAAGCCCCTGCTAATGCCCGCGCTCGCCCTTTACTACATGGCCTCGGCCGAAACGCCGAACCCGTTCATGATAGCGGCGATCGCCTTCGGCTGGCTGGGCGACATCTTCCTGATGATTCCCGATCCGGAAAAAACGCGCCGCTATTTCCGCCCGGGGCTCGTCGCCTTTCTCCTGGGACACGTCTTTTACATCGTCGTCTTCGCGTCCTACGTTTCCGGGATGGATGACTTCCCGGCACCCGCGTGGCTTCTCCTGATTCCGTATATCGCCACGGGCGCGTTCGGCTACCGCCTCATAGGACCGCACGCGGGCGCGATGAAAAAGGCGATCCTCGCCTACACCGTCATCTTCGTGGTGATGGGGGCGGTGACGGTGCTGCCGATGGGAACGGCCGCGCTTCCCGGCGTGCTCACGGCGATGGCGGGGGCCTTCGTCTTCATGATCTCGGACATCATCAACGCCTACAACAAATTCGCGCGCGAGATCGCGAACGAACGCGTGTACACCATGAGCACCTACCTCGCCGGCCAGCTCCTCTTGGTGCAGGGATACCTGATGTTCTAGCTTTCCGTCGTATTCCAATCAAGCGGTCGATCCCGGGATGAGTACACGGCGGCGGGTCGGCCGTTCGTGGTCCGCCCGTACACCCGGCGCGCCGGTATCGCTCTGCGCGGGGTTACCGCACGTACGGGATGCACTGCGGCCCGTCGGGCATCACGGCGACGCGCGCGCGGTCCCCGTAGCGCCTGAGGAGCTCGCCCAGCTTCGAGGGAATATCGGCGCAGGGACGAAGCATGGCCCGTTCGATCTCGGCCGCCTCGAGACCGTCGCTGTGGAGAAAGACCTCGTTTTTAAAGAGTATCTTCGCCTGTACCTGCACCTGCCACTGCTCGGCCTCGGAAACGGCGCCATCCTCCAGCGCCGTGAGAAACGACTCGGGATCGCGGAAGCGCGAGAGCAGCCGGTCGTAACAGCTTCCCGCGGGGAGCCCCTCCTCGCACGCGGCGGCCAGCATGATCGAGCCTCCGTAAGCCGTTATCTGCGCGGCGGCGCTCATCCCCTTTACCGCCTGGTAGAGATTCTGGTCGAGCGGATAGCCGCTGTTGGAGGTTATCACGATATCGAACGGCGCGTCGACCGCGGCCATCGCGAAGCTTCGAACGTGCGCGCACCCCGCGCGGTGGGCCGAAACCGGATCGCCCGCGAACACTCCCGTAACGCGTTTCTCCGCGTCGAGCGTCACGTTAACAAGAAAGTCCGTGCGCGCGAGCCGCGCGGCCTCCGCCATCTCCTCCCACACCGGGTTGCCGTCGGTGACGCCCCAGGTCGCGCTCGGGTGGTCGATGTTCGACGCGCGATGGTTGTACAGTATGCTCGGCTCCCCGGCGATACCGGGCAATACGGCCTTGGGACCGCCGCTGAACCCGGCGAAGAAATGCGGCTCTATGAATCCGGTGGCGATGCGGAAATCGGCCTCCATCCAGGCCCGGTTGAGGTACAACCCGTTCCCCGTCAGGGTGGTCCCCGCATGGACGAGCGTCGCGGCGTCGCGCGCGTCGTGTTGAACGATTCTATAACGCGCGACGATATCGTCTCCCAGCATTGCGCGCAGCTCCGCGTCGGTCTGCGCCCGGTGCATGCCGGTGGCGTTGATCAGGGTGATATTGCCGTCGGGAACGCCCGCCGCCGCGAGGGATTCGAGAATCGGCGGCAGGATGAGTCCGTTCGGCGTGGCGCGGGTGATGTCGGAATGGACGATCGCCACGCGGTCTTTATCTTTCACCAGCTCCCGCAGGGGCGCGGATTCGATCGGCTTTTCGAGCGCCGCTGAGAGCGCTCGGACGGGGTCCGGAAGCGCCGTTTCGCCGACCCCCCGTATGACGGTTACCGAATCGGGAAGCTCGAGTTCGAGCCCCGTTCGCCCGTATGGCAGTGTGATTTTCATCGGTCCTTCCTCGCCGGGCAGGCCCTAGCACATTCCCCGCTTCATCACCGCGGCGAGCTCCATCGCGCGCGCGACGATCGTCAGGCCGGATTCGATGCCCGCGAGGTCTCGCTCAGCGCCCAGGCGCACCGCCGGATCGAAGGAACCGGCACCGGATTCGCTCGCCACGGCCGAGGCGCCGAGCGGGCTTATGGAATCGTGCGCGCTGGCGGGTATCATCTCGAGGGTGAGGAAGGCGTAGAGGTGCGACAGGTGCGTGGTCTCGAAGCCGCCGTGCCGGGCCCAGGCCACGGCCGCGCTCACGCCGATCTTGTCGCGCATCCGCCCGCCGGCGATGTTTCCGAAGACGAAAACGCGCAGGCGGTCGAGGAAACAGGCCATGCGGCCGCTCGTGCGCATGAAATAGACCGGGCTTGCGAGCAGGAGGATGTCGGCGCGCTCGGCCTTTTCGAACAGTTGCTGCGCGTCGTCCTTTATGGAGCAGTAGCGGCCCGGCTCCTGCTTCCGCAGGCAGAAATTGCAGTGCACGCAGTCGCGTATATCGAGCCGCGAGAGGTCCGCGGCCTCGACCGAGGCTCCGCGGCGCGCCGCCTCGTCGAGCATGGCGCGCATGAAAACCTCGACGTTGCCGCCTTTAACGGGGCTTCCCGAAACACCCAGGACCGAGAGGTTCATCACTCGCCTTCGTGCTCGACGGCGGCCGCGCGGCCGCGCTTCTCGTTGACGAAGAAGACCACGCAGATCGAGATGACGAAGAATATCGAGCACAACAGCACCGCGTTCTTCAGCCCGAACGACACCTGTAAAAAGCCCAGACCCATGAGGCCGAAGATCGCGGCGAGCCTGCCGGTGAGCCCCCACAGGCCGAAGAACTCGCCCGACTTGGACTCGGGGGCGAAGATGCCGACCATGGCCCGGCAGGCCGACTGCGTGGCCCCCAGGCCGAGGCCCGCGATCGATCCAACCACGAGGAACATCTTCTGCGTTTCGATCGACGTGCCCAGGAGGCCGTTCAGGAAAACGGTAACGTCGTCCACGCCGTAGATGAGAGTGACCGCCGCAACCCAGAGCACGAGGGTCAGCATGAAGGTTCTTTTGGGGCCCCAGCGGTCTTGCAGCAGGCCGAAGAAAAAGGCGCCGCCTGCCGCGGTGAACTGCGTGATGACGAACATGAGCATCTGCGTGAGCGGCGTCCACTTGATCACCTGGTCACCGTAGATGAACGCGAAGCTTATGACGATGGACAGTCCCGCGTAGGCGAAGAAGAACGACGCCAGAAGGATGGCGAGGTCGCGGTAGTCCCTGATGTCGACGATGGTCTTGCGGATGCGTTCGATCCCGACGCCGACGTACGAGCGGCCCGCGGGAAGCGTCCGCGGCGTGCCGGGCTCGCGCACCCACAGGAAGGTGGGAATGGCCGCCAGCAGGAAGAAGACGCCCGTGATCGGGCCGACGAAGCGAAGGTTCGGGAAGTTCTCCATGGTGAGCGCGCCGAGCCCGAACATCACCAGCGCCGTCGAAAAGAGGCCGCCGAAATAGCCGAAGCCCCATGCGTAGCCGGAGATCTTGCCGAGGTCCTCGGGAGGCCCGAGGTTGGTCAGGAAGCTCGAAACGAAGGATTCCGACAGAGAGAAGCCTATGTTGGAGATCACGATGAGAAACATCCCCAGGTACACCGCGCCGGGTGTGACGAAATAGAGCGACGAGGTGGTGAGCACCGTGAGGATCGTCGCCGCGAAGAGAAAGCGCTTCTTGGCTGCCGTGTAGTCCATGATGGCGCCAAACACGGGTGCGGAGAGCAGTACCAGAAAATAGCTTATGGAGAGCGAGAGGCTCCACAGTAAATTCCCGGTTCGGTACTCGGGCGCGTCGCCCACGATGAGCCGCGGGAAGATGACGCTGAAGACCACGGTGACGATGACGGTGGTGTACGACGAGTTGGCGAAGTCGAACATCGCCCAGCCGAAAATCTCCTTCTTAGAGGCCCGCTTAACGGTCGCCATATTCCATATCCTTTGAGAGGTGGAGTTACCCGCCGGGCCCGCGCTCTTCGCGAAGACCGGGAACCGCCGGGGACGTCAACGACGGAGAAGACACGCAGATAGTACAGCCGGGCGGGCAATAATCAACAAATAAATCGGAATTATTCCCCGCCGCGGAATGCGATGGTGTAGCGCGTTCCGCCGGAGCGGTCGAGCTCGATCGTCCCCTTTATCTGGTGGACGAGCAGGCCGATGAGCGAAAGGCCGAGGGTATCGGCGTCGGCCGCCCCCACCTCGACGCCCTCAGGGATGCCTATTCCGTTATCCGATATCTCGAGCTCCACCGAACCGTCATCCCTTACGCGCATTTTGAGAAGTATTTCGGCGCTCCCCTCCCACGGCGAAGGGAAGGCGTACTTCAGCGAGTTGGAAAGGATCTCGTTGACGATGAGGGAACAGGGGATGGCGAGGTCGATGGGGATGTTGATCCGTTCGACGTTGAGCCTGCAGGCAACGGGACTAGAGGGAGAGGAATAGAGCGAGCAGAGCTCGGAGGTGAGCGTTTCCATGTACGCGGCGAAATCTATGTGGGCGAAATCGCCCGACTGGTAGAGCTTTTCGTGGATGAGGGCCATGGCGCGTATGCGGTTGCGAGAATCGTTGAAATGCCGCAGCAGCTCCTCGTTCTTTATGTTCTTGGAGTGCAGGTTGAGCAGGCTTATGATCACCTGGAAATTGTTCTTCACCCGGTGATGTATCTCTTTCAGGAGGATCTCCTTCTCGCGCAGCGAGGCCGCCACCCGGTCCTGATGCCGGATGCGCACGATGACGTTGCCCAGCGCGGAGGCCATCGACTCGAGGGCGTTGCGCGAGGTCTGAGGGATCCGGGAGACGCTCTTCGAGGCCACGTTGATGCAGGCGATGCTGCGTCCCAGGTGGCGGATCGGCACCACGGCCAGCATCCTGAGCCCCTCCCGCTCCAGGGGCTCGAGCCCCACACCCACTCTTCTTTCCCTCAGCTCGCGCTCCTCGATATACAGCGGGAGCCCCTCCATGACCACGCGCACGCCGGGCGAATCCGCGTCGTACCGCGTGACCCTGTTGATGAACTCGGAGGAGAGCCCCGCCGATGCGGCCAGCTCCACCGTCCCGGTCTCCTCGTCGACGAGGTAGATGCCCCCGCTGTCTATCCCCTCGATCTTCAGCGCGGCCTCGAGCATGAGGCCGAGGGCCGCGGGAAGATCCATCGAGCTGCCCAGATCCATGCCGAGATCGCGCTGTATCTTGAGCAGTCGCTCGCTTTCGCGGAGCGCCTTAACCGCCTCGTGGATCTGCTCGGACTTGTCGTTGAAACTCTTGTAGAGCGAAGCGATTTCCTCGTACCGTAAAAATTCCGGCGGGATCCCGGGGACCGGCGCGTCGGGCTCCCAGCGCCGTATGAGGGCGCTGAACCTGCCGAAGGGGCGCATGACCAGCACCGTCTGGCCGAAGATCTTGGCGAGTATGATCAGCGCGAAGAGTATGATGAACAGGCGCGAGTAGCGCTCGACGCCATCGAGCAGGGCGTAGACCGTGGAACTCGGCGTGAGGATGGCGATGTCCTTGTCGAGCGCGCGGCTGTGCTTGCGCATATAGAGGTAATCGACCCCGGCGACGTTCATCTCGGAGCTTGCGCCGTCGGGCAGAATGTGCAGATGCAGCGGGTTCCCCGAGCTCGACAGTATATAGCCGTCTTCCGTGGCGATGATCACGATACTGCCGCTGTAATCCGCGATTCTCTGCAGCGCCGAGTTGAGCGGGGCGATGCCGATCCTTCCCACCATGTACTCCGCGCCCGCCCGCGCCCCCACGTAGACGCTCAGCCGCTCGTCCTCGGGCGCGCGAAACATCGCCGCGACCACCGGGCTGGAGGCGTCGATCGTCCCGAGCATTCCGGCGAGCATGCTCCTGCCCAGGTCGTACCCGGGGAACACGGGGCTTGTCGGCTCCTTCCTGACGATACGGGTGACGGCGAAGCGGTCATCGCAGAAATATATGTCGGTGAAACTGGGCAGGAGCGCGACGGCCGCCGCTTTGTCGGGCATGCGGACGAAGACGGAGAACAGGTCCCGGTTTTCCTCGATAAAGCTCCGTATGGTCGTCTCGACCTTGTCGACCTCGCGGGACTGGCTTTTAAAGTAGGAGCTTTTTATCTCCCGCTCTATGAGGGTGAACAGGACCACGACAAACAGGATCGCGACGAACAGGGTTATCCCCTCGAGCGCCGCGAAGATGGTGCGAATCGAGCGTATGGGCCTAGAATTCATTTTCAAGATCGGTTATGAAGTACAATGGCTTCGTTACATCACCATAAGCGTCGAAGACCACCTCGCCGAACCTGGTCTCGAAGCTTTTCGTTTTGAGCAGATATGATTTTATTTCATCCGGAGTCGTGTTTCCCTCCGCGATCGCGGCCGAGAGGATTTCGAGGGCCGTGTAGACGTTCAGGCTGATGAACGTGGGGGCATAGCCGAAACGACTCTTGAATCCGCTCACGTACTCGTCGACGGCCTTCGACTCGCGGCGGGGCGGATAATGCGAGGGCATGACAGAATCCTTTACCGCTCCGCCGAGCGTTCGCAGAAGGGCCGGGGTCTTCATCCAGGGGGTGAAGACTATCCGCGCGCCCGGGCTCGCTTTTTTGGCCATCTGGGCGATCGTTCCCGCCACGACCTTGTATCCGCCCACGAGCATATAGACGTTATCGAAGGCCTGTTTCCGTATTTCGGCCGCGAGCGCCGCCGTATCGAGCGAGGCGACCGAAAAGTCGATCACCCGGACCGATGGCTTCTCAAGGCCCGCCAGGAAATACCTCAGGGCCGGAGTCGTGTATGAATGGTTGTCGGTATCGCGGATAACGAGAAGTGAGCCTCCGGGCAGGCCGTTGACGTATCCGGCTATGCTCTTCTGTTCGGTGCGGACGTCCTGCACGTTGCGGAAGATGTAGTCGTCGCTTCCCGAGAGCTCGTCGGTGGCCGAGCCGGTGACCATGGTGAGGACCCGGTCCCTGTTTATCGATTCCCGCAGGGCCAGCGCGCAGGTGGAAACGTGGCTCGTTATCAGCACGCGCAGCCCCTGCGCGCGCATCTCGGTGTAGGCTTCGACGGCCCGCTCCGGTTCCCAGTCGTCGTTGAAGGGCACGATCTCGATGTTCCGCACACCGCGCTCTTCCAGGAAAAGCTTCGAGGCGTTGACCTCGCTCGAGCCCACGGTGGAGCCGGACTGGAGGCGGGTCATGACGGCGATTTTAACCTTCTCCCCGCGGGAACAGGCCGCGGGATGCGTGCCGCACGCGAGGCCCAGTGCCGCGATCGCGGCGATGTATCGGAATCGGGTCATTGCCTGTTTCCATGCGACAGCCATCCGACTTGTTGCGTAACCGGCGAGTGTCATCGCGAGGAGGCCGCTGGCCGACGCGGCGATCTCACAAGGCAACAAGTTTTTACCAAGAAACCAAATGCTTTATGAGATTGCCACGCCCCGATAAAGCCGGGGTTCGCGATGACACCCGGTAAAGCAGCGACTCTGTTATTGTGCGACCGGCGAAAGAATAATGCAAATATTATTTTATCCACGACCGGTTCACCGCCCCGGGTGAGGGCGGCGTTTGAATTTTATGATTGATTATTCCGCGGGCACCTCCCCCAATACCGTATCAGGAGGAAGCGACGCCATACGCTTGACTCGCGCGCTCACGGTCCGGCGCTCCCCGAAAGATACTATGACCCTCACAAAACGCCCGCTCTTTCGTTCCGCGACGGTCCGCGTCCTCGTGATCGCGTCCGCCCTGTGGGCGTTTTATCACGGCGCCGCGACGGGGCTTCCGGTCCGCGTCGACGAATCGGTCCCATCGGTCAATATATCCCGGCACCTCGAATATACCGAGGACCGGGAAGGTTCGGACATCGCCGATATTGCCGGAAGGCCGCGTCCCTGGCGGCCGGTCGGCCGCGATTACGTCGGATTCGGCTATGTCAGGAGCGCCTACTGGTTCAGGGCAACGCTGATAAACCCGGCCTCGAAAACCGGCAGGGAATTGCTGGAGATCGATTTCCCAACGATCGACCTGGTCGAGCTGTTCATCCCGGACGGAAGGGGGGGCTTTGATCTGAAGCGCGCGGGCGACGGCATACCGTTCGCCGAACGGCGCATCAACGACCCGAATTTTGTTTTCAGGCTGAACCTCCAACCCGGGGCGACCACCGTGTACCTGCGCGTCGTGACCTCCGGTTCGCTGCGCTTCCGTGCGCGGATTTACTCGGAAAGCGGCTTTTTCGATGCGCGGAGCAGGTACCTGCCGTTCATCTGGTTCATTTACGGAATGATGTTCCTGACGGCGGTTTTCTTCCTGCTGCTGTTCCTCTACATTCCCGACCGCGTCTACCTCATGTTCTCGCTTTTTATCGGCTCCATACTTCTTCACCAGCTGTCGCTCCGGGGCTTCGCCTACCAGTATCTCTGGCCGAACTGGCCCTGCTGGGCGAACGCCTCCCTGCCCGTCTTCCTCAACATGGCCGGCGTGAGCTCCGCCCATTTTCTCCGAGCCACGCTCGAAACCGGCAAAAACAATCCGCGAATCGACCGTCTGTTCTCGGCATTCTGCTGGATCGTCTTTCCCGCTGCCGTCGCGGTCTCGATCGCGGCGCCTTTCGAGTACGTCATGCCGGCGAGCTACTACATCTTCATGGCATACGGCGCTCTCGTGCTGGGCTCGATCATGTATCTCTTTTCCCGCAGAAACCGCTTCGCCCGCTACTTCCTTCTCGGCGGCGTGATCGTCGTATTCGTCAATATACTCTCCTCCCTCACCGCGCTCGGAACGATTCCCTCCAACGCCTTCACCGAGTGGAGCCTGGAACCCTCCTATCTCTGGCTCATCCTCCTCGGTTCGCTGGGCCTCGTGGACAGGATGCGCGCACTGGAAAACGGTCTCCGCCGCTCCGAGATCGAGATCGGCAGGAGGAACGAGGAACTGGCGCGCTCCAACGAAGAACTGGGCTCGGCGAACGAGGAGCTCATCGCCTCCAACGAGGAGTTCGAACGCCAGAACGCGGAGCTCGTCGAGGCGCAGCAGTCGCTGCGCGAAAGCGAGGAGCGGCTGCGCCGGCTCATCGACAATTCGCCCGTGGCGATGGCCATTTTCGGAAATGACTACCGCATAACCTACCTTAACAAAAAGCTGGTTGATCTCTTCGGTTACGACTCGTCCGACATCGTCTCGACCGAGGACGGCTGGCGGCTCGCGTTTCCGGACGAGGAGTACCGGGAGAGCCTGCGGCGCGAATGGCGCTCCCGGATAGGGGAGGAGCGCGCACGCGGGACCGAAATCGCGCCGCTCGAGGCGGTTTTCACCGCGCGCGACGGCTCCAGGAAATACATCGAGTTCCGCCTCTCCTCGTTCGGCAACTGGAACCTCATAATCTTCCACGATCTCACGGAGCGGAAGCACTACGAATCCGAGCTCAACAGGCTGGCGACCGTCGTCCACCAGGCGGAGGAGGAGATCATCATCACCGACACGGAGGGTAAGATCGTATACGTCAACCCGGCCTTCGAGCGCATCAGCGGATTCAGGCCCGAGGAGGTGACGGGCAGAAATACCCGCACGCTGAAAAGCGGAAAGCACGAGGAAGCGTTCTACCGCGACATCTGGACGACGATAACCTCCGGCGGAGTATGGAGGGGAGAGATCGTCAACAGGCGCAGGGACGGTTCGACGGTCAGGCTGGAGGGAAGCATCTCCCCCATCCGCGACGCCGCCGGCGTCATCACCGGGTACGCGTCGATACGGCGCGACATCACCGCGCAGACCGCCCTCGAGGAACAGCTCATGCAGGCGCAGAAGATGGAGGCCGTGGGAACGCTCGTCGGGGGACTGGCGCACGATTTCAACAACGTGCTCGGGGGCATCCTGGGAAGCGTGAGCGTGCTCGAGCTCATCCTTAAAGACGAATCCCTGAACAAGGGCGACGAGGTGAGCTCGTTCATCGAAACCCTGAAGCGGTCGTCCGAAAGGGCCGCGGACATGATACGCCAGCTGCTGTCCCTCTCGCGAAAGCAGCGGATGGAATTCTCGCCGGTCGACCTCAACCGCTCCCTCGAGAACGTGCTGAACCTCTGCCGCAACAGCCTCCCGAAGAGCGTGGCGCTCGACTTCGGTTTCCACGAGACTCCCGTCATGGTGAGCGCCGATCCCACGCGCATCGAACAGGCCATCCTCAATCTCTGCCTCAACGCCTCGCACGCCATGACGATCATGCGGGGCGATTCCGCCACGGAAGGCGGCACCCTGCGCGCGCGGGCCGGGATCGCCGGCCCCGGCGAGACCTCCGTTACGGCGCATCCCCTCGCGGCCGGCGGCGGAACTTACGCCTTCATTTCCGTCGGCGACGACGGGGTGGGGATGGACGAGGAGACCAGGAAAAGGATATTCGAGCCCTTTTTCACGACCAAGGAGAGCGGGAGCGGGACGGGGCTCGGCCTTGCGATGGTGTATAACATCGTCAGGCAGCACGGCGGGTTCATCGACGTCGATTCCTCGCCCGGCAGGGGGAGCACCGTGAGCTTCTACCTTCCGCTCGCCGGAGAGGAGCGGACCCTGAGCCGCCGGGAGGACCGCGGTGGCATCGAGTCCGGCAGCGGCACGGTGCTCGTGATCGACGACGAGGCGCCCATCAGGACCGTCGCCCGCGCCATCCTGGAGCGCGCCGGCTATTCGGTGATCGTGGCGCCGGGCGGCGAAGAGGGCGTACGCGCGTTCCGCGACGCCGCGGGAGCGATTGACCTGGTGCTCCTCGACATGTCCATGCCCCGGATGTCGGGAATCGAGGTCCTCGCCGCGCTGCTGGATGTCGACCCGAAGGCGAAAGTGCTGGTGACCTCCGGTTTCTCGCTGGACGAAAAGGTCCGCAGGGCGCTCGACCGCGGTGCCGCCGGTTTCATCGACAAACCCTTCACCCCTCATTCACTCACCGCCAGGATACGGGCAATACTGGGCTGAGCCTGTGCCCGTCCCCCTTCCGCGGGGCCACGACCGTACATCCAATAAATAATTGACACAATTATCATAAAGTTATATGTATACAGTACGTCGTCTTCATGTATTTTCGGACTTTTGCTCGCGTCAGCCGGCACGCCGGTCCGCCGCCATGGCGGGGGATATCCGGTGTATCGGCGGTCAAATATATAATTATCGATCCCGGGACAACCGGCGTCTTGAACATCGCCTCCATCGCGGCCCGCCGCGAAGGAGAGACGCACAGATAAAAACATCAGGGGGTTGAACAATGAAGCAAACCGGTCTGAAGGGCGGAACCTTCTCGTCCGCCATCAAAGCGACGGTGGCGCTGGTCATCGCGCTGTTCGCCGTATCCATCGCACACGCCGACGAGGATCTCTACCGCCGTCTATCGATGGCCGCCAGGGGAACCGGGGACCAGACGCTGATAAAAAAGCTCAACGAGGCGTCGCGGAAACTGGACTGGAAGGACGCCGCCGAGACCGAGTTTCAGGGGCACCTGCGCCTGCTCAAGGCGAGCGCCGCCACGGTGACCGGCGACGCGACCAGCATCTTCCTGGTGCGCAGCATCAAGAGGGAATTGTTCATCCTCGCCGTACCCTCGAAGGAAACGCTGGAGAAAGAGGGCGCCGCGTCGAAGTACGCGAACCTCGAAAAAATGCTCGAGGACAAGCTGACCTTCAAGATCCAGTCGATAAAGGGAACGGTTGACGGCAAGGCCTATCTCTTCGCCCATTTCGTCGAAAGGCCGAAGCAGCTGGCCCTGGACAGGATATTCAAGATATCGATCGTCCTCATGCTCTTCTTCGTGATGCTCGGCATGGGGCTCACCCTCACCATGAATGATTTCAAGATCGTGTTCCAGAAACCGAAGGGCATGCTCTCCGGGGCCTTTTTACAGTGGGCCGTCATGCCGCTGGTGGGTGTCGGACTGGGCAGAATGCTCGGCTTCTACGACGCCTTCCCGTTCGTGTTCGTGGGCATGGTGCTCATCGCGGTGAGTCCGGGAGGCGTCACCTCGAACCTCATGACCTATTACGCCAAAGGGGACGTCGCGCTTTCCATCTCGCTCACCTCGTTCTCGACGGTGCTCTCGCTCTTCTTCACGCCGCTTCTGCTCACTTTCTACTGCGCGAACGTCCCGGAGGTGAACATTCCGGTGAAGATGGTCGTGCAGACGATCATAATACTGGTCATCGTTCCGCTCGCGGTGGGCATGTCCATACGCAAACGCTGGCCGAACTTCGCGACGAAGGCCACTCCCTTCTTCTCGGCGCTCGGCGTCATCGCGCTTCTCTTCCTCATCGTCGCGGGGCTGCTCGGCAACCTGGACATGTTCGCCGACACCGAACGCTACGGCTTCTCGTTCTACACCATGGTCTTCATCCTGACGATGGCGGGAATGATACTCGGCGCGGTGATCCCGAAGCTCATCGGCATCAACAACTACCAGACCAGGGCCATCTCGCTCGAGACGGGACTGCGCAACGCCTCGCTCGCCATGGCGCTCTCGCTCCTCATCCAGGACTACATGGGAGACTTCTACAGCTCGATGTTCTTCACCTCGGCGATTTTCGGCCTGTGGATGTACGTGGCGGGATTCATCTCGATCGCTATTTACAAGAAGCTGCTTCCCGTGCCACCCAAGCCGGATTACGAATTCCCGGTCGAGGAAGGGGAGTACTGACGACGGGTCGAACACATTTAACGATGATAATCAACGACACGCCGCGGGAGCGATACCCGCGGCGTGTTTGCGTTTAACGCGCCATCGCGACGGGCCTTCTGCCGCCCTCCGACGCGGCCGCGACGAACTCCCCGAAGATCAGGGAGAAGCGCGGCGTTTCGGCGATCATCTTTTCCGGATGGAACTGGGTGCCGGCGATAAACCGGCCGCCGGTATGCTCGATCGCCTCGACGAAACCGTCACCCGTGCTTGCCGTAACGCGGAAGCCCGGCGCGAGCTTTTTCACCCCCTGGTGATGGAGCGAGTTGACCGGCAGGGAATCGACGCCCAGGAGCCTTTGGAGCATGCTCCCCTTCACGATCGCGACATCGTGATAACAGTCCGCGGCGTGCCTGTACACCCACAGGTCAAGCTGCTTGCGGTGCACGACCGGCGCGTCGCTTTTATAGTACGCGGGGATGTCCTGGTAGAGCGAGCCTCCGTGGTACACGTTCAACAGCTGCATGCCGCGGCAGATGCCGAGCACCGGCAGCGCCGCGTCGCGCGCGTAGTCGAGCACCATGTACTCCAGCGCGTCGAGCGCCTCGTCGACCGCCTCGAGCTTCGGGTCGCGCGCCTCGCCGTAACGGGCCGGGTCCACGTCGAAGCCGCCGGGGATGAGGACGCCGCCGACCGTCGCGAGCCTGGTCCGCACCACCACGGGATCGTCGGTGACGAAGATGCGCACGATCCCCGCCCCCTCCCTCGCGAGCGCGGAGGCATACTCGCCGTTGATGTCGATGCTGTATTTGAGGAGCTTCGTCTGTATGGTCCCGTAGGTGATGCCGATCTTCGGCCCGTCGCCGCCCTGCTCGGGACCGGAGCAGCCGGCCGTCGCGATGAGGACCGCGGTGAATCCGCATAACGCCGCCCTGTATAGTTTAGCCATGATTCATCCTCCGTATATCGCGTGATGCGCCTCCCGCGTCCGGCACTGTCCGTGCCGCGGGACCGGAAGGCGCGTGCGTCTACAGCTCGGTGTATTTTTTGCTGCTGCCGTACGCCTTCCCGACCGGGTACTTCTTCGCGTTGAGCGCGATCTTCTCGCGCACGGCCGAGGCGAGATCGATGCCGGTCGCCTCGCCCAGGTACAACAGGTACACGAAGACGTCGGCGAGCTCCTGGCGCACGCCCTCAAGCCCCTCGCCCCCGAGCATCGCCGCGATCTGTGCGTCCGATTTCCAGAGAAAGCGCTCCAGAAGCTCCGCGCTCTCGATGGACAGCCCCATGGCGAGATTGCGCACGTCGTGGAACTGTTTCCAGTCGCGCTCGTCACGGAAGGCGATCACCGCGCGTTTGAGGCTTTCGATCGTGGTTTCGTGGTCCATGCCCGTCCTTCCCGCCCGCGCCGACGCGCTACTTCGCGCCCCCGGCTTTCATGTATATGCCGATCTTCTTGTCCATCACTATTATGTGCCGCACCAGCCATTCGGAGAGGAACCTGGCGAACTCGAGCGTGGAGACGGGCTTCCCCTCCACGAAGCGCTTCCTGAAGTCGAGCGCCTCGCGGGTGAGCCGGTCGTGCTCTATTTTATGGTGCGCGAGCTCCGGATAGGCGCATGCGCCCATGAGCTTCTCCTCGGAGATGAAGTGCTCCCGGGCGTAGTCGACGAGCGCGTCGAGCGCGTCGCCGAGGTTCTTCTTCGCCGTGCCGATCGTAAGCGCGTCGTGGAAATCGTTGGTGAGCCTGAAGAGATGGCGGTGCTGTTCGTCGATCTCGACGACGTCGACCGCGTACTTGTCGTTCCAGGTGAGAAAGGGCATCGTGCTTCCTCCATGCGGGGTGATGCCGGCGCCGCCGCGCCGTAGCATGGTTTATAGACACGATCGGCCCGGAGGGTCAAGGCGTTTTTTAAAACGGCGCTGGGGTGATGGGGGATGATGATCTCCGCCGGGGCCTCACAGCTCGAGGAGCGGGGACGAGCCGTGGCGCGGGGCCAGGTGCAGGGCCGGGCCCTTTCCGAGCACCTCCCGGTGAACGGCGAGCGCCCGATCCGGCGTGTTGTTCTCCTGCGAGAGGTGCGCCAGGCACACCCAGCGGAGTTTCGACGAGGCGCTCCGCGCGAGAAGCTCCGCGGCCTCGTCGTTCGAGAGGTGCCCGCCGTCGCCGGCGATGCGACGCTTGAGCACGGCCGGATACGGTCCGCGCTCGAGCATGCCGGGATCGTAGTTGCTCTCCAGGAACACGCCGTCGGCCGAGGCTATGGCCGCCTTCAGATCGTCGAAGACGTGCCCCAGGTCGGTGAGGACGGCCAGGCGGCACGCGCCGTCGTCGACCACGAAGGCGGCGCCGTCGGCCCCGTCGTGCGGCGTGGGGAAGGTCTCAACGCGCACGTGGCCGAAGCACAGCGCCTCGCCGGGAACGAAGTGGCGCACGTCCGAGAGGCGCCGGAGCTCGTACTTGGCGCGCGCCGCCCGGAGCGTGGGCCCGGAGACGACCAGCGGCGCGCCGAACATGCGGTGATACACACCCGCGCAGGAGACGTGGTCGGCGTGATCGTGCGAGATGATGAGCGCGTCGGCGCCGCGGATGTCGCGCCCGTGCGCGGCGAGCCGCTCCGCGGCCCTGCGGCCGCTGATCCCCGCGTCGAAGAGCAGGCGCACGCCGCCGGACTCCACGTAGAGGG
>CAZVEG010000075.1:0-18533 GCA_964625625.1 uncultured Leptospirales bacterium | reverse complement strand
AGCTTCTTCGCCGCTATCGTGATCTTGTTCGGATAGGTCTCCTTGATCTCGATCTCGAAACCGAGCGCCTGGGACTTGGCATTGAGCTCCTGGGCCAGGTCGTCGGTCTTTCCGGCGAACTCCACTTCGACCTTGGCCGCGCGTCCGGCCTGACCGCGCGAATAGACCTTCTTGACGCCGCGCACGCGGTTCTGCACCTCGTTGCGGAACTTGGTGAGCTCCGCGAAATCGAGCCCGGTGATGGTGAGCATGATCATCCTGCCGGTGGCGGACTGGAGAAATTTCCGGGTTATCTGGTTCATGAAGGGGCCGGACTGGAACTTGCCGGTGTCTTCGTCGGTCTTGCCGATTATCCGCTTGAGGCAGTTCTGGATGGCGGCCTTGGAGGCGCCGTCGCTGTCTATGTGGACTCCGGGGGCGTTGGCGCTGGTGGTCGCGAGTATGGCGCCGGTGTACATGTCGATCGCCTTGATATTGACGATGGCCTGCTTGGATTTCATGTTCTTGGAATACGCCGCTATTGCCCCGCTCTGGTCGCTGGTCTTCACTTCTCCGACGATGACGACCTCGGCCCCGGCGGCGTCCATCAGGAAGTCCTGAACGGCGCCCTTCACCTGGCCGGCCATGGCCTGCTGCATTTTGGCGGCGTCACGCCGCATCAACTGCTGGGTCAGGCCCGCGTCGACGAACTCGAAGCCGGAATTGCCCATGATCTCCATCATGGTGAGCTCGGTTACGGTGAAGCCGGGCATGTTCTGCTTGCCCTCGAAGGTTTCGCGGATGAGGACCATGAACTTGGGTCGGCCGTAGTTTTTCAGAGTGGCCTCGATGGTATCGTTGACCGCCTGGGGGAAGACCTCGCCGTAGATCGTTATCACGAAGGAGCCTTCCTGCGCGCCCTCTTTCAGGACCTTCCAGTTGCGGACCATGCCGCTGGTCTTGGCCTCGACTATGGAGCTGACGAGGGCGAAATCCTCTACCACCGAGGTGCCGGCGACGAATGTGCCGAGCTTGCTGCCGACCAGCTTGTTCATGGCGTCGTCGATGGCCCTGTCGCGGGCGAGTGACTGATCGCCGTCGAATATCTGGGCATAGCCCGTGGCTTCGCCGCAGAGCTCGCATCCGGCCTTACCCGATTTGCCGGATTCGCCCTTTACCTGCTTTTTGGACCCGCCACCGCATGAAACCGCCGCCGCGAGGAACATGAGCGCGACGAACAACACAAGCCTGTTGCTTTTCATGAATAGTACTCCTGGGAATAGATTAACTTCAAGCGTCGTTTGATTACCTAACGGCTCCCGCCTGCGCGGAGGGCACGCATGCCGAAATGATACTGATTTTTCAGGGGCGCGTCAAACCATTTTTGCCGTTTGTTCGGTACACACCCGGCGAACATTCAATCGGGACATGCCGAAAGCTTTTTTTATTGCATTGCCTTCCGTTGTCGGTATGCTGGGGACCGTCCGGGCTCGCGCGGGCATGTCGTTCCCATGCCGGGAGGAGTGGATGGAAAAGGATTTTTTACAGTCGCTGAAGGTGGAGATCAGCCGGTCTTTCAAACTGGCTCCCTACGAACGAATGGCGTTTCACCGCCTCCTGGGGATCGTCAAGTCGGAGAACGGTACGCGGATTCTTCTTCGCGAGCTGGAGCAGGAACCGTTCGTCCGCGAAAGCGCGCTCCTGGTTTTGAAAGATTTCGACAATCAGGAGGTTGGCCGTGCCCTGCTCGATTTCGTCAACGGGGGGGAGACCTCGGTACTGGAGAAGCTGTGTGCCCTGGAGAACGTCGAACGGTTCGGGTCGTCGGAGCACCTTGACTCCGTGCTTGAATTCATCGGGAAATACGAAGCGGACAACTCCCAGATCGAGGCGATTGAGAAGGCGTTCTCCATCCTGCGCATCCACGGGGCGGATTCGCAGGATGTGCTGGATTTTATAAAAAAAACCGCAATCGACCGCGAGAAGCACACAGCCATACGCTGCTTCGCGATTGAGGCTCTCTCCTCGTTCAAGGACATTTCCCTGTACGAGGATCTCCTGAAGGAGAAAAACGAGGCGATAACCTGCAGCGTCTACAATTCGCTTTCCATGCTGAGCGACAGGATCATGAAGGAATCGGAGGACAGCCGGGGGGATGAAGACGTTTCGTACACCTACGCCCCGGAGCTCGAGGACAGGCTCATACTCAACGTCAGGGTGCTGCTCGGGAAGATGACCTCGCAGTTCGACTCGTATTCCGCAAGGGCGCGTACCGCGTTCGTCAATGCCATGATATGCGCCAACCATCGCGAGTTCCTAATCTACACGATGAAGGCTCTTACCTCCGGCGACCGCGACCTGATGGACATGATTCTCCGTCTGCTTCATTCATCCATCCAGAAGCTCCGCGACCCGGACAAGCTCTTTCGCAACCTCCTGGCGCTTTCGGTGGAGGACGAGCGGGAAAACGAGATGATAGTGGCGGTGTTCGACCGGTTTTTCACGAATCTCAGGGAGAACAGGATCAACAATCTCCTGAGGGACAAGCTTTTCAATTATATCATCGTCACGCTCGAGACCTATTTCGAGACCTATCGCAAGGAGTTCATGGTGACCGAGGTCATCGAAAAGGACTTCCCCGAGAGCTTCAGGATTCTTCGCAGGTTCATGCTGGACCAGTTTACGCCCGAGCTGAAGAAGAAGATCGTACACTTCCTGCGAAACGTGGACAGGACGATGATCCAGGAGCTTATCAAGGACCTCGCGGGAACGCTCCCGTATATCGGGGATGAGGACGTCGGCAGGCTGAAGCTCCTGGTGGAGGTGTTGTACGATCTCGACCAGAAGTCGCGGGAGAATTCGGCGATGAGGGTCGAGGGCATAAACTTCGAAAAACGCTATTTACGCAACAGGATAGCGCGCCTGTGCGAGATCATCGGAAGGCTTAAAATCGAGGAGGCGGCTTCGACCCTGGTAAAGATATTCAATTACGTGAAAAAATACCCGGATGAAGACATCTCTTCGGCGGTTTCCCGCAGCCTGTCGATGCTCAATTATTCGTACATGCTGGGCGAGCTCGAGGTGTTGCTGGCGTCGGGAGATCCGGGGGAGCAACGGAAAGCCATACGGCTCCTCGCCCTGTTCTCCGATCAGCGCTCGCTCAACATCCTCCTCGATTTCCTGCGGGACCGTACGTCCGTCGACTCGGAAGACATCGACCTGACGCTCAATATTTTCCTGCGCAGGGATGTCGCCGGGAACGTTGCCGCGAATGCCGTCTTCAAACATGTGGTGGAGGGCAACAACAACGGGGAAATAGCCCGGCTTGGTATCCTGTGCGTAGGAAAGGGCGGCATCGAGGCCGATATAGAGTATCTTAACGATCGTTTCATGGATTCCTCTTCAAACGAGTTGAAAGAGGCCGTGGTTCAGGCGATAGGGTATATCGCGTTCAACAACGGTTCCGTTAACAGGCGACAGGTGATAAAATATCTGCTGGAGTACCTTAAAGATCCCGCGATCAAGGTGCGGATATACTCCTGCGCGCTGCTCACCAGCCTGGGAAACAAGGAGGCGATGAAGTCGCTGCGCGACATGATGGTGATAAAAAACAGGCAGATTCAGCGGGAAATCCTCGCCGCGATCGGTGTTCAGCGGTCCGGGGAGTTCGCGTATTTCCTGATATCGTTGCTGAAAGAGGAATACGCGATTTCCCACGATATTCTCCAGGCGATCGCGCTTCTGCCTCCCGAGGAGCTGCAGGAGATCGATCATTTCATCGTCAACATCTTTAAAAAATATGAAGGGGCGGCGCTTGATGTCCAGGAGCGGAAGGAGGGTGCGCAGCGACGCCATACCGGGTCTTTGTCGCGGGAATCGCTTCCGAGGAAGACTTTCATCAATGTTGAAATGCCCGGATATCGAAAGCTTGTCGGCCAGCTCAACCTCGTGGACATAATGATCGGCAGCAGGCTGGCCGAGAGGCTGGTGACGTCGGTGGTGGCCGGTCTGAAGGGTTTCGTTTCCCAGATGGTCGAGGGGCGGGTGGTGGCGGTGTTCGATGATGAGGCGTCCGCGGCGGAGGCGGGGCTTCGTATACGCGAAAACATCCGCAAGTTCAACGCGCTCAGGCTTCCTTCACACCGGTTGCTCCTGAACATACAGATAATGACGGAGGGCCTCAAGATCATGAACGGGGAGGTGATGGACCTGCCCGAACACGCGATGCGAAATGCGCGCTCCCTGTCCGCAGTAAGCCGGGTAATCGTCGATGAGATCACCTCGTCTCTGATCGCGCCCGCATATCATTGCGTCCCCTTCGCCGACGTGGTGACCGGCAGCGGGGCCTTCCCGGCCCGTTTTTGTGAACTGGTAAGCCCGGTCAATTTTACGGAGCTTGCCGAGGCCATGGTGACGGAGCTGATCAAGACCGACCAGGAACGGCTTATGGCCCAGATGCAGATAGAGGTTGAGCTGCGGAAAAGAAAGCGCGAACAGAAGGTCGGAAGCTCGGTGGAATACGCCCAGGCGATGGACGATGTCGGCAGGGGTCTCAGGGAAGATCTTGCGGAAATCGTGAAGTACATCCAGAAGCGTTCGACGGACAGGGAGCTCATCGCCACGGTCGAGCGGATGGTTTCGAACGTCAACAAGCGGTACATGGCCGAGACCACAAGAATAATAATGCGCTAGGAGGGACTGTTGAACGGCCGGGGGATGATCGCGGTAGTGCTTTTCCTTTTGGCTCTGCGGCAGGCTCCGGCCGCCCAGGAGACGGGTGACGGCGAGCAGGAGACTCCGCCAAGCCTGCAGAGTGTTTTTTCGTACGAGGAGCCGGTTCGCAAGGAACCCGACGATAAGCGGTGGTTTCTGACGCTTTCCGGATGGTATGAGCGCAAAACCGGCAATACCGATACGCTGAAAACGAACGGCCAGACCGATATCGTTTTCGACGATAATATCTCCGAGTTCCGCATGGGAGGAAGGATTTTTTACGGGGAAAACGCGGGGCTGGTGAATGAACACAAGGCGACCGGGGTGGTGAAATACGACCATTATTTTCTGCCGCACTTCGAAATGTTCATATTCTCCCAGTCCGATTACAATGTTCCCGCGAAACTCTCTCTCCGGAACAACAGCGGAGCCGGCATAAAGTTCGCGTTTTTCAGAAACGCGTTCTGGAAGATGGATATCAGCGGCGCGCCGGTCTATCAATACGAGGACTATAAAACGAGGGATACCAGGGAAGAGATCCGCTGTTCGCTGCGCTACCGGGTGGTCGTTACGCCGATACGGTCCGTGGTGCTGTCATTTGCGTCATTCTATATCCCCAGAATGACAGACTGGTCGGCGTACCGTTCGGTGCTGGATTCCACGCTCTCGGTTTCGCTGACAAAGATCATAGCCCTGAAGGCGGGATTTCTCCGGAATTACAACAGCAACGCGTTACCCGGTACCAGGAGGCTCGACGATACCGCCTACGCGCAGGTATCGCTCTCACTGTAACCGGAACCCCGGCTCAGCGTTCGATGAAACGCCTGGCAAGCTCCATTTTGTGCTGAATGATGAAGGTGGAGTTGGTCAGAAAAAATCTGTCTCCCCTGTGCTTCAGAAGTTCGCCATACTGGTCGAATGCGGTCTGATAATCCCGCAGCCTGTAAGCCGATTCCGCAAAATAATAATGCAGAGCCTTGTCGTATTCTCCCGAAGTGTCGATTGATTTAATCTGGACGATGGCCTTCAAATACTCTTCGCGCTCGAAATGGATCTTGGCGCGCCCGAGCAGTCCGTTCGGATAACGCGGGTTCTCTCTGAGGGAACGGTTGTAATGCCTTGCCGCCATCTCGAGCTGGTTGCGTTTGAAGTAGATGTTGCCCGTAAGAATATAGGCCTCGAGTTCACGCGGATTCCGATGCAGGGCCGATTTGTAATACTGCATGGCGAGATCGTCCCGTCCCATTCGCTCGTGGATAAAGCCGATATTGAGCCATGTTCTGGAGTACTCCGGAAGCAGCTGGGCGGCCTTGTCGAGATGTATGAGGGCCACGGGAAGTTCGTCCAGGTGAATGCGGCAGAGCCCCAGGTTGTAACGAAACGGCAGGAAGAGGGAGGAGCGGCCAAGGGCCGATTCCAGGATTTCCGCGGCTTTTGCATAATCCCCTTTCTCCATGAGCTCGGCCGCCCTGTTGTTGGCGACCGCCGCCGGGCTGGTCCCGGTGCAGTAAAGGATGTTGTTTCGTGAAAAAATCTCTTCCTTCGCGACCTGCTCGGCGGGTCTCTGTCCGGCCTGTTCCATGAGCTCGAACAGGCGATCCTCGGCGGCGAATGCCGTGACAGGTGGAATCATAACGAGGACGGATCGCAGAAAGAGCACCGTGATGGAGATCGCCAGGGCGCGAACAGGGTCGATGGGGGGGCGGTTTTTTTTCATTGGAAATACCATCCCGGCCGCGGCGTCAGTAGAGATGGCAGGCCACCGACGCGCCTCCGATCCGGCGGTTTACGGGATATTCATGACGGCAAATCTCCATGGCATTCGGACAGCGCGGATGAAAATAACAGCCCGACGGGGGATTTTCGGGAGATGGAATCTCTCCCCGCAGGACATCGAATCCGTGCTTGACGGGCTTTTTCTCCGGAATCGATCGTATGAGGCTCTGGGTGTATGGATGAAGCGGGTTTTTGTACAACCCGGCCCTCGGGCTCTGTTCGATTATTCTTCCCAGGTACATGACCGCGATCGTGTCGCTGATATGCTCGACGACCGAGAGGTCGTGCGCGACGAACAGATAGGTGAGGTTCAACCTGTCGCGGAGGTCGGCCAGGAGGTTGAGTATCTGAGCCTGAATGGAAACGTCGAGTGCCGAAACCGGTTCATCGAGAATGATGAATCCGGGATCAAGCGCGATCGCCCGCGCTATGCCGATCCGCTGGCGCTGCCCGCCGCTGAATTCATGGGGATATCGGTCCACATGATCGGCCGAAAGGCCCACGAGGTCGAGCAGATCGACGATCCTTTCCCGGACCTCTTTTCTTCCGATGGAGGTATGAATACGGAGAGGCTCCGCCAGTATCTTCCCGACCGTCATCCGGGGATTGAGGGAACCGTAGGGGTCCTGGAATACGATCTGCATGTTCTTCCGATAGCGCCTGAGATCGCCACGATCAAGGTCCGTTACGCTCACACCTCCGACGGTAATCCTTCCGGCGTCGGGTTCGATAAGGCGGAGTATGGACCGCGCCGCCGTGGTTTTCCCGCTGCCGCTCTCTCCGACCAGTCCCAGACACCGGCCCTCCGGGATCGAAAAATTCACATCGTCGACCGCTTTCAGCAGGCCGGGTTTCTGGAATAATCCCTTCTTGCGGACGGGAAAATGCTTTTTGAGTCCCCGCACCTCGACCATGGGTTGCGGGGAGGATGCCGCCTCGCCTTTACGCATGCAGCCTGCCTTTCCCCTGCATCAGAAATTTCACTCCGTCGTCCAGGCCGTCGAGCGTGAGCTCGAACATGGGGAAAATGTCGGCGATCATCCTTGTCGTCTGCACGTATCCCCACGCCCGTTTCTGAATGGGAGTGAGCCAGATCGAATCCCTGAATTTTTCGCGAATGCGCTGAAGCCACACGAGCCCCGGAACGTCGTTGTGATACCAGTAGTCCACGGCGCCGTTCACCCAGGTGAGCTCGGACGGCGCCATCTCGGCGTCGCCGACCATGATGAGCTTGTAGTCGGAATCCTCGCTTTTTAAAAACTCGGCGGTGTTTATGGAGTCGCGTCGTTCGATATCGGTCCACAGGTCCTGATACACGCAGTTGTGAAAGTAAAAATGCTTGAACCGGCTGATCTGCGACGAGGCCGCGGAAAACAGCCGTTCGACCATGCGCGCGTACGGCGTCATTGACCCGCCGACATCCATCATGAGTATGACTTTAGCCGCCTTCTTCTCCCTGTTCTCCCAGATGAGCTCGATTTCCCCGGCGTTTTTGCTGGTGGCGTCGATCGTTGCCTCCAGGTTGAGCTTCTCTTCGGGACCGATCGGAAGGAGCGCCCTGAGATGCGCAAGCGCGACTTTCATCTGGCGCGTGTCGAGGGTAATGGAGCTCGAATAGTTCCTGAAGCTTCGTTTTTCCGCGATCTGGACGGCGCGTTTGTGGCGCGATTCTCCCTGTCCTATGCGGATGCCGGCGGGATTGTATCCCCACGCACCCTGCGTTGAGCGCCCGCCGGTGCCGATGGCGCGATTTCCGCCGACATGGTTTTTGAAATGCCCCTGCCGGAGCTGTTCCTCGAAATTGCGCAATACCTCGTCGAGATCGAGCTCGTCAATGAGGCGCTTCTCCTCCTCGCTCAGCTTGAGCTCTTTCACTTTTTTCAACCCCTCGAGTATCTTCTCGAGCATCTCGTCGGTGGTTTCGATGTCCTTGAAGGTGTCGAGAAACGCGAGATCGTACCGGTCGAAGAAGATTTCGTTTTTGACCAGGATGGAACGCGCGACGTGGTAAAAGCGCGTCAGGCTGCAGTCGTTGAGGTTCTGCGCGAGTGCGTGATGCAGCGTGATCCACTCGTGGAGAGAAACCGGCACACCGTGCGCCTTGAGGTTGAAGAAAAAATTAATAAACATTCCGCGTCCGTATGCTGGTATTGAACCCGTGGTGGCCCGGAGCGGACTGGGCGACCAGGTCGGTGTCTTCCTTCTTCTTTAAAAGCGTGCCCAGGAAAGGGAGTTCCTTTTCCACTTTTGACGGCGCTATGCCGCCAGCGGTAAGCGCCTGGATCCAGTCGATGAGCTCGCTGGTGGACGGCTTTTTGCGCAGCATGTCGAACTGCCTGATCCAGTAGAATTTCTTGAGACACTCGCGCAGGAGCTTCTTCTCGATTTCGGGGAAATGAACGTATACGATCTCTTCCATGAGCGACTCGGACGGAAACTCGATGTAGTGGAACACACAACGCCGGAGGAACGGGTCGGGGAGCTCCTTCTCGCTGTTGGAGGTGATGATCACGATGGGCCGGTGCTTCGCCTTGATGGTCTCGCCGGTTTCGGGGATGTAGAAGCTCATCTCGTCGAGTTCGTTGAGCAGGTCGTTGGGGAATTCGATGTCCGCCTTGTCGATTTCGTCGATGAGGAGCACCACCTGTTCCCCGGCGGCGAACGACTCACCGAGTTTGCCGAGCTTGATGTACTGTTTGATGTCGGAGATGTCCCGGTCGCCGAAGCGCGCGTCGTTCAGGCGCTGCACCGTATCATAGACGTACAGACCCTCACGAGCCTTGGTGGTGGACTTGATGTTCCAGATCAGGAGACGCTTGTCGACACCTTCGGCGATTGAATGGGCGAGAAGGGTTTTCCCGGTGCCCGGTTCGCCCTTCACCAGAAGCGGCCTTCCAAGCGCGATCGAGACGTTCACGTTATCCTTAAGCTCCGGGGAGAGCACATAGTCGCTTGTTCCCTTGAAATAATCCATTATAACTACCTGCCTTGTATTTGATTACGACCGGCGCCCGAAACCCGGGCCCGTAATCTATCTCGAACCGTCTGCCGGGCAGTGGCAAGCATTTTTTGACGATTCCGGCGTGCTCAGGCGATTCTCAAAATAACCGTACGTGTCCTGGGCCCGTCGAACTCGCAGAAGTAAATTCCCTGCCACGTTCCGAGCACGGGAGTCCCGTTCTCGACAAGTACGAAAAGAGAGCAGCCGACCAGGGACGATTTTATGTGTGCGGGGGAATTGCCCTCGAGATGGGCAAACGGCACACGCTCCAGGTTGAGCGTACCGAGACCTTTGATGATGTCCTTCCGGACCGTTGGATCGGCGTTCTCATTGATCGTCACTCCGGCCGTGGTGTGCGGAGTATAGACGAAACAGACGCCGTCGGATACCCCGGCGGAAGAGACAAAACGCCGTATTTCGCCGGTAATGTCGATGAGCTCCTCGCGGGAGGAGGAATTGACGGTGAACTTGTGTATCATATGATCATGCCTCCGTCCGATATGACCCGGAGTGGCGGATTCTCGATGATCACATAGACCCCGCATGCCGCAAATCAGGGTGAGAGTGACCCGTTCTCCGGTACTCAGGGGAGCATAACGGTGCTGAGTATTTAATTCAACCGATTTATAACTGGATGGTCCGGGCTGAAAACGCGAAACAGCGATGTCTCGAATCCCATTCGACCGTCATCCGGCGTCAGATTGCGGCAAAATTGCGAATTCATGATGTTCGAAAGGCCCTTTATGCGGTACATTAGTAATTGACAGACGGGGATTAATAACTGAAGATCGCGTGTATAAAAGGGTGTTCGTCCGGAGGGGAGTTTCACGCCGGGATGAGCCTGATGGTACGGGCTGTGGAAAATGAGTACTGAGCGAATAGATAAGACCAGGAAAAATATCGGTGCCGAACAGCTGAACGAGCGGGAGAAGAAGCAGCTGTTCAACAAATTCGTGGAGGCCGGCGGTCAGGTCGTTCAAAACAAAAAGCAGCGGGCACTCGCGGATTTCGATCGTGATAAACAGCAACAGTTCAGAAGTAAGATCGACAGCCATTCACAGAAACTCAGGGAAGGCGAAAAGCGCCCGGCGCAGCGCGCGGCGGGAAACAACCGCGCCGCGGCCAGGCAGACGGCCGCCGGGCCGCTTCCCGTTCCGGAGAAAGGCATCTTCAATTCGCTGATACGATTCATCAACCGATGGCAGATCAGATTTCGCCTCTTCACCATGGGGGTCAGCGACCTTTACGGGGAGTATCTTTCAAAAAAATTTCTTGAGCGCTTTAACTCCGAGATGAAATCTGCGCTGCTCGAGATGCAGCTCGTGTACCTCGATATCTTCAAACAGAGCCACAAGACGGGCGTTGCCATCGTGGACGAGCTCGACCGGCTCAATCCCCTGTATTACGAGCTCATCGAAATGTCATCGGGTGTTTTCGATCGTGGTCTGATCAATCAGATCGTTGAGCATCACATCAATTTCCCGCATATTGACCAGAAGGCCACCGAGTTACGGGAGCCGCTCACGCGGCTGTTTAAAAAGCTGTACGTGCTCTATCCATACAAGGAGCTCATCCTCGTGGCCTTCGACCGCGCCATCGAAGCCCAGATGAGGCTTGAGAAGGGCAAATCCTCGCTGTACGCGATGAAGCGCAAAAAGATAAAGAACGACGTGGCCGTTGTGTTCAACCGGCTCTATATGGTCCTGTACTGGCTTTTCTGCAATTACCTCGGAGAGCTCTATTTGATGAAGGATCCCGTAATAGCGCGGATACTCCAGATCGCCGATACCGACGTGCCGGGCAGGCGAGGACGCACGAAAAGACCGGAAGCCGGCGCAGGGGAGGATGCCGACGAGGAAGGAACGGAGGTGGCCGAGGAGGAGGGAGAGCAGCTGCCCGAGCAGGTGCGCAAGGGACTGGCCATCATGAACTCCCTCGATCTGAAGAAATTGCGTTCGGTATATGACAAATCGGGAATATTCAAATACGTGCGGGACAATGACAAGATACTGCTGGCCCATATACTGTTCAGGGAATTCGACGAAGAGTATTCTTTTATCCTGACGACGAACAAGATAAAATACAATGTCCAGTTTACCCACAGCGGGAAGGTGGATTACCGTATAAAGCTGTCGGACCTGTACAATGATTTAAGACGCTGCATGAACGTCTTCAAGGACTACGCGGATGTGATCGAGAGTTATGAAAAGGCCAGAAACGAGAAACCGACCTCCAGCGCCCAGTATATAGACTATTCAAACCGTCTTACGGGCATGGACAAAAAAAAGACCGGGGTCGGCAAGAACGTTCGAATGACCGTCAGGGCTTTCATGGAAAAGGTGATCGGTGAACTCGGTATACTGATGACCGACATGAACGGCGAACAGCGAATAGTGGAGAACCCGCAGGATGTCCTCGGGTTCGAGTCGGCCATCGAGGGAAGCAAGAAGATGAACGGCCGGAAAGTCTACGAGGCGATCCTTGCGGCTTACTATTACGCCTCGGCTTTCGAGTATCGTCTGAGTCCGGGCGGTGACCTTTTCGGCGAGGAGGATGTTAAAGAGGAGGATATGCAGAAAATGGCCGCGCTTGCCGCGGCGGAAGAATCATCGGAACAGGAGCGCGCCGCCGACGCTGACGGTAAAAAGGAATCCTCCGACGGCGGGGTACTTAAAGAGCTCGACGACCTTTTTTGATACCCGTCTTTTCCCGAAATCGAATCTCAGAATGGAGCCCGCCGGAAGAAAATGCCCCTGTCATTCGGTGCCGGGATCAGAGCCGCAGTCGTACTTCATCCTCCGTCATCCCCTCTATCGATAGAATTTTTTTCCGTCCCCTGTCCCCTTTCGTGATACTGATGCGCGACCTGGCGATTCCGAGTGTCTTTGCGACCAGCCTGACGAGCTCTTCGTTGGCGCGCCCATCGGCCGGGGGTGAATTCAAATGGGCTCTGAGATCCCCCCGCTCATCCCGCGCGATGGCACTGCGCGATGATCTGGGGGTTACCGTAACGGAGATGAGTGTACGTGTATTCATGCGGAGAGTATCTTCGCGATCGTATGACGGGGCAACCGATTTTTATTTGACACGGGCCGGAATTCGACATGGCCTGTTGATGCGGGACAAGCCCGCCGCGGGATGCCCGGACGACACCCGATAAACCGGCTTTCGCTCATCATGCCCGCCGGAACGGGTGCATGCTCCGGTGATGCAGCGATGACATCATACAAAGAGGCTGAGTGATTATGAAGATTGCCACATTCGAGAACGGCCCTTTTATGGTCAATACCTACCTTGTAACCGACGAGGGTACAGGCAGATCGTTCGTCATCGATCCGGGAAGCGATGTCAGTCCCCTGGTTAATCATATCGTATGCCATGGGCTTGCGGTTGAGGCGATCGTCAACACTCACGGTCACATCGATCATATAGCCGGTGTTAATCCGCTCAAGCGGCGTTTCAGCGTGCCACTCTATATGAACGCGGGCGATGAGGACATGCTGAAGGCGGTAAGCGTGCAGGCGCGGATGTTCGGCGTCGCGGACCCGGGTCCCGTCACGATCGATGAGACACTGCCCGAATCCGGGACGATCAGCGTGGCGGGTATTGAGTTAACCATGCTATACACGCCCGGGCATTCCAGGGGATCGCTGTCGTTTCTGACAGGGGATGTGGTTTTTACGGGAGACGCACTGTTCAATTTTTCGATCGGACGGACCGACCTTCCCGGAGGGAATTATACGGAGCTTATCACCTCGATTCGGGAAAAGCTTTTCAGTCTGCCCGATTCAACGCGGGTCCTGTGCGGTCACGGCCCGGGAACGGATATTGGAACCGAGAAGCGGCTGAATCCATTTTTGAATTAATGCCCCGGACGCAAACCCCGCCAATAAAAAAAGAAAGGGGACCAACCCTTAAGGATTGTTCCCCGTTTCCCTGGTTTGATCAATCAGATCAAATGGTACATTTATGTACCGAAATGTGGACACCCGAGGTGTCATCGAAGAAAACACTGCGATGTTAAATCCCACGTCCTCTTCTTTAACTTAACAGTACAAGACCCGGCAAGCCGGGTCAAAAAAAAATTCGAAAAATCAATAACTTTTTACGGCGGCGTCAACGGTGCTGAATATCTTGATGACGGACGAGACCTTGGTCAGTTCGAGCACCTTCTCCACCTCGGACTGGGGTGCCGCCAGCCTCAATCCGTTCTTCAGGTTCTGATTGATATTGAGGAAAATGCCTATTCCCGAACTGGTGATGAGTTTAACGTCCGAAAGATCAAGCACCAGCTTTTTGATCCCCCTGTTGAGGATCTCGTGCTGAAGCTTTTCCTTCAGTTCGGGGACGTCGAGCGTCAGGACTTCATTCATAGTGACTTTGGCCACGAAAAGGCCGTCACCAAGGTCTTTGATTTCAAGCATCTCATTCTCCACAGATCATCAGTATTGCCCGCCCACAGGTACGGGGAACCGGCCTCCATCATCGATATGGCAGTTTAACGGCCATCCGCATATTAGTAAATAACAATTTAGCCGTGTGGGACGAGGTCGAGCAATCATACGTCCTTACGGTGCCGGTCGGGGCAAAACGACCATGTCGACACAAATACATTTAATTTCACTTCCACAAAAAAAGTGTTAATCGTCCCGGACGGTAAAACGTTTCTTATATATGAACGGGATACTGAAAGAAATGCGGCACCACCTCCCCATTCAGAAATGCATTGCCGGGGGAAGCGTGCAGGATCTTTCCGACCCGGAGCTGCTCGCCATAATTCTCGGTACCGGTACACGCACGGTGGACGTTCTCGAGCTCGCTTCATTCATGGTCAAACAGTTCGGGGGATTGCAGGGTATCCATGGATCAGGGCTCAGGGAAATGGCGCAGAAGCACGGTGTCGGAATGAAAAAGGCCGTCCGGATTCATGCGGCCTTCGAGCTGGGGAGAAGGCTACTATCGGCCCAGAATTCCTCCCCGGTTATCGACTCGCCCGAAAGGGTCTGGAAGCTCCTGCAGCCCGAGATGGCGGCGCTGAAGCGAGAGGAATTCAGGGTATTCATTCTGAACAACAAGAACAGCATATTGAAGAAGTCGACGGTCTCCGTCGGCACGGTTTCCGAGGCGCTCATACACCCCAGGGAGATATTCAGGGAAGCGATACGCGAGGCAGGCGCGTCGATCATCGTCGCGCACAACCATCCTTCGGGGGTGCTGGTGCCCTCGCGCGAAGACATCTCCGCCACGAGGAGGATCAAAGAGGCCGGGATGATAATCGGCATCGAGCTGCTCGATCACGTTATAATCGGGCAATCGTCCTACCTCAGCATGAAGGAGGCTGGCTACCTGTAGCGTTAAACGGTTCAATAATGCTGTTGACGGATAAACGCATGACTGGTATATTTCGCCCTCGTCGTCATGAATTAAATGCTCCGGATGGAAGATAATGAAATCGTTCCCGAGGATGATGGTCGTTGTCCTCCTGCTCGCAGGCCTTTCCTGCTCGGCCGGGACGATGCGAACCGCACGCGGAGCCCCGACCGGGCAGTGGATCGATATCACAATCCCATTTGCGGTTGATGGTGAAAGCAGAGCGACCGAAGCCAGAGCCTATTTCCCCGGCACGTACGCGGCGCGCGGGGGGCGTACGATTGTTCTGCTGCACGACCACAGGGGATCATCGCGCGACTGGGGCGCGAACACGGACGTCCGGCGTTATGCCGATGAATACGCGATCGTGCTCGTTTGCCCGTCGATGGGCGCGACGCAGTACGAAGCGAACTACTATCCCGAAACACAGACAAGGTGGAGTGACATCCCCGGCGGAAAGTGGATCTCGACGGTGCTTGTGCCGCATTTGAGGGCCGAGTATGGAATCGCGCGAAGCCGCGTTCATCTGGGCATAGCGGGCATTGGAACGGGGGCCCGCGGTGCCCTGCTCGTCGCGGCGGGGAACCCGGACATGTTCGGCGCGACCGCCGGTCTCTCGGGTTATTACGATGTCGCGGTGCTCACCCAGAATCAGGCCCTGGTTTCCGTCTACGGACGGTTCGCGGATTTCAAGGAGCGCTGGCAGCGCGACGACAACATCATCGAGCTCGCGGTCAACCTGGCGAGAACACCCGTTTTCATGGCCCATGGCGACAAGGACACCACCGTGCCGATCGAGCAATCGCGCCTGCTCGGCATCCGTCTCAATCATCTGCAGAAGCGAAGTGGTGGCGGCTATGTCCTTGAATACAAGGAAGTGCGTAATCAATCCCACGAGTGGAAGCTGTGGCGCGGCGTCACGGATGATATGATGGCGTTTTTTAATGCGAGTCTGAAAGACTGACTACAGGGGCAGGGTGATGCTGACGATTGGAATGGACATAGGATCAATCACCACAAAAGCGGCCGTCGTGAAAGACAACCGTATACTGGGCACGCGTGTCATCTTCACCGGTTACAACGCGGAGAGCGCCGGCAACAGGGTGCTGGAGGAGGTTCTCGCGGAACTGGGCATCGGGCGTTCGGAGGTCGACAGGATTGTCGCCACCGGTTATGGCAGGAACAGCGTCAGGTTCGCCGATTCGGCCATTACCGAAATAACCTGCCACGCAGCCGGGGCCCATTACCTCAATCCCCACATACGTTCGATAATCGATATCGGTGGACAGGACAGCAAGACCATCGCCGTGGATGATACCGGCAGGGTGAAGGATTTTGCCATGAATGACAAGTGCGCTGCCGGTACCGGCAGGTTCCTGGAGGTCATGGCGCGTGCGCTGGAGGTGGACCTGGATGATTTTGGCTCGCTTTCCCTGCGGTCCGTTAATCCCTCGAAGATCAGCAGTCTCTGCACGGTCTTTGCCGAATCCGAGGTCATATCGCTCATATCGAAAGGCGAAAGTCGTGACAACATCATCGCGGGCATTCACGAGTCCATAGCCGCGAGAGTGGTGGCCATGGCGAAGCGTGTAGGCGTGGTGCCGCCCGTCATGATGACGGGTGGTGTGGCCAAAAACCGCGGGGTTGTTGACGCCCTCGAGAAAAAACTCGAGAGCCCGATAGAGGTCTCCACGAATGCCCAGGAGAACGGCGCGATAGGCGCGGCCGTCCTGGCGGCGGGGATTCAGCGCTGAGCGTGCGTCGGTCGTAAAATCATGATTCCGGGGGTTGCTTCTTCCTGCCCCTGAACAGCCTCTCCCAGAACGCGATCTCTTCTTTGTCGAGTTTCGGATCGTCCTCTTTCTCGGGTATCTGCTCCTCGATCCATTTCTCCATGGCCCTGGTGAGCATCTCGGCGAACTCTTCGCTGGTTTTAACCCGGGCGCGGTACCGCGTAACGTAGCGGACGATGTCCTTGTCCGAGGTCACGACCGTGGTCATGCGGGGGTTGAGATCTTTTCTGATGAATTGCTTGATCAGGAAGTCGGCGCTGTAGTCGAGTGAATAATAGATGTCGATGGTTCCCACGCGCTCGTTCTTGATCTCGAGGAGTTTTTCCTTCTTGCCGTCGAATACGATCCTTACCTTGTCCCCGGAGAGCTTTATGTATTCCTTCAGCTTCTCGAGGAGCCCGCGCCGCGCGTCCGAAAGCCTTCCCTGGTACATAAGGCCCTCGAGGTCGGGAAACTTGTAGATGAGGTTGAAACCGTCGATAAGGTAGACCATGCGGGACGACTACAGGCTTTTGACGAATTTATCAATCCTTTTCATCGCGGTCCTGATGTTTTCCATCGAGTTGGCGAAAGAGCAGCGTATGTGGCTTTTCCCGCATTCGCCGAAAACGCCTCCCGGGACCACGGCCACTTTCTGGGCCTTGAGGAGCTTCAACGCGAACTCTTCGGAGGGCAGGCCTGTCGGCGAGATGTCCGGAAATACGTAGAACGCGCCCTGTGGCGAGAGACACGGGAGCCCCGCCTCGTTGAACCGGCTGACGATATAATTGCGCCTTTTCGTGTATTCGGAACGCATATGCGCCACTTCGCGGTCGGCGTTCTGCATGGCCTCGATCGCGGCGTACTGGGAGATGGAGGGTGCGCAGAGCGCGGTATACTGGTGTATCTTGAGCAGCACGTCGATGAAATATTTCGGTCCGGCCACGTACCCGAGCCGCCAGCCGGTCATGGCGTGTGATTTGGAAAAGCCGTTGAGGTAGACGGTGCGTTCCTTCATGCCGGGGATGGAAATGATCGACCTGTGCTCGTTTTCGTAGATTATGGACGAATAGATTTCGTCCGAAAAAACGATGAGGTTGTTTTCGATCGCGATACGCGCAATGGCGGCCAGGGTTTCGGTATCGATGCTCGAGCCGGTCGGGTTTGATGGATAATTGAGCAGCAAGGCCTTCGTCTTCGGCGTCACCGCGTTTTTGACGCGGTCGATGTCGATCCGGAAATTTTCGCCGGCGAAGGTCGGCACGGCCACGGCGACTCCTCCGATGAGGCGGATATTGGCCTCATACGAGACGTAGCACGGCTCGATGATGATAACCTCGTCGCCGGGATTGACGATGCTGCGAAGCGCGATGTCGAGTCCCTGGGAAACGCCCATTGTGATGACGATCTCGTCTTCCGGGTTGTAGGAAACGCCGTGCTGTTTTTCGATGGCGGCGGTGATGAGATTACGCAGTTCGAGCAGCCCCTTGTTGGGCGTGTAATGGGTGCACCCGTCCTTTATGGCGAAGATGCCGGTGTCGGAAATCCTCCAGGGGGTGACGAAATCGGGCTCGCCAACGCCGAGAGAAATGCAGTCGGGCGTCGAGTAAACGATGTCGAAGAACTGGCGGATGCCGGAGGGGGGAATGGCCTTTGCCGCTTCAGCCAGCAGCGATTCGGGATTTCCTTTGCTGTTTACCAGGGTGAGTTTCACGGTGTCTTCTCCAGATACAGGGGCCGAAGCCCGATCATGCGAACGAAATGCTCAAATAGAGAGTATCCCATCGATAATAGCAATACTATTTTTAATAATTTTCTACTTTATTTTTAACAACGAATGGGAGGTTTCATTCCCGTTGTGGCGGCACCGTCCGTGGAGGTCCGGTTTACACGCGTCGAGCAAAAAATGGGGCGGCCGGTGT
>CAZVEG010000074.1:0-18654 GCA_964625625.1 uncultured Leptospirales bacterium | reverse complement strand
AGGGCGGAAGCCCGGTCCTCATCGCCGTAATCGACTTCGAGGCGAAAGGCGTGTCACGGCAGGACGCATCGCGGCTGAGCGAATGGCTGCGTACCGAGCTCATCAATACCAACCAGTTCAAGGTCATCGAGCGTTCGGCAATGAACACGATCCTCAAGGAGCAGGCCTTTACCATGACCGGCTGTACCGACACCTCGTGCGCGGTGCAGGTGGGGAAGCTTCTTTCCGCCCGTAAGATGCTGGTGGGCAGCGTCGAGGTGTGGAACAACAAGGTGTTCATCAACGGGCGGATCATCGACGTGGAGAAGGGCGTGGCGGAGTTCGCCCACAGGGAGACGGTCAGCTCGTTAAAGGAACTGGACACCGGCGCCACGAGCTTCGCGAAAAACCTGGCCCGGAGGATCAACGGGTTGCCGGTGGAGTGAATGCTTGCCTTATACAGGCGCGCTATCCGTTAGAAAGGGAAGAATTGCTGAAAGTACTCAATGACAAGGTCTGCGCTGACATCGTAACACAAACAGAGGAATTTTTTGCATGGATCTCTCGGTTATTGAAAAAGTGAAGCGGTATGCCGGCATTGTCAGGCAGGCCATGGAAGTAAAAAAAATAGTGCTGTATGGTTCATACGCCCGTGAAACCGAACATGCCGACAGCGATATCGATGTTGCCGTTATCGTCGACAGGATAGACGGTGACTATCTTGAATTAAGCGCCAGGCTGTTCGAGCTTGTCCGGGACGTCGATGTACGCATAGAACCCGTGCTACTCAACGAGAATTCCGATAAAGGCGGATTTATCGAGAGCACCATGAAATACGGCAAGGAAATCAACTGACGTATCCCCTGCTTGCTTCCCGCCGCCTCGCCTGGGCCTGATTGACTCCGCGATGCGGATAGCGTCGCGTCACCTGATATAGTTCTCCTGCATCCCCAGGTCCACCACGCCGTCGGCGCTGCGTATGCGCGCCTCGACGCGGTCGCCGCGCACCAGGTACTTCGGATTGTGCCGGCGCTCGCCCTCGATGAAGCGCGTGATGCGCTCGCCCTGCGGCACGCCCAGTATCTCGGCGAGGCGCGCGCGGAAGCGCGACGGCCGTCCCAGGGCCACGCCGCGCGGCGTGCCGGTGGCGATGACGTCGCCGGGCGAGAGGTCGAACTGTTCCTTGAGGCGACGGACGAGCTCGTGGGGCCTGAAGATCATGTCGGCGGTCGTGCCGCGCTGGCGCTTGTAGTCGTAGGGGGCGCCGAGCGCGTTGTACGCCGAAAGCTCGAGCTCGAGCGCGTCGAGGCGCTCGAGTACCCCGTCGTCCAGGGTTTGCACGACCGGGCCGAGCGGCGCGAATCCGCGGAAGCTCTTGCCGAGAAACCACTGTCCCGCGACGAGCTGGACGTCGCGCGCCGAAACGTCGTTCATGATGGCGATGCCGAGGATATACGACGGCAGGTTGTCCGCGGTCACCACGCTGTGCCGCGTTACGGGTGCGCCGACCACGAGCGCGAGCTCGACCTCGTAGTCGAGGAGCTTTACGCCTTCCGGGTAGACGATGTCGTCGTGCGCCCCGGCGAGCGCGCCGGCCTTGGTGAAGAAGACCGGGCTTGCCGGGACGGGCATGCGCACCTCCGCGGCGTGGTCGCGGTAATTGAGGCCCGCGCAGTAGACATGCGCGCGATCGTCGGCCGGGGGAAGGAGCGCGCACTTTTCCATCGGCACGCCGCGTCCCGGCGGCGTTTTGCCGGCGCGGGCGAAGCGGAAGGCGGCGGCCGTCGTGGTGCAGCCCGCGATGGGGAACGCCTTTCCATCGCGCTCGACCCCCCAGCAGGGGTTTTTCGATCCGCTCCAGGTGAATCGTATCAGTCGCATGCAGGCCTTCCCAGGTTATTGTTTGATATGATAGAATGTATGTGCGACGGCACGCGTCAATAACTTATCGTGACCGCCGCGTTTATGAGGCGTCCTCATCTTCGCGAATTTCCGCCGGGCGTATGACGAGCGTCGCCTCATCGGGATGCGCGTCGTAATATTCCAGTACGCGCGCGATCATCCCGTCTATCTCCGGCTCCTTCCGGATGCGCGTGAAGAGCTCGTGGCCGAAATAGGCGTTCTTCGAAAAATAGAACGCGAAGCGATGGCCGCGGCTTTTGTGCAGATGCGCGGGGAGCGAGTCGCGCAGTTTGTGGAGCACCGTTATAAAGATATCGCGTACGTCGATGGTGTGCGCGCCCCCGACGCCCGCGAGGAGCTCCGTGCAGAGCATGAAGATCCACGGTGATTTTACGGCCTCGCGGCCGATCATCACGGCGTCGCATCCGGTCTCGCGGAGGCGCGCTACGGCCCCGGCGGGCGAGGTGATGTCGCCGTTACCGATGACCGGAATGCCGAGCGACTTCTTTAGAAGCGCGACGAGCTTCCAGTCCGCCTTGCGGCGGAAGCCCAGCCTGCCGTGGCGGGGGTGAAGCGTGATGTGGTCCACTCCCTCGGACTCCAGCATGCGCGCGAATTCGACCAGGCGTACCGGGTCGCTCGAGTCGTAACCCGCGCGCATCTTGACCGAGAGTGTTATGGAAACGGCCCCGCGGCAGGCGCGCACGATCTCCCGCGCGCGTTCCGGGTTCCCGAGCAGCCGCGCGCCGGCGCCGGTCTTGGCGATGTCGGGGGCCGAGCAGCCCATGTTGATGTCCACTGCCCAGCAGCCGCGATCCTGGAGCATGCGCGCCGCGTCCGCCATCACGGCCGCCTCGGTGCCGACGATCTGGTAGACGAACGGTTCCTCGAAATCGCGCTTGAGAATAAGGGGTTCGTTGTGCCTCGAGCGGGCGACGATTGCGGCGGCCGAAAGCATCTCGGAGCACAGCACGACCTCGCCGCCGAAGCCCTTGATGGTTTCGCGCAGGGCCGGGGTGGTGAGCTCGGCCATCGGTGCGCAGAAGAAGCGGGAGGGGAGGGCCATCATCCGCGGGCCCGGTATCCGTTTTTACTGAAGTCGGCCGTTTTTTCGGGCCTGTCGCCGCCGTTCATGGTTCACTTCCCCGCGATCGCTTTTGTGGAACGCTGATTATTGCGGACGACCGGTGGCGGGCGGTCAATCCATTTTTAAAGACGGGAAGAAAGACGCCTCGGGCGTGATTTTTATTTTTCTTGACGAAACATTCACCGCGTTCCAGATACAATAGAGTTGTCGGTGGATTCGGGGTCGGATCCCGGTTCCGGCGACGAAGCGGATATGTTTACCGGAGAAAGCCTGATGAAACGATCGATCGCACTGGTCTCACTGTTTCTCATAGCGGGGTGCGCCCGCGCGCCGGAGAAACTGGAATCGCCGCGGCTGCTTATCCAGACGACCATAAAGGACAACAACGTGTATTTCACCATGAACCTGGTCGGCGGCCTCAGGAACGAGAACAGCGACAGGGCCTTCTTCGATTATTCGGCCGACGTGGTGTTCAAGGAGAAGGGCAGGGCGCTTCCGGGCTCGCCGTTCAACCCGGTACGCGTCTCGGTGCCGGCGATATTCCCGTTCGAAACGGTCCCTGTCTCGGTTCTTGCCAGCGGCGGAGAAAAGGACGTGCGGCCGCTTCTGGACATGCTCGAAATCAATTACGACGAGGTGGTGAAAAGCGGCGCGACCGAGGAGATGTACGTGCCGGACGAAAACATAGAGCTCACGCGCGTGACGTTCCGCCGGGAAAACATACATTCGATACTGAAAGGGAAGGTTCATGAAAAAAATTGACGACTCGAGGCTGTATCTCTGGTTTGCCGCGATAACGCTCGGCCTCGCCCTGGTGTGCGGCGGGATCGCCGGTTATTCCATTTATCACGTCGAGCCCGAGATCGGCGCCCTCCTCGCGGCGGAGGACGATGTCGCGACGGCGTACCGGGAGGCCTATCTCATGCTTCGCGACCCGCAGATCTTCGCGCGCTACGAGAATTTCGACGTCGCCGCGCAACCGGTCAAGTTCATCCTGCGCGATTTCGACCGCAGGGTCTCGGCGGGCGAGGCGCTCGTAAAAGATGACGGGTTGTATCTTGGCATACTGCTCGAGCGCCGCCAGCTCGGATCGGCGCTCAGCCGCAACACCGCGGTGTTCTTCGCGCTTCTTTCGGCGCTCGGTCTGGGGCTGTTTCTCTACGAACGTCGTTCCCTTGAAAAGGCATAGGCGTACGGTCACCGGTAAATGGCGTCGCCGTGGCGTCCGCGGCGGCGCCGGCTATGTTCGAATCATCCTTCCACCGACGTTGTACGTAAAGCCCCTAGCCCAGGGCGACATCGAGAATCATCATTATCGTGAATCCCACCATGGCCCCCATGGTGGCCAGGTCGCCGTGACCGCCGGACTGTGACTCGGGGATAACCTCCTCCACCACCACGTAGATCATGGCGCCGGCGGCGAAGGCGAGCGCGTAGGGCAGGATTGACTGGGCGATGATGACGATCGACGCTCCCAGAACTCCCGCCATCGGCTCGACCATTCCCGATATCTGCCCGTAGAAGAAGCTTCTTCCGCGGGCCATTCCCTCGCGGCGCAGCGGGAGAGAGACCGCCATGCCCTCCGGGAAATTCTGGATGCCGATACCGACCGCCAGCGCCACCGCCGAGGCGAGCGTCGCCGATGGCAGGTCGGCCGCAACGGCTCCGAAGGCGACACCCACGGCGAGACCTTCGGGGATGTTGTGCAGGGTTATGGCGAGCACCAGGAGCGTGCTCCGCTGCCACGAGGTCTTGACTCCCTCGGCTTCATTCATCGGCAGAAAGCGGTGGAGGTGGGGGAGCACCCGGTCCACCAGGCGGAGGAATATCCCCCCGGCCATGAAGCCCGCGGCCGGCGGGACCCAGACGGGCAGCGGCCCCCCCTCCGACATCTCGATCGCCGGGGCGAGGAGCGACCAGTAGCTCGCCGCGATCATTACGCCCCCGGCGAATGCGAGGGCGAAGTCGAGCACCCTGCGGTCCGGCTGCTTTCCGATAAACACGAACGAGGCCCCGAGCGCCGTAAGGCCCCAGGTGAAGCAGGTCGCCAGGAGCGCCTGCGTGACGTGTCCCTGCGAGGTGAAGAATTCGATCATGGGTCGCTGTCTCCATTGTTTCAGTATGGGAATCCGGCTTATGGGTTTTACCCGCCTGCCGCTCCGGCAGCACCACTCAGTTTACTTAAGAAGTTCTTGCGGTTCAATCAAAATTTGACGTTAACGCGCCCGGTGAAAAATGTGATTGCAAAAAACCGTCCTCGCGTCGAGTCTTTTCCGATTGCCGGTCATACATTCGTTGAAGGAGCGGATCGATGAAAGATCTTGTGATAGTCGGTGCGGGCCCCGCCGGGCTTTCCGCGGCGATCTATGGAATGCGCGCGGGGATCGACCTGGTGATGCTGGAAAAGCTTGCGCCTGGCGGACAGGTGATGACCACCTACGAGGTCGAAAATTATCCCGGTTTCGTCGACCCCGTCCCCGGCTGGGAGCTCATGAGCAACATGGAGAACCAGGCGCGGCGCCTCGGCGCCGAAATCGTGAGCGTGGAGCTCTCCTCTCTGCGTCGCACCGAAGCGGAAAACCGCTTCGAGATTTCCATCGTCGGCGGGGAACCGATCCACGCACGCTCGGTCATCTGCGCCACGGGCGCGTCGCTTCTCAAGCTCGGCGTTCCCGGCGAGGCCGAATTCACCGGCAGGGGGGTGTCGTACTGCGCCACCTGCGACGCGGCCTTTTTCAAGGGCAGGGTCACCGCGGTTGTGGGAGGAGGCGACACGGCGCTCGAGGAGGCGCTGCATCTGACGCGCTTCGCCTCGAAGGTATACCTGGTGCACCGGCGCGACGCATTCCGCGGAGCCAGGCTGTTGCAGAAGCGCGTGCTTGAGAACGGGGCCATCGAACCGGTCTACAATTCCGTGGTTCGTTCCATCAACGGAAGCGGCAAGGTTGAGTCGATAAGCCTGGAAAACAAACAGACCGGCGTCATGAGCGATCTGCCGGTCGACGGCGTGTTCATCTTCGTCGGTTACCGCTCGAACACCGAGTACATTCCCGGCGAGATCCTCAACGACTACGGCGAGGTGATGGTGGACATGCGCATGCGCACGTCAATCCCGGGCCTCTTCGCCGCGGGCGACCTGCGAAGCGAATCGATACGTCAGATCGTGGCGGCGGCCGCCGACGGCGCCACGGCCGCGCTCTCCGCGTACGACTATCTGGAGGGACTGGCCCGGTCTTAAAACCTGATGCCCAGCACCTGGTGACGGACCCCGCCGTCCATCTCCACGCGCTTGTAGAGAAACTTCAGCACCGAGAATTTTTTGAACCCCGTTTCGCTCTCCGATTCGGATTCCCACAGGAGCCCCCAGAGACTCCCGGTCGAGCTGTAGCCGCGCTCCGGCTTTTCCAGGTGATAGTAGGGGATGCCGAGCAGCAGCATCCGTCGATCATATCTTTCGGCGGGCTTCAGGTTGCGATACCACAGCGCGCCGAGCCCCCACAACTGGAACCTGTCGCCGTCGCTCTCCGCGCTCACGTAGGTGAGCAGCGGCGGGATGCAGAGCACCCATTCGTCGGGATCGCTTCCATAGTACCAGAACGGAATGAAGCTGTGCCGGAAATAATCGCCCTCGCGCTTCAGGTTGTAGATGAACCAGAGCAGGCTGAAGTCGTACCCGCCCCCCGTGCGCGACCACTCGTGGCTGGCGAGGAGGCCCCAGGCGAGGCGCCAGGCGCGAATCTCCGGGGAGACCTCGTAGCTCAATAAATTGAAAGCCAGGCCGTAGCGCTCGTGCCCGGTCTCGGTCCACTCCCGATGGTCGAAGAGTCCCAGCAAGTTCTGCCGGTTGTACGCGGGCGAGGAATGAAGGTAGAGCCCCGCGATGAAACGGCTTGAGGCCGTCGATGAATGCGATGAGAAATAGACCGGCAGGATGAAGCGGGTGGTTGCCGTTCCCGAGCGCCAGGAGTAATAGAGCGGGAAGAGATGCAGCGCCCGTTCGCCCGTGCCGGCGTCGGCGCTCCTCCACAGGAGCAGCGTGAGCGAGCGTTCATCCCGCGGCGTCGAGGCAGAGTAGAAGAGCGGGAAGACATACCGGTAGCTTTTCTGCGGTGACGTCCGGGCGAGATAGAAGGGCAGTATCCAGAGGCGCGAGTCCGAGCCGTCGGCGCTCCGCGCGCGATCGACGAGCCAGAGCACGTTGGTGTGCGCATCGCCGTTGTCGGTAGAGCGGTAGAAGAGCGGAACGATCGGGAAGAAGTGGAACCCCGCCGTGCGGCCGTCCGCGGTCTCGCTTTTCGCGCAGTGCAGCGGGCTTATTGAAAACGAGCGCGAGAATTTTGTCGCGTCCTCCGCCGTGGCCGAGGCGCCGTAATAAAGCGGGCTTATGGTGCTCTTCGACAGGATACCATCCTCCCGTCGCTCACGGTGCCAGATGAGCGGGAATATCCTCCAGCCGCTCTTTTCCGGCGAGGAGTACCAGTTGACGATCGGCCAGAGCACCGTCCGCTCGCGGAGCTCGTTCGTCGCGTCGTACTCGTCCCAGTACAGGTTGAGTACATAGCCGCGCTTGTAGGATTTTCCCTCGCGCTGCATGCCGTACAACGGGAAGCACACAAGGTACTCGACCTCCCCCGACCTGTACGAGAGATAGTTGAGCACCCACTTTACACGGTCTTCCGAGTTTTTATCCCAGGTGAGCCAGGAGAGCGGCAGCAGGCGGAAATGGCGCTTCGAGTCCGCCATCTCGAAGGCCGTAAGGCCGAAAAGCAGCCGGAAACCCCAGAAATACTCGGAATTTTCGCGCGATACGGTCTTCTTCTCGCGTATCCGCACGCCCCCGTCGGGCGTCCCGGCCGCTGGCGTTTCGACCGGCGCCTCCCCTGTCGGCGAGGCCGGTTCGCCCTGCCGCGGCGGACGCGCCAGCGTGACGCGCGTCGAGACGCTCACCACGTCGTAAAGCCACGAGAGCTCGGTGTCCACATGCCAGCCGCGCTCGCCCCTGCCAAGGCCCAGGCCCACGCTCGGGGCCGGTCCGGCGGCGATACTTTTGGACATGCCGAGGATGTTTATGTGCAGTTCCCTGTTCGGGCTCTCATAGTCGAAGTACAGCGGGAGAAAGAGCGTGATGTCCCTCTCCGGGGTCCTGTCGTGAAAATAGAGCGGCGCCCAGTACGTGGCCTCCTCGCCCTTCGCCGGCGCGCTCCTTCCGTAGTAGATGAGCATCCAGCGCACCGACTCGTCGGCCGTGCGTTTGTTGTAATGAAACAGGCCGTACGAGGTGCCCTCATCTTTCCTCGAGCCGGCCGGCCGCATGTAGAACGGGAAGTAGTAGCGGTAGCCCGTTTCGCCCGTTTCGTGGAACACGAAGGGAATCAGCCAGAAGCGCTTCAGGCCGCCCGCGGGCTCGGTGCGCCAGTCGATGATCCACAACAGGTTGCGATGCGTGCCTTCCCGTGCGTCATGGCTTTGATAGTAGAGCGGGATTACGGGAAACCAGAAGCTCGAACCGACGAGCGGGCCTGACCAGCGTTCTTCACCGTAGCGGGAAGTGGTCCGGCCGAAGAGCGGGGTGAGGAGTCCGCCGGTATAGAGCGTGTCGCTCTTAGTTTCGCCGGGGATGTAGCCATAATCAGTTCCTTTCCAGCGACTGAAGAGCGGCAGAAGGTGAGTGTAGTGGGCGCCGTTCGCGTGGCGGTTGTTGAGAAACAGGGGCGGGAGCACGTGCGTATAGCCGTCGCCGCCCGGCCGGTGAAAGAGAAGCGGCGCGAGCCACAGCCGCGTCAGCCGGTCGCTCCCGTCCTCGGTCCTCCACGAGTAGTCGATGAGCCACAGGATGTTCCGGTGGCCGTACTGCGGTGTCGTATGATGATAGGTGAGGGGGATGAGCGGCGCCCACCAGGTCCTTTTTTCCAGCGACCCGTCCCGGTTGTGCGACGACCAGTACGCGTGCAGCGGCGAGAGGTTCCATCGTTCCCGTGCTCCCGGCGCGTAACCGCCGCGATGGACGGTATGGTGCGTCCCGAACACCGGCGAGTAGAAGTATGAATGATCGGCGTAGGATCCCCGGTCGCGTCCCCACCAGAAGAGATACAGGAGGGCCCTGTCGGCATCGTTGCCGCGGATATTCGAATAGTACAGGGGGTTCGCGATCGTGCTCGAGTCGGCGTCGCGACTGCCGTAATGGAGGAGCAGGGGGATGAAATACCTGCCGCGATCGTCGATCCTGCTGTTCAGATGATACCAGAAGGGCAATACGCGAAGCGATCTGTATCGCGGGTAATCCGTGTACTTGAAGAGCCACAGGGCCATAAGTGAATAGTGGCCCTCCCAGCTCTCCTTCTCCACGAGAAAGGCGTTGATGCTGTATTTGCTCTCCTTCTCGCTTCCGAAAACCTTCCGCTCACCCTCGTCGAGATCGGACCAGTCGCGCGCCGTGGCGCGCTCCGGCATGGCGAGCGCCAGGATACACAGCAAAGCCAGAACGTACCCACAGGTTTTTTTACCGAGTGTCATCACGCCGCCCTCCGGCCCCTGGTATGAGATACAAGGGGAGGGCCGGAATACCATTATTTCAAGTAGAAAAAGCCGGTACCCCCGGCGGTCATTCGGCGAGCCGCCGCGCGATCTCGTCGAACAGGGAAAAGATGTCGGCGGCCTCGGGGAGCGAGCCCACGTCGTGCGGGAGCACGATCATTTTTATCCCGGTGCGCGATCCCAGATGGGTCGCGGCGGTGGCGGTGTTGAAAACGTCCCGGAGGATGAACGATATCCGATCGGGCGGCGTTTCCGCTAAAACGCTGTTGGCGTGCTGCACGGTCGGCGAGACCCCCGGCGCGGGCTCGAGCGAGCCGGCGCAGACGATATCGTATCTCCTGAGGAAATAATCGAAGAGCGCGTGCCGTTGAACGACTATCGCGCCTTTCCTGTCAAGGAGCAGCGAATCCCACTCCTTCATTTTCTTTTTCCATCGTTCCCCGAACGCTCGGGCGTTATCCTGGTAGGCCGTGGCGTTCGCGTCGTCGAGCTTGCGCAGGCGCTCGGCGATCGCTTCGGCGAAAACGATGACATTGGCTGGGTCGAGATGATGATGGGGGTTTACGCCGTGGTGCGTGAACTGGGGAGTGCGCTGGGCGGGTATGTCTTCCTCGGGAATCAGGGTGACGAGCTCCGAAAGGTCGAGATATCCGTCGGCGCCGGCCCGGATGGACGGCCTGACCGGGTTTTTCAACAAACCCTCCAGCCATATCTCCTCGAGCCCCGCGCCGTTGACGATCAGGAGATCCGCCTGTCTGAGGGCGCGCACCGCGACGGCATTCGCGTTGACGTAATGGGGATGGCTGACCCCCGAGGCGATCGACATCACCTCTACGCCGTTCCCCCCGACAATCCGGACGATATCGGCCATATAGGGATAGGTGGTAAGCACCCTGACTCGCGCATGCAGTGCGGCCGGTACGAGCAGGACGAGCATGATCAATTTCAGTAATCTCATCTGCACCTCTGGTTAATGAAATGCCGTCATGTAGAGCCACGCGAACGGCATCGCTTCGCCGTTTCATTTCGCGGATGCGGGTTGTTGCGTACGGAGAAGTCCGTATCGTCCATATGTAAATCGTATCAATATACAGTAATTCAACGGCGGCGGCAACTGTACAGCCGTTTTTTTGTGAATTATGCGCAATATGCTTGGCAAGACGGGTATGTGTATGCCGCCGGCCGGCCGGGGCGACCGTACGGACGGTTTGAGTGTCCGGCGCCGGTATGGCCGGGAGCGGTTAAAAATGCCTGCGGTAAAAGCGCTCTATCCCGTCCCATATCTTGCGGCGTAGATCGAGCATGCGCACGCTGTTGACGGAGAGATCGTCGTGCCGGAAGTAGCGGTCGTTGATGAAGAGGCCCCGCGAGACCGAGAGCCTGAGCAGCGGCGTTTTCCCCCGCCCGTGGCGCAGCATGATATGGCTCGCGAACGGCGGGTCGTTGAGCGTGAAGGGCTCGCCGACCGTCCATTCCTCCCCGCCGAGCGACTTCCTCATGGAGTCGAGGAGCCCGCGCGCCGCCTCGTCGGGACAGGTTTTGACCGGCGCTCCCTCGTCCATAACCACATTGCTTACGGTCACGAGCGGCCGGGGCCTGCCCGGGTCCGCCGCGTGTTTCGGTCCCACCGGCATCATCGTATGGCAGTCGAGTATGAGCCGCACCTGGCCGGTCTCGAGGATCTGCTCTATCGCGCGGTGAAAGCCGTGGTAGTAGCGCATGAGCAGGTTGTTGATCGCGATCTCGTCGGGGAAAACACCGGGAGGATATATCGGTCGTCCCGAGCTGGTTTGCTTCTTGACGACGCCGTCGTCGGTGCGCGGGGCGACCATGAGGTGATGCCGGTCCAGGTCGACGAACACGCGGGAGACGGGAGAGTCGATGCGGGCGATGGTCTTATCGCCGAAGTCGAAAAGGACGTCCGCGCAGGCGTCGGATTCGAAGAACAGGTCGAAGTCGCCGAGTATTTCGTTCCCGGCAAGTTCCTCGGGGACGGTCCGCCCGGCGTGGGGTACGAGGATGAGGATGGGGAGGCCGGATTTCATGGCAGTATTTGTACGTCTCCCGCCCGGAGCCCATTGTGATGATGTCCCCACCGGCGGCGAATCGGAAGGTCGGTGTTGACGAGTGTTGTTATATGTTCATTTTCCATCACGAACCGCTCGGAAGGCCGTGTGCCGTTAGAAGTCCGTTCACTGAACCGCCCCTGACACCCCGGATCCGGACGGGGCGATCGGCCGGGCCGCCGTACAACCAAATTCTTTTCGGTAGAGCAAAATACTATTGACGGGCGGATGAGTAAAGCGTTAATTCAATCGTTCCGGTGTTTCGCGGGGGATGCGATAAATTTCGGGATTAAACATTGTCATTGCGAGCCCCGGCCTTATCAGGGCGTGGCAATCTCTTTTATGCCGGGCTATATGGAGTAACTTCCTGCTTTTTGAGATCGCCTCGTCGCCGCGCCCCTCGCCATGACGGCATGCCCGGTCGGATTTCGTCACACCGCCGCGGGAAGCAGGGGCCACGCGGTAACGCCGGTTCACGACACAGAAGACGGTACCAGGAGATTACGATGCGCGCATACAAGACCGATGAGACCGGGGAGGCCATCCTCGAGATACTGGCCGCCAACGCCAAGCTGACGACGGAGGACATCGCGCGGCAGCTCAACGTGCCCGAGAACAGGGTGGCGAAATATATCAAACAGTTCGAGAAGGACAAGATAATTCTGAGATACAAGACGCATGTCAACTGGATGAGGGTCCGCAACAACCAGGTGCGCGCGCTCATCGAGGTGAAGGTGACCCCGGAGCGGGGCGTCGGCTTCGACGCGGTGGCGGAATCCATCTACCGATATCCCGAGGTCTCTTCGGTGTTCCTGCTGTCGGGCAGTTACGATCTCCTGGTGCAGGTGGAGGGGCCGACCCTTCAGCAGGTATCGCTCTTCGTCTCGGAAAAGCTGGCCACGATCAAAAACGTGCAGTCGACGGTCACCCACTTTCTCCTGAAGAAGTACAAGGAGGACGGCGACATCCTGGTCGACCAGCCCGAGTCAAAACGCCTGCCCATGAGTTTTTGAGGCGGTGACCTCGGTATCGGCGATATACCGGGCGCTGTTCGCTCGCTACGGCCCCCAGCACTGGTGGCCGGGCGAAACCGATTTCGAAATAGCGATCGGCGCCATCCTCACCCAGAACGTCTCCTGGACCAATGTCGAAAAGGCGATCCGGCGGCTGAAGGATGAAAAGCTCCTCTCCCCCCGGGCGCTTCACGGCGCGTCCGGGGAAACGCTGGCCCCCCTTATACGCCCGACCGGCTATTACAACCAGAAGGCCAAAAAGCTCCACAATTTCCTGGACTGGTTCGCCCGCTACGGCTATTCGTTCGCCCGCCTGCGCGCGCTCGATACCGCCGTGCTCCGTGGCGAACTCCTGGCGGTGAACGGGATCGGCCCCGAAACGGCCGACTCAATTTTATTGTACGCGCTCGGCAAAAAGGTCTTCGTGGTCGATGCCTATACGCTTCGGATCTTCGGCAGGATCGGCATACTCGGCGGGGGGGAGGGCTACGACGAGGTCCAGCGGCTTTTCCACCGCCGGTTCAGGGCCGGCATAAACGAATACAACGAGTACCACGCCCTCATCGTAAACCACGGTAAATACGTGTGCAGAAAAACGCCGCTGTGCGGGGAATGCTGTCTCATCCGCCGTTGCGCGTTCGCGGCCTGACGCCCCCGGTTTATTCGACCCTTATAATCGAGCAGGCCTGGCCGGTATCGCTCGACGCGGTGTCCCTGTTGTAGACATCGACCGTCCACTCGCCGTCGACCACGTAACAGTAGCGGAAATTACCCCTGTGGAGCTTCTTGCGGAGCCTCCATATTCCGTCCCGCCCCCGTGATAGCGGGTCGTTCTCCGGGTTCCAGTTGTTGAAATCGCCGACCAGGGAAATAATCCGCGCCTTTGGACGGTGTAATCTGAATTCGAACAGCTTGTCGCCGAGCGCGCGATAGGTGAGCTGTTCCCCTTCGAAGGCGTCGAGGGCGGGCAGGATGGATACGTAGGAGCCCATGCCGTCATCGTCGTTTACGGTGTTCCGGGAATCGTGCACCCAGACCCCGTCCACCTGAAACTTGTAGCGCGCCCTGCCTTCGGTGATCGCCCCGGTCAGGAAATAATACCACACGCCGTTGTTCCCCCGCTCCATGGCCCGGGGCTTCCAGTCGGAAAAGTCTCCCGCCAGCAGTACGCGTCGCGCGGTCCGGCTCTTGTATGAGAGGAGAACCCCCCTTTCCACCACCTGCTTCTGGCGCGCGGTATCATACCTGACGAGCTTCATTTCGACGGGTGCCCGCGAGTCCCGGAGAAAACGCAGATTGTAGTGGTTCTCCTCTTTGAGCGACGGGCCCTCCATGGGGCCGAACGCGGTGAGGAGAACCGGCAGGAACGCGAAGATCGTACGGAATCCCATGGGCGAGGACCTCTGTGCCAAAATGAGTTTCAGCGATATATTACTTATGTCGATAACTATAGTGAAAATATTTATGTAAAAATGGACGGAATCCGGAAATCGAAAACAACGGGAATTCGGGATATCCCGGCCCTCCCGCATAATACGCGCGGCGGGGTGAAAAGTAATTGCTTTTTATAAAACGATGGAATCTTCTGAATTATGTCGCTTTTAGGCACGGGCGGCGTTCCCCGCGCTGACGGCGGCGGCGTACGGCGCACAATACGCCTCGGGACTGTTAACGGCAATGGGCGATAGCGAAGAAAGAAAAGCGTACACCCCGGAAGAGCAGAACGAGATAGACCGCATACTCGGCCTGCTGCCCGGCGATTCGTCCGCCGGGCAGCAGGCGGTCGAGACGCCTCCGCGTCCGCGGATTGAACCCGAGGACGAAATGACCCTCGACATGAGCGACGAACTGGTCGACATCGGGGAATCCCCCGAGAGCGCTCCCGGGGAGATTGAGGACATCACCGATATCATCGAGATGGTCGAGGAACCGTCGTCCCGCGAGGCGGCGGACGACGGGGAGATGTTCTTCGACGAAGCCAAGGCCGTCGAGGCGCTGCCGGAGACGGGGGAAGCGGCGGTGGAGGAGTTTCCCTCCTTCGAGGAAGAAGCGGCTCCGCCGCCCCCGCGCGCTGCGAAGAAGGCCCGTTCCTCGCTCGACGAGCTCGACGAGCTGACTTCCCTCGAACCCGAATCGGTCGACCTCCAGGAAATATCAGACGACCGCTATGTGGATGAAGCCGAGGCGCCGCGCGCTCCCTCCATTGATGACGTGGAAGAGCCCGCCGGGACCGCTGCGGACTTCGACGCGATGGATATCGACCTGGGAGAGCTCGAACAGGTTCAGGCGAAGCCGGCCGGGATGCGCGTCGAGAAGGAAACGGATTTCGATATCGGCCCGCTCTCGGACATTTCCGTTGAAGAGATACAGGACATCCCGGAGGCCGGGGCCGCCGACATACCCGAAATAGACCTTGGCGATATCGCTCCAGAAAGCGAGCCGCCGCCCGCCCCTCCGCGCCGGGAACCCCCGGCCGAAGATTTTATGGCGGACTTCCACGATGAAGGTATCCCCGAGCCACTCGATATGGATATAAGTCCGGAACCGCCGGCCAGGGCCAGGTCGGCCCCGGCCGCTGATTTCGACCTGGGCCCGGAACAGGAAGAGATGATTCCCGGCATTCGCCGTATCGAGGAGGCCGTGGGCACCGAGGAGATGCCCGACGTCGAAGACGAGCCGCCGCCCGAACCGCCGAGGAAAAAACGGGAGCGCGCCGGTGCCCGCGCGGAAGAGGAGGACGAGCTCTCCGAGAGGGACATACGGAGACTGAAAAAGGCGCTCCTGCTTTTCCATCCCGCGCTGCGCAAGGCCGTGAAAGACGCCATTTTGAACGATCTGCTCCCGCCGGCAGACACGCGGCAGCTCATCGACATGATCCTCTCGGGGAAACCGGAGGACAACGTGCACCGGTTCCTCGAGAAGAAGCTCAACCGGCGCATCGACATCACGGAGGGGCCGGCCGCGCCGGGAAGGCGGGTGCTCACCTCGCGTCCGGAATACACCCGCGAGGGCATGGAGCGCCAGAAGCGCCTGCTCAAGGCCACGCGGATAGGCGGTATCGCCGCGCTGGCCGCCTTTACCATTACCATACTCAGCTACCAGTTCATCTACAAGCCGATCATGGCGAAGCGCCTCATCGCGCAGGGGGTCGCGCTCATCCGCGAACCGGGCGATCCGGTCACGAAGAAGATGAAGGACTACGCGAAGGCCGAGGAACTCTTTAAAAAGGTCGACGCGGATTACGCGAAGAACTACATGCCGGGCTATAACGCCTACGCCCGCGCCTATTTCGACAAACGCGAATATGACCTGGCGCTCGGCAAGCTCGAGCGGGCGAACAGGATCGATCCGGTTGATATCGACACGCTCAACAACCTGGGCTATTTCTATTCCAGGGTGCCTGAAAATGTTTACAATAGAATCAAACGGGCCGACGAAAAGGACACGCGGCTCGAGAAGGCGATTAAATACTACCGCTATGTTCTCAACAGGAAGCCGGAGAATGTCACCGCGCTCTATGGAATCGGAAACGCCTACATGTACCAGGGGCAGTACCTGAAGGCGCGTCAGTACTACGAGGACATCCTGAAGATCGACCACAAGTCCGTGGTGGGCTATTCGGGGCTGCTGAATCTCTATATAGAGCGCGACGTCATGCCGCGCGTGATGGCGATTCACTCGGACCTGGTTGACAAGGATATGCTTACGGACATCCCGTCACCGCTGCTCGGCAAACTCGCGGCATATTATCTCGACAAGAAACGCTCGGATTCCACGAACGTGCGCGTCGATTACGGGGTCCAGTCGTCCCGCTTCAAGGACGCCGCGGATAATCCCTTTCCCGCGGTAAGGGCGGTCCTCGACGCGCTCCATCAGAAGGACCCGCACTATCCGCAGCAGTACGTGCTGTACGCCAGGCTCAGCAGGGAACAGAAGAATCTTACGCTGATGGAGAACTACCTGGCCAAGGCGCTCAAGGAGGAGCCGAACTACTTCGCCGCGCTCCACCTGCTCGGGGAGTACCACTACGCGGTCAAGGAGCCCGGAAAGGCGTACGCGGCCTTCAACAGGGCACTGAAGGCCAGCCTCTCTCCGCCGGAGTTTACCTTCGAGGACTTCTATCACGAGACCGAAAACGTCGGATCGACGTATTTTCATATGGGCAACGTCTTCTATTATTTCTTCGACAGGGTCAGGTACCGTTTCGGAGACGAGCTGGAGGAGGAGGCGCTGGATGCCGAGGTCGAGCAGCAGGCGAACTACCTCATCGCGCGCGACAAGTACGACGCGGCGCTGAAGGAGGGGTTCAGGTCGCCGGAGCTTTTTTACAACATGGGGCGGATCCATTACATGAACGGACAGTACGAGCGCGCGCTTGAAAAATGGCTCGAGCTGTACGAGGAGTCCGTCGACAGCCCGGAGGTCATGATGGCCATGGGAAACGCCTTCTATCACCTCGATAATCTCGAAGCGGGCAGGGGCGAATACCTCAAGCTGATCTCCATATTCGAGCGGCAGGCCGAGTCGATGACGAAAATATTCCCCGACAGGACCGATCATATCAAGGTTTTCCAGACGCTCGCCTCGGCGTACAACAACCTGGGGGCCGTGTACCAGCGTAAAAACGACGAGACGAAGAGCAGCATCAGCTACTGGAAGGCGATAGATTACGCGAAGCGGATAGACCGGGAGAACGAGTTCGCGCGGGTCAACATGGGTCGCGCCTTCAAGCCGCGCAGCGAACCGATACAGCCGATTCTCGACGAGAACATACCCTTCAGCCTCGGCATTTACAGCCTGGAGATGCGCTGACGATCCCCGCCGGGACGGGCCCCGTGGCCCGTTCTTCGTGCGGATTCCTTTCATCACCGACCAGCCCCGGTTCCGCATGAATCGCTTTTCCCCGCCGTCAGTTCCCGGTTGCTCCCGCGCGGATCGGGCGCAAAGCCCGCCGGTCGCCCGGCCTGATCCACGGTTTTAAAAAAAACTTGTAAATATCGCGGGAATCCCTATTATGTCACATCTGATCAGTGATGACACCCCCGGTCATTGTTCCTGAAATTCATACAGCGCGCGGCTCCGGCAGGGGCCTTTTTTGCGGCCGCGCCACAGCAGCGGGGAAACGGTGAAAGGATGAACCCGGAGACCTTACCCATCGCCGACGACCTTTTCGCGGTCGCGTCGGAGGAGCCCGCCGGAGCGGGCGTCCACGGCGAGGACGAGATACGCTCGCTCCTCCTGGGCGCGCCGCTTCCGCTTGACCGGCGTTTCGAGCTCCGGGCCGAGGCCTGCGCCCTTCAGCTGGCGCACGCCAACAATAAAATATTATCGCTCTCCAATTCGAGGACGCGCATCCTCGCACACCAGGTGGAGAGCACGCACCGCATCGTGAGCAGTCTCAACCAGCGGTTCATCATCGCCGACGAGGTCGGGCTGGGGAAGACGATCGAGGCGGGGCTGGTCATCAAGGAGCTCATATACCGGCACGGCTACGCGAGGATCCTCATCATCTCGCCCGCCTCGCTTCTGCTCCAGTGGCAGCACGAAATGGAGAACAAGTTCAACGAACGCTTCGAGGTTCTCGACCGGAGGTTCATCCGCCGCGCGCAGACCCGGGGAGGCCGCGGCTCGAACCCGTGGCGCTTCTGCGAAAAGGCGATCTGCTCGCTCGATTTCATCAAGAACAAATCCTTCGCCGAGAGCCTCTCCGCCAGCCGCTGGGATGCCGTCATATTCGACGAGGCCCACCGGCTCCGCCGCGACTCGCAGCGAAGCACACTCGCCTATAACGTCGCCGAGGTGCTTTCGCGCAATACCAGGTCCCTCCTCCTGCTTACGGCGACTCCCTTCCGGGGCAAGCTCGAGGAGCTTTACTATCTCGTGCGGCTCGTCGATAAAAACCTCCTGGGCCCCTACCAGACCTTCTACAACAGGTACTGCATGGATGACGCGGACCTCGCGCCGCTTCGCGACCGGCTTTCTTCCGTCCTGATACGCCGCACCAAGAAGGAGGTGGGCGGGTTCACCCGCCGGTTCGCGCGCACGGTGCGTTTCGACCTGTACCCGGAGGAGC
>CAZVEG010000073.1:0-18703 GCA_964625625.1 uncultured Leptospirales bacterium | reverse complement strand
TTCTCGGCCTCCAGCACCGCGTTCTTCACCCGGTCCATGTCCGCCGGATAATGCCGCGATCCGAGCCACAGGAGAAAGGCCGCGACGATACCGGAGAACGCCACGATGATAAGCGCCGTCTTCAGGCCGGCCGCGCCCCCTCCCAGCGCGTCGGAGATGGCGCCCACCACGATCGGCGCCCAACCGCCGCCGAAGACGTACATGCAGAACACCGCCATCCCCCACGAGGTCCCCTTTAGGGCCGGCATCACCACGTCCTGTGAGACCGCGTTGAGCGCCGGCGTTCCAATCATCACCAGCATCCCCCATATAACGCCGAGCACATAACCCGGCCCCCGCACGTCGAGAAGCAGCGCCGCGATGAGCACTATCGCCGCGAGCCCGTCGCCGGTCATCGCCAGAAGCATGCGCGCCTTGCGGTTGCGCTTCTGCCAGATGTCGGAGAGCGCCCCGCCGAGGATCGCGCCGACGATGGCCATCATCATGATGAGCCCCGCGAGCATCCCGGCCTTGTCCTCGGCGATCTCCCTGCTCCTCATGAAGAAGGCCGAAAGCCACACCAGCATAGAGAAGTTCATGATGTTGCGCACGCCATAGCCTATATACATATACTTGAGCGACGGTATTTTGAACAACGACAGCGCGGACGAGACGAAACCGATTTTTTCCCCGCGCTCATCAAGGTGATCAACGGTCTTGTAATCGCGCATGAAAAACGCGAGGATTCCGAGAATTATACCCGGAACAGCGAACACGAAGAAGGGCGTGCGCCAGCCACCATGATTCTTGGAGAGATATCCCCCCAGGATCACGCCGAGCGCGGCGCCTACCGGTATTACCAGGTTGAAAACACCCATCACCCTGCCGCGCGATTCCGGCGGGTAGACCGCCGTGAGCATCGCCGTGCCGCCGGCGGAAAACCCGGATTCGCCGACCCCGACGAGCGCACGCGGGATGAGCACCCCGATAAAATTCCGGCCCAGACCGGTGATGTAGGTGAACGCGCTCCAGAAAATCGCCATAAGCGCCACGGCCTTGCGCCGGCTCCACCGGTCCACGAGATACGCGACCGGCAGCGAGAAGAACGCGATACTCAGCAGAAATATCGTCTGGAGCGACCCGGCCTGGGTATCGCTGAGTCCCAGGTCGATCTTCATGGGCTCCAGCACCGCCGAGAGCACCTGGCGGTCCATGTAATTGACCATGTAGAGGAGCGAGCAGACAATCAGTATGTAATGCGCGCTCCACCCTCCGATTTTGTACTCCTTACCCTTCGAGCCTTCCTTCATCCTCCACCTCTTGGATTTATATTTTCCGGGAGCAACTTGCCTCCGTCCGGTTATATCCATACGAATACGTGCGATAGAAAACAATCCGTATGCATACCGTGGATACCGGGTGGCCGGGAATTACGGTGAAATGGAGGGCGATGGATGACGGCCGATAGACCCGATGTCAATAAAAGGTGAAAATACGTCGAGGCGGCCGCATGGAAGATGGAGAGCGCTGTCTGTATATCGAGAAGCCGCCCCTCGAATGATAACCGACATATATATGCGTATGTCAATCAAATTTAGCCCGCTGGCACGTACGCCCCCGGACCGCGAACATCCTCCGCCCGTATTCCCCTGACATCTCTGGACGGCAAGGTAGCGTATTCGCGGACAAGCATGTCGTTTTGAGCTTGCATTAAAGCCGGAAAGACGGGCTTATTGCGATCCAGGACATGAGTACATCAAATAACGTGGCGGGAATACAATCATGCTCTACACCAGACTTGAACACGCGGACCTCGAAATTTCCAGGCTCATCCTGGGCACCTGGGCGATAGGCGGCACCCACTGGGGCCCGTACGACGAATCGCAGGCGATTCTCGCCGTCGAGACGGCCATCGACCTCGGGATCACCACAATCGACACCGCTCCCGCCTACGGCACCGGCCACTCTGAAGAACTGATCGGCCGCGTCATAAAGGGAAAACGCGAGCGTGTCGTGATCGCCACAAAGTGCGGGCTCGACATGGAGAACGGATTCAGGCGGGACCTCACGCCTCCATTCATGGAAAAAGAGCTCGAGGACTCGCTGCGCCGTCTCGGCACCGACTACATCGACCTGTACCAGCCGCACTGGCCCGATCCCGATACACCGGTGGAATACACCATTGAGGCGCTCGAGCTTTTCCGGGCGCAGGGGAAGATCCGCGCCTTCGGCGTATCGAACTTCAGCGCGGTGGAGCTCACCGAGGCCCTGGCCTACGGACGGATTGCGACACTGCAGCCTCCGTACTCGCTGCTGGAACGGGATATAGAGAAGGACATTCAGCCGCTCTGCGCCAGCAGCGGCGTCGCCATGATCCCCTACGGCTCGCTTGGCGCCGGCATGCTCACCGGCAAATACACCGAGCCTCCAAAGTTCAGGAAGGATGACGCCCGTTCCTTCTTTTACCGCTTTTTCAATAAACGGTACTGGAACGGCGTTTCGACGCTCGTGGAGCTTCTGAGGAAGACGGCCGAAGCGCACGGCGCAAAACCGGGCCACGTGGCCATAGCCTGGCTCCTGTCGCGCGGGGCCGTCGCCGGAACCATCGTCGGCGCGCGCGACGCCGACCAGGTTCGGGACAACATGGGAGGGCTGGAGATACGCCTGTCGCCGGAGGAAGTGAGCGAGCTCGACCGTGTGTCCGCGGCCGTCTACGAGACCTGAGGCCGCCGCACCACGACCTCGCAGACGCCGTCACCGCGGTTGAGATTTTTCGTGTGGCGCACCTCGACGGCCGCGTCTTCGCCGAAAAGCCCCCTCGCGAGACCTTCGTAGGTCTGCACGGTTACGATGCCGCAGTCGGCCACGCCGGCCTTCGCTATGGCCTTCTGCGTCTGGCAGTCGGTCACGCGCACGACGATCACGCCGTCGTTCACCTCGACGCTCCGTCCCGCGATCCCCAGCACCTCGCTCAGGACCTCGAGCGCGCCGAGAAAACCCTCCGGCCATACGGGATCGCGGATGACGTTCTTACGCAGGTGTTTCCCGAACACGTAGGAGAAGTGCGTCCAGGCCTCGACGTCCATGTCCCATGCCGCCTGGACGCCGTGCTTCTTCGCGAGCGCGAGGAACCACGCGCCGTCCATGCGGACGAAGGCGTACTGCGCGATTTTAAGGAGCTCCTCCGGCGAAAGCCTCAGAGTCTCCATCAGGCGAGCATCCCTCCGTCCACCACGATGGTGGAGCCGGTGGTGTAGCTCGCCAGGTCCGAGACCAGGTAGAGCACCGCACCCGCCATCTCCTCGGGCTTCGCCACGCGTCCCATCGGAATGGAGGGAAGGACGAGCTTCAGGATGTCCTCGTTCGAGGTGAGCGCCGCCGCGAATTTGGTGTCGGTAAGCCCCGGAAGGAGCGCGTTCACCCGTATGTTGAACGGCGCGAGCTCCTTGGCGAAGGACTTGGTGAGCGCGATAACCCCGGCCTTGGTTATCGAATAGATGCTCTGGAAGGGGGCCGGCTTGATGCCGTTCACCGAGGCCACGTTGACGATCGCGCCGCCGCCGGAATCCTTCATCAACTTCGCCGCATGCTGGCTCATGAAGAACATGCCCTTGAGGTTCACCGCGAGGGTCTTGTCCCAGACGTTTTCGTCGGCCCCCAGCACGTCGCCGAAATAGGGATTGGTCGCCGCGTTGTTGACGAGGATGTCGAGCTTTTTATAACGCTTTTTCACCTCGTCGAAGAGCGCGTTCACCTGCGCCATCTCTCCCGTATGACAGGCGATCGCGTCGGCCGTGCCACCGGCTTTTTTGATCTCCTCGCCCACTCTCTTCAAATCGTCGATCTTGCGGCTGGCCAGGATGACTTCGGCGCCGTACGCGGCAAGCGTTCTGGCGATCGATTCGCCGATACCCCGGCTCGCGCCGGTTACCAGCGCCGTCTTCCCCTTCAGGCTGAGTTCCATCATGCTCGTCGCACCTCCGTTGATTGCTTTCTTAAATACGGCGTGGATCAATCCCGCCGCCTGAATCGCTCGTCGTCTTTCGCCGTTTCATATATCCCGCGCGCCCTGGCGAGAAGTGTCTCCCGGGTATTCATCTCCGGGCTGTCCAGCACCATCTCCAGGAGCTCGTTCAGGATATGGCCGATGATCGGACCCGGTTTCATTCCGAGCTCATCCATCAGCACATAGCCGTCGATATCGAGATCACGCACGGTGATGGCGTTCTCGGCCTCGATGACGCGGTCGATCCGCTTCAAAAGCTCGCGGATGGGCTGCGGCACGCCGTCGCGCATGCCGTTTCCCCGCCGGTCGGCCATTCGTATTTCGAGGATGTCTTTCAGGTTTTCGACCCCCACCTTGCGCATGAAGCGCCGTACCGCACCGTCGGTCCATTCGTCCGTGTAGTGGAACATGTGGTTGAGCACCAGGTTCGTCACGCGCTCGATCTCCTCGTTGGAGAACTTGAGGCGCTTCATGACGCGTCTGGCGATGCGCGCGCCGATCACCTCGTGATTGTAAAAGGTGTACTCGCCGTCCTCCGCCGGACGCCGCGTCGGCACCTTGCCGAGATCGTGAAGCAGTGACGCCAGGCGCAGCACCGGGTCGTTTTTGGGCGCCGCGTCGCACGAATAGACGCTGTGATAATAGATGTCGTAGAGGTGGTATTTGTTCTGCGTAAGGCCGTGGCTCGCGGCAAGCTCCGGAAGGAACAGGCCCATGAGCCCCGATTCGCGCATGCGCTCGAAGCCGATGGACGGAACGTCGGCTTCGAGGAGCTTTACGAGCTCGTCGCGCACCCGCTCCATCGACACCATCGACGCGACTTCAAGCGTCTTCGATATCGCGGCGAAGGTCTCCTCCTCGATCTCGAAATTGAGCTTCGCGGCGAAGCGGCAGGCGCGGAAGGTGCGCAGCCCGTCCTCGCCGAAACGCTCCATGGGGTCGCCGATGGTGCGGATTAGCCTTCGCTCTATGTCCGCGAGCCCGCCCACATGATCGATTATTTCCTCGGTCCGCACGTCGCAGGCGATCCCGTTGATGGTGAAGTCCCTGCGCCGCACGTCCTCCTCGAGGGTCTCCGAAAAGCTCACCTCCTCCGGACGGCGACCGTCCATGTACTTCCCGTCGGAGCGATAGGTTGTGATCTCGTAGGCCCTGCCGCCTGAAAGCACCGAAACCGTTCCGTGCTTTATGCCCGTGGGGATCACCTTGCGGAAGAGCCTGCGCACCTGTTCGGGGCGCGCGTTTGTGGCGAAGTCGAAGTCATCGACGTCGAAGCCCAGGATGATGTCGCGCACCGATCCCCCGACCAGGTAACACTCGAAACCGGCCTCGAAAAAACTATCGGCGATGCGGCGTATCTCCCTGTGCTTTTCCTTTGGAAGCTGTATCTTCATCAGCGGTGGTTTCATGTATGGCGCTCTTCAGTTTTTCAAGCTCTTTGCCGGCCCGTAGCATCAGCGCCATGGCGTATTCGGCGTGCGACCACATGAGCGGGATGGCGAAGAAAATCCTGCCGCCGTTCCCGGCCTCCCGGCAGCGCCGCTCGATGGCGTCGTAGGAGTTCTTCATATGGTTCAATTCCTCGACGATGAGGTCGTAGGAAATGCCGTCAACAAGAATATCCGGCGCGAATTCTTTCTCGAAGTCCTTGCCGCTCACCCACTCGAGCCGCCTGAACTCGAAAAAACGCTCCGGCGTGGTGAGATGCTCGCAGAGATACCCCTCCCGCGATTTGTACGAATCGATCACGCCGAGGATCCGGTCCCCCTCGTCCATGTCGCCAGTGTAATAGTAGTACTGCGCCAGCATCGCCGTGTACTGCAACCAGGGGCCGTTACCCGCGTGGACGTGCGTGTGCGGGTCCTCGATAAAAGGAAGATATCGCTGAAGCATGCCGAGGTCCGGGTCCCAGAGCGTGCGCCGGATGAATTCGATGGAATTGCGGAATTCGGCCGTGTCGACGAACGAGTCCTTCCCCAGACCCGTGCCGAAGAAGAAGGGGCTCATGAGCGTGATGTCGGGGCGCAGGTCGATCTCGCCGTTGGGCTTGAGCCTGCGCACGAAGCGCCCCTGCATGGTGAAGATGCGCTCGATGGTCGCCGAAAAACCGGCGGCAAGCTCCACGGCGGCGTCAAAGCCCTCCGCGCCGAACTCCTCTTTCACCCGCGCCATGAGATCGAGCATGAGCCGGTAGGCGTAGTTCACCCAGATCGAGTAACCCTCCTCGATCGCGGATTCGTGGATGGACGTCGTCGAATAGTAAAGATGTATTTCGTTGCGGTAATACGAGCGCATGCTGAACTCGAAACCCTTTCGTATCGCGTCGAGGTAACGCTCGATATGCGGGATGTCGACGCCGCGGCTTTTCGCCGCGAGCAGGTAGCGGCAGAGAATGGAAACGCCGTGCGCCACGTTGTCCTCCTGCCGGTAGATCGCCTTGTCTTCGCCGCCCGTGCCGTAACGCTGGCCCCAGTAACCGTCGTCGCGCTGGCAGTGCAGGATGAAGCGCGCGATCTCGCCGAGCAGGCGAAAGGCCGTATCGGCCGCGCGCAGGGGCCCGAGCGCCGTGCAGTACAGAAAGCGCGAGGCGCAGGCGCTGTCGCGCGGATACACGTAGGGATAGCGCGATCCGGGCATTGTGGCCAGGAGCGCCCCTCCGCGCCCGGTGTCGATAATGCACTGCGAGATGATGTCGAGGTGGCGGTATATGCCGCGGTTCAGGTCCAGGATATTCCTGTTGATCACGGCGAGGTCCGGGTTTTTCAGGATGTCCTCGCGGTTCTTGCGCCGCTCGGTGTACACTGCGCGCAGCTCCTTCATCATGCCGGGCTCGCGCTCGACGATACCGAGAAAATCGTCGCGTGAGATCTTCACGAGGTCGGTGTCGACCGGGCACTCGACGGTGGCGTTTCGCGCCTCGTCCGAGATAAGCGACATCTCACCGAAGTACTGCCCCTCCGCGAGGATCGCTATGAGCCTGCGTTCACCGTCGACCGTCCGGTAAACGTCGGTATGTCCCTCCCTGATGAGATAGACAGCATCGCCCTCCTCGCCCTCGCGGAAGACCACGCTCCCCGCGCCCATGGTGACGAGCCTGGCCCTGCCCAGCAGGTCCTCGAAAAGCGCGTCGGAAAGCCCGGTGAAGAGCGGTATGCTCCGGAGGTCCACCCGGAGGCTTCGCTCGATATAGCGGCGGTCCATGATGGAGTGGATCTTTTCTGACGAGGTGATGAGCGATTTGAGCGCCGCACCGGGGAGGGAGAGCGTTACCAGGTCGCTCACGGCGATGATGGTGTTCTCGCGCGGCTCCTGAGAAAAGGCCTGTTCCTCTCCGAAGAAATCGCCCGTGCCGAGACGGTAGAGCTCCAGGCGGGGATTGGTCTCGGTGGGGATGACGGCGCTCGCCGTGCCGTTCAGAATGAGGTGGAAAAACTCGTCGAACTTCCCGTGCCGGCAGACGATGGCCCCCGCCGGGAACTCGCTTATCGTCACCTGCCGCGCGAGACCGGACAGCGCGTCGTCCGGCACATCCGAGAGGAAGTCGATCGTCCTGAGCACCGCCGGTGCCGAAACATCCCGGAAAAGCGGAATATTGCGGAGGCTTCCGGCCAGTTCGGCCACTGTGAAATTATTCAGTCCCATGACTGGAACCCATCAATTGCCGATCTCGGAACCCGCGAACGGGCGTGCCGCTATCTCCTTCGACAGCTCCGATTCGTGATTGTGCGGAGTATCGGGACGGTAGGAATCGTAAGCGCTCACCGCGAAAAAATACAGCACGTTATTCTTGATGACCGGGAAGCCGAGGAGCTTCCTACGATCGAGTGCCGCGTTTTCCTCGATGAGGGCGTTGTTTACGTCAATCTCGATATAATTCTTTCCACCGGCAAGCGCGTTATCGATCCGTCTGCCGCCGACGGTGCCGATTATCCCCTCGTACCTGCCGGGAGTGGTCCCGTAGTATATCCGGTACCCCAGTATGTCGTGCTCCACGCTTTTTTTCCATCGCAGGCGCACCATCTCGTCGGCGGTCCTGACGACCTCGAGCATGAGCGGCGGCCGGGGTGCGGGATCGAGCTGGTACTGGAGCTCGACGCCGTACAGGCGGGGCGAATGCGCGCCGTCGGGAGAGGCGACCAGGTGCGCCCGCCATTGATGGTACCTGCCGCGCAGGTACATCCCGTCCGTCTTCTTCAAGTGGATGTTGCGCTGGCTGTTCTCCACACGGTACCACCGCGGGGCCTCGGCGTTGCGGTCGAAGAGATCGTCGCTCGTGCGAAACTCCATCCATATGTGCGTGTTGTTTTTTATCAGCTCATCCCACTGGAACAGGAGCACACCGGTGCCGGTGCCCGGGAAACGGTAGACCGGGCTGGTCACCACTCCCTCGCGGTTGACCGGCGTCCTGCCGATGGCGCCGACGGCGCTGTGGTTCCGGACCGCAAGCTCCGTCTCCTTTTTCAGATCGTCTATATGACGATACGAGACGCGGAGCTCGTCGATGACGCCGTAATAGTTCCTGCCGATGACGACCGGTGGCAGATCCTCGCAGGCGAACGACGGCTCGTAGACGTTGACGAAGGGTTCTCCGTTATCCGAGACGTAGACGACCTCCTGTTCCTCCCCGTCCACGAGCGAAGCAAGTTTGCCCGAGACGCGGTCGAAGCTCAGCGCATAGTGCCGCCATTCTCCCGCGCCAAGCGGCCGGGCGCGGTTCAGAAACACGTCGACCCGCCGGCCGGACGCGTCGCGAAAGAAGCGATGGAGGCGCGCAACAACGCGCTTCCCCTTTATTATTATCTCGACTCCCTGTTTCAGCCCGGAGGCGTATCCGACCGCGGAAAAAAGGACCGCGCCGTCCGAAAGGGATGCCGGCTGCAGCCGCATCTCGATGGTGAACGAACCCGCGTCGGAGCAGCCCCCCAGCCAGAGCTCGCGCTCGGGCCGGATCTCGACGCGGTGGCCCGCCTTGAAAAAGTAAGCCCCCGCGCCGCCGAGCGTCCCCGCGCCGCGCCTTGCCTCGAACTCGGCGCGGTGTATGACGTATTGCCCGCTGTCGTCCCTTACGAGCTCGGCGGCCGGACGGTTGAAGGAAAGCACGAGGTCGGTCGTGGAGGGAATGCCCGCATGACGATAGCTGAGATCGGCGACGGCGAAGAATCGACGTTTGCTCGAGTCCGTGTCCTCGCGCACGTTATAGAGGTCCAGCCCGTCGCGGCCGAACTTCACGGTATTGAACAGTTCCTTCGCGGCGGTCGTCAGGACGACCGCGAAGAGGACGGGAAGCGCGTATCTCAGCATTTTAACCGGCATCGTTTTCCTTGGGCCAGGCCGTATGGTACGAGGCTGCATCATACGGCTCCGTCACCTACCCGCCGCATTCTATGGCCTTGATCTTGTCCAGCCTCCGCTGGTGTCTGCCACCCTCGAAGGGGGTATCCACCCAGGTGCGCGTTATCGCGATCGCCTCGGCCTCTTCCGTCACGCGCGCGCCGAGAATGAGCACGTTGGCGTCGTTGTGCCGCCGGGACATCTCGGCCATGAAGGCGTTCGTGCAGAGAGCGGCGCGGATGCCGTCGAACTTGTTGGCCGTGATCGACGCCCCGATTCCCGTGCCGCAGATGCCGATACCGCGGTCGGCCTCCCCCCGCCGCACCAGCCGCGAAAGGGCTCCTATGTGGTCCGGGTAGTCGGTCGACTCCTCGGAAAACGCGCCGACATCGACGAACTCGACACCCGGGAATGAATTCTTGATCGTCTCCTTGAGCCTGAAGCCGGCGTGATCGGAACCTATGGCGATTTTCATGGCAACCCCGAATCGTGTTATGCGAAACAATGCCGGGAGTCGACGCGCCCGAGCCCGGCATGGCGTTCAACCGTCAAAAATCCGCGTTCCTGGGCGTACGCGGGAACGGGATCACGTCGCGGATATTCTGCATGCCGGTAACGAACTGGACCGTTCGCTCGAATCCCAGGCCGAATCCCGCGTGGGGAACGGTGCCGAAACGCCGGATGTCCAGATACCACGAGTAGTCATCCGGATTTAAACCGACCTCCCGCATCCTGTCAATCAAAACATCGTACCGGCTTTCGCGCTCGCTCCCGCCGATGATCTCGCCTATACGGGGCACGAGCACGTCCATGGCGCGCACCGTTTTTTCGTCGTCGTTCAGCCGCATATAGAACGCCTTGATCTTCCGGGGGTAGTCCACGACCACGACCGGAGACCTGAATTTTTTCTCGGTGATGTAGCGCTCGTGCTCGGACTGGAGGTCGTCCCCCCAGACGACCGGATATTCGAACTTTTCGCCCGATTTCCCGAGGATGTCGACCGCCTCGGTATAGCTGATCACCTCGAAGCGGGCGGCGGCAACGCCCTCCAGCATGTCTATGACGCCCTTCTGTATACGGTCGTTGAAAAAGGCCATGTCCTCCGGGCAGCGCTCGAGGCAGCGGCGGATGATGTGTTTGATGAAGCCCTCCGCCAGCGCGATATCGTCGGCAAGCTCCGCGAAGGCCATCTCGGGCTCTATCATCCAGAACTCGGAGAGATGCCGGCTGGTGTTCGAATTCTCCGCGCGGAAGGTCGGCCCGAAGGTATAGATCCTGTCCAGGGCCGTGGCGAGGAGCTCGCCCTCCAACTGGCCGCTCACGGTGAGCCCGGTCTTCCGGCCGAAAAAATCCTTTGAATAATCGATGGAGCCGCCTTCGACCGGAACGTTCAGCAGGTCGAGCGTCGTCACGCCGAAGAGCTCGCCGGCACCCTCGCAGTCGCTGGCGGTGATGATGGGGGTCTGCACGTAAAGGAAACCGCGATCCTGGAAGAACTCGTGGACGGCGGCCGCAAGGGCGTTTCGCACCCTGAAGACGGCGCCGAAGGTGTTGGTCCGTGGACGCAGGTGCGCGATCTCCCGGAGAAACTCGAAGGAGTGCTGCTTTTTCTGCAGCGGATATTCCGCCGGATCGGCCCAGCCGTATACGGTGATGGAATCCGCCCGTATCTCGAAGCGCTGGCCCTTCGCCGGCGATTCCACCAGCTCGCCCTCCACCGCGACGCTGCACCCGGTCGAGAGCCTCGACACCTCGGCGTAGCCCGGCATGGACTCCCCGGCCACCACCTGGATGCTGGTAACGACCGACCCGTCGTTCACCTCGATGAAACAGAACCCGCGCGCCTCGCGTCGCGTCCTCACCCAGCCCCTTACGAGCACGCGCTCGCCCGGTGTCCCGTTGCGGAGAAGATCCCTGATGATGGAACGTTGCATACGGCGCCTCACACTGATGTCGTCACGCCCCCCGCGCCGGCGGAGTCCCGATTACTATGCCGTCCGGAGCGCATCTGTCAATAAAATATCACCCGCGCCACCCGCCAATAAAATCATTGACAGTACGATGGCGGACGTATTGCATAAGTATGCCGTTTAATGCTTCCCCGCCCCCGTGGCTTCGGGGAGAAACCCGGCACCATTCTTTCTACGGCGGACCAGTTTTTATCAGGAACCGGACAAGGCTCGCTTCGAGGTTAAAACCATGAACCTGAAATACCGAATAATGATCGTCCTGGGCCTCTGCTTCATCCTCTGCATCAGCTCGTACGTACTCATCGCCCGCATGTTCGACAACATCGAAAACCAGTTATTCGAGAAATGCCGCGTCGACGCGCAGATCGGCGCACGCGTGGTGGCGGAATCCATCGCGCTCATGATCAACACCAGGACCCTGAACGAACGGGCCGCCTTCGAGTTCGCCTATGTGCCACTGGAGGGAACGAACCCCCGCAAGTACACCACGGGTCACGACGAGATATTCGACCGCTACGTCCAGCCGATAATCGACTCCTTTCTTCTCGACCCGGACATCAACTACGCGATCCCGGTGGACCGCAACGGGTACGCCCCGACGCACAACTCCAAATTCGCGAAGCCCCTCTCCTCCGATCCCGCACTCGCCCTTCGCAACAGCAGGGCCAAACGAATATACGACGATCCAGCGGGAATCAAGGCGGCCCGCTACGAGGGCGAGGGTACGATCCAGCAGCTCTATTCCCAGGACACCGGCGATACCATGTGGGACTTCGCCGCGCCCATCCGGGTGGGGGACAAACACTGGGGCGCGTTCCGGGTGGGGCTTTCCATGGAGCGCGTTGACGAGATCAACAACCAGATGATCATACTGGTGACCATGTCGCTCCTGGTTATCCTGAGCGTTACGATGCTTCTCCTGTTCCTGGTGATACCCCGCAAGCTCTACGACACGGACCTGGATATACCCCGGTACTGAGGCGCGCCACTATTCCCGGTTCAGGTCCATTTCGATCCGGGCGTAAGCGGAATGGTTGTGGATCGACTCCATGTTTTCGGACTCAACCGAGAACCAGAGGATTCTCTCGTTCTTCAATAACCGCTCGGCGGCGCTGCGCACCATATCCTCCACGAACATGGGATTGCCGTACGACTTTTCGGTGATGTATTTCTCGTCCTCGCGCTTCAGGATGGAATAGATGTCCGATGACGCGGCCGACTCGGCGATCGCGATGACGTCCTCTATCCAGATACGCTCCTGCGCCTTGATGGTGATGGTGATGATGGAGCGCTGGTTGTGCGCCCCGTACTCGCTGATCTCCCTCGAACAGGGGCAGAGCGAGAGCACCGGAACGCTCACCTCCAGGACGTAATAATCGTCGAAAGAGCTGGCTGAAAGCTTGCATCGATACTCCATCTTGGCCTTCTCGCGCGAGACCGGTGCCTCCTTGGTGATGAAGTAGGGAAAGTCGATCTCGAAATGGGCGTTGCGCGCGGAGAGAGCCGCCTTCATTTCCTCGAGGATCTCGCGGATGTTCAGCGTGCTTATCCCGCCCTGGTAACGGTTGAGTATTTCGATAAAGCGGCTCATGTGGGTTCCGCGGAAATTGTGCGGCAGGTCAACGTACATGTTGACGCGCGCGACCGTGTGCTGCCTGCCCTCGGCCCTGTCCAGCACGACGACGGGATAGGATATATCCTTCACCCCGACCTTGTTTATGGGCAGGTTACGGGGATCCGGTTCGGACTGGATGTCTTTCAGGTCTTTGCGCGGCATCATCGCCCTTCCAATGATTTCATGATCGTATAATTCTCACACTCGCTCAGGCAGCGCCGTTCCCGCTCGTCGCACTCATCCACGCACGCCCCCGACGTCCAGTGCCACTCCTGCTCGCGGTCCGTCCGTGTGCGGGGATCATCGAAACCGATCCTGGGACGCATGCCGGCGCAGTTTTCGACGCACTGGCGGTTCAGCGAATAGCAGTTCGCCCTGCATTTCCGCATCTCGGGCGACCCGGTCGAGGCGCACGAGCCGGCCAGCAGGCCGGCGAGCATGACAAGACCGGTGATGATTATAACGCCCGACAGGGCCGTAACGTGTTTCATATCTGTTCCTTACAGGACCCCGCGCCCGGCCTTCAGACCGTCAGCACCACCGGGCCGTTCGCGGTCACCGCAACCGTGTGCTCGTATTGCGCCGAAAGCCTGCCATCGGCGGTCACGACGGTCCAGCCGTCCCGAAGCGAAAGCACATCGGGGGCGCCCTCGTTGAGCATGGGCTCGACGGCGAGCACCATGCCCTCCTCGATAATCCTTCCGGTACCTTTCCTGCCGAAATGCGGAACGGTCGGCTGCTCGTGCACCGCGAAGCCCACGCCGTGGCCGGTGAAGTCCCGCACCACGCTGAAACCGCGGCTCTCGGCAAGCGACTGTATGGCCGCGCCCACATCGCCCAGGCGGTTGCCGGCGCACAACAGCGGGATCGCCCGCGCGAGCGCCTCTTCGGTGGTCCGCGCCAGAAACGCGGCGCGCTCCGCGACCGGCTCCACGAGGAAGGTCACGCAGCTGTCGGCAAAATAGCCGTTTTTGACCACACCGATGTCTATTTTAACCAGGTCCCCGGCGCGCACAATCTTATTTTTGGACGGAACACCGTGGACGATCTCGTTGTTGAGCGAGATACAGCTGGCGTGATCATACCTGCGTATGGTCTTGAACGACGGGCGTGCCTTGTGCCGGTGTATCCTTTCCTCGATAAACCGATCGATCTCGAGTGTCGACTGGTCCGCAAGCCCGTCCCCGGAAATCTCCGCGAAGATTCCCGCTATAATCCTGCCCGCCTCCCTGATGCGCTCGACATCGTCCGCGGATTTAAGGCGCACGTCCCTCACGGGGCTTCCCGCGTCCCTACGATTTAACAGCTTCTTCGGCCGGCTTTTCGTCGACGATGATGCCGGTCGCGAGCTTGATTTTATGCTCGATCTCGCGCGCGATCTCCGGGTGTTCCTTTAAATACGCCTTTGCGTTTTCCCTTCCCTGTCCCACGCGCTCCTCGCCGTAGGAATACCAGGTACCCGCCTTTTTAACGATACCCATGGTCGTCCCCATGTCGAGGATGCCGCCTTCACGGGATATTCCGGAATCGTACATCACGTCGAACTCGGCCTGCCTGAACGGAGGGGCCACCTTGTTCTTCACGACCTTCACCCGGACGCGGTTGCCGATGGCCTCGTCCCCGTTCTTGAGCGTCTCGATGCGTCGGATGTCCAGCCTCACCGAGGCGTAAAATTTCAGGGCGTTCCCGCCCGTGGTGGTTTCGGGCGAGCCGAACATCACGCCGATCTTGTGACGTATCTGGTTGATGAAGATGACCGACGTCTTCGATTTCGCGATCACGCCGGTGAGCTTTCGAAGCGCCTGGCTCATGAGCCGCGCCTGCAGTCCCATGTGGGAATCTCCCATCTCGCCCTCGATTTCGGCCTTGGGCACGAGCGCCGCCACCGAGTCAATCACCACCACGTCAAGAGCCCCGGAGCGCACCAGCGCCTCGGTGATCTCCAGCGCCTCCTCCCCGGTGTCGGGCTGGGAGACGAGGAGATCGTCGGTGAGAACCCCGAGCTTCGCCGCGTAGGCGGGATCGAGCGCGTGCTCCGCGTCGACGAACGCCGCGACCCCGCCGAGCTTCTGCGCCTCGGCGACCATGTGGAGGGTCAGCGTGGTTTTCCCCGAGGATTCCGGGCCGAAGATCTCGGTGATTCTGCCCCTCGGAATACCGCCGATGCCGAGCCCGATATCGAGCTCGATCGAGCCGGTCGAGATCGCCGCCACTTTTATTTTCGCGGACTCGTCGCCGAGCCGCATGATGGAGCCCTTGCCGAACTGCTTTTCTATCTGGGCCATGGCCGATTCGAGCGCCTGTGTCTTCTGGTTCAGTTCCTTTTGTTCTGACATTCCAATCTCCTCGAGGTTTTTAGTGCCGTTCCGTGCTACTATTAAAACGAAATTACGCAAGAAAATATGAAAACGAATCGGAGCCTTCCAGTAAAATTTCAGGAAACAGGAGCCACCCGGAAAGGTCCGTACCGCGTCCGTTGTTTTTGTCGTCGATTTCCCGAAAAAAGTCAAGGAAAATACTACATTTTTGTTTAGCTGTTTCCTTTTTTGTGGAAAACGCCGTGCTGTCCCTTTCGCTCCTGCTCGCCGCGCGCCACGAATATCTTTTCCCCGGTAAGCGGGTCGAGACCCGTGTGGTATATCGCCGACGAAAGGGTGAGCGGAAGCGGAATGAATGCCTGCACCTGTTCCGGCATGAAAGCGAAGGCCGAGAGCACGCGTTCGCGCATGGCCCTCATGTCGGCCATGCGACAGCCCGGATGGCACGACATGAGGTATGGAAGGATGTATTGCCTCCTGCCGGCCTTTCGCGAGGCCGCGAAAAAAGCCTCCGCGAACTCCTCCATCCCGTAAAGGTGTTTTTTTCGCATAACGTCGAGAACGACCGTCGACGTGTGCTCCGGGGCGATCTTGAGCTGGCCGCTCACGTGGTCGCGCGCGAGATCGTTGAGAAGCGACGGATCGTCCCGCATGAAGAGGTCGTATCGTATCCCCGAGCCCACCGTCGCGTGCCGCACCCCGGGCGACGCCAGCGCCCCGGCGAGCAGTTTCATCCACGAGGCGGTGTTCACCCTCAGGTTCGGGCAGATTTCCGGATAAAGACAGCTCTGCCGTGAGCATCGCCAGTCGGCGGCGCAGACGGTCCCGTACATGTTCGCCGACGGCCCTCCGATATCGGTGATGTGCCCGCCGAAGCCCTCGGCGGCCGAGAGCCGGGCGACCTCCTCCATGATGGAACCGGCGCTCCGCGGCACGATCCGTCTTCCCTGGTGGAGACCCAGCGAGCAGAAGGCGCAACCCGAGACGCAGCCGCGATGCGAGTTGATCGAATTGCGTATTACCGAAAAACCGGGCACCTCCCCGTCGTACGTCGGGTGCGGCCGGCGCGCGAACGGCAGACCGTATATGGCGTCCAGGCGCGCGCTCTCCATGCGCGGGGACGGGTGCTGAACGATATAGCGTTTCCCGGATTCCTGAGCCAGCACGCGGTGCTGGTTCAGATAGAATTCCCGGTAGAAGCGCGCGTAGGCGTCCCTGTCCTTCAATGACTCGGCCTCGGGCGGGAGCAGGTGAGCACCGGCGGGAAGGTCCCGGCGCACCTCGACGGTGCCGGGGATGCCCGAAAGCGTTTCCCCGGCGTTCAGCCGGCGCGCGATTTCGACTATCTGTATTTCACCCATCCCGTGGACCAGGATGTCGGCCCTCGAGTCGAGAAGAATGGAACGGCGCACGCGATCGTCCCAGAAGTCGTAGTGGGCGAAGCGCCGCATCGACGCCTCGATGCCGCCGAGAACGATCGGCACGTCCCTGTATGCCGCGCGGATCATGTTGGCGTAGACGATCACCGCGCGCTCGGGCCTTCCGCCGCCGACACCGCCCGGCGCGTACGGGTCGTCGTTGCGCACCTTCCGGAAGGCCGTAAAGCGCGCGAGCATGGAATCGACGTTACCCGAGGTGACGCCGAAGAAGAGGCGCGGTCTCCCGAAAAGGCTCACCGCCCCGGGGATCCGCCAGGCGGGCATGGAGAGGATGGCGATACGATAGCCCTCGGCCTCCAGGACGCGTCCGATCACCGCCGCGCCGAAGGACGGGTGATCGACGTACGCGTCACCCGTGATGATGACCGCGTCCACGGAACGCCAGCCGAGGCGCTCCACCTCCTCGCGCGATATGGGGAGAAACTCAAGGGACATCTATGATAACACCCTGAACAGTACCGTCAACGCGCCCGCTTTATCATACGGTACGCGTGCCCCGGTAAATTGCCGTATTTATTTAAGATTTCGCTACCAGATAATATCACCACCGAATGGAAGAAAAGCAATTATATGATTGAAAAACACCCCCGGTATTAAAAAAATATTCTCACCCGGAGGCCACCGCCTGAAAAGCGGCGGCATGCCGAACAGTCGGCGGACGCCCCCGTTCCCCGAATATTCCTTTGACAGCACGATTGGATGATGATGCCGTCATCCCATCGTCCATCAGGAAATGTCCATGGAAAACACCAGGCTCCACATACTCCACGACATCTTCATCCGCACCCAGAACGGCGGATTCATCACCATGCACGAGATCGAGGTGAACACGGCCCTTTCGGGCTCGCGGCTTCGGCCTTTTCTCGAGGACCTGAAGGAAGAAGGACTCGTCATCGAGCACCCCGAGGGATTTACGGTCGCCCCCGGCGGAATTCATTTCTGCCGCGGCCGCTGGGGCTGATCATGAAGGGATATTCCGTCCGCCGGTTTCCCGTTCCGCTCATCTGCCTGATAGCGGCAGGTCTTGCCGGCGCGATAGCGCTCCGCGCCTCGTCGTCGACTCCCTTCCGGGCACGGTCTGTCGAGTGTCCGCGCTGCCCGTCGGTGCTCGAACCGTCCGGCATCGCCCTTTTCCGGGGGGCACCGGTCTTCGCCAGCGACAACGACGACCCGGTCCTGTACCGACTGGACGAGAAAGGCGGCATTGCCATCGCCGAACCTTTTATAAAGATCACCCTTCCTCCGGATATCCGCCGCCTGAAAAGACACGCGCTGGATCTCGAGGGGCTCGCGTCGGCCGGCCCCCTGCTCTATGCCGTGGACGAGCGCGACCGCCTGGTTTATCGCATCGATCCGGAGGGCACGGCGATCGTGGTGCCGCACGACGTGGTGGACTACAACAGGAGAAGCGGGATCGTGTTTTCACACAAGACAAACGCCGGTTTCGAAGGCATCGCCGTCGATACTCACAAACGGCTTGTGTACATCGCTAACGAGCGCGACGATGCGATCGTCTACACGCTCGGCCTCTCCGCCGACGGCCTGCGACTTCGCGCCATGGCCCACCTGTCCATGAGCGGGCTTACCGGTGACGATCGTTTCGACATCTCCGACCTGTACTTTGAAAACGGATTCCTGTTTGTACTGTACCGCAGGGCCGCTCGAATACTGAAACTCGATCCGGGCTCACGGCGCATCGTCGGTTCTTTCGACGCTGGTTTCGCCGTCGCCGGTCTGTACCACTCCCCCGGGGGATACGGCTTCGCCGAGGGGCTGTACATGACGCGACGGGAGATTTTCCTCCTGCTCGACGGCGGCGGGAAGACCATGAGCGGAAAGCGCGGGGGCGAAAACGGCGCACTCGTCGTGCTCGTACGACCCCGTGGGTTTTAGGTTTTCTCGAACAGAAAAGGGACACGCGGATTCATTGATCCCGTTCGGTTAAAATAATTGACAATTCGACGAACCGAGGCGCTTCATTATGAACCGATAATTTCATGCGAAATCCAGAAATATCCGTAACGGCACAATCCATATCCAGGCGC
>CAZVEG010000072.1:0-18832 GCA_964625625.1 uncultured Leptospirales bacterium | reverse complement strand
CGAGGAGGGCTCTGACCCCTGTTGTGAGCGCGGTTGATTGAGAGGGGTCAGAGCATGGTTTCTGGTTTCATGATTTGGGAATGGTTTGATGGCTGCAACAGGTGCGAATAAAGGGTCAGAGCATGACAGGCGAGGCCAGCTGGGCGGCAGACGGGTTTCGTCGATTGGGGGTCAGAGCCTCTTTGACAGTATAGTTGCGGGGAGGCGCAGAATAAATAATGGCTCTGACCCCTATATTTTCTTATTGGATTCCCATCGCAGCGTGCACCCTCCCGGCGGTTTCTGGTGTTATTTGCCGTGTAATAAAAATCTGACGAGTCGCTTTGTTCTGAAGGGAGTACGAAGAATGCAGGACTATACGTTCGTTGGAAGCAACTGGGTGTGCTGCTGACGGTACCCGTACATGCATGCGAGATGAGCCTGCCGGCCGGAGGAGATGTCCGGTTGCATGGGACTCGTTATGATTGACCGTCGTCTGTGCGTTAAAAAAGCAGCGCCAATCGCCGACGGTAGGCTTCCTCGTAATAGAGAAATGCCTTCACCCGGTCCGCGAAGATATCGCCCAGCGCGAGGAAATATTCATGAAATGATATTCTGACCGGGGATTCATAACCTTCTTCAAGATAGCTCCGGATACTGCCATTCGGGTAGGCGCGTGGATTCGAGGCCAGGTTTTTCCTGACCGGATTGAACGCCAGGTACCAGAGCAGCCATAACAGGTACACCACGGGTTTGTCCGATAACTCGATAACGCTATCCCCGAACCGTTCATTCCAGAAGGGTCCGCTTCTTCCCCGCGCCCTGTTGTAACTTTCAGCGAAGCGCGCTTTGATATACTGCATGATTGTCGAGATGGATGCTTCACCCACCCCGGTTTTGATGATAAAATGAAAGTGATTGTCCATGATCTGGTAAGCGACCAGGTCGAAAGTGTATTTTTCCTGAGTCTTTCGCAAGACCCTGATCATTAAAGCGGAGGCGAAGGGTGTGCGAAGCAGGGATTTCTTCTCAATACAGCGGCAGTACACATGATGAGTGACACCGGGAGTCGTTATTCGTTTGGGACGTGGCATGAGGACCTCCATGGCGGGGTGGTATTCACTGAATAAACGTTTGGGATTGGAGAAAAGTTAAAAGATTTTCGCGCAGGTGCGGAAAAAGGCTCTGACCCCTGGTTTCTGGTTTTAAAGGGACGACCTCAGTGCCTGAAGTAGCCCCGGCTGGAATCCGGATGTCGTCATCATACGCCTTAGCATGTAAATGAGTTGACATAATTTAAAAAATGTCGATATACTCGGACAATTTTCGCTTAAAAAGGCAATCGGGTGAATCCGGGAAAAAATGAAAAGCAGGCGACAGCGGCGCCGAAGGGGCGCCGATCGATAGAGCGTGTTCTCGGCCGTATACACCGGCGGGTACTCGGCGGCGCGTCGCTCGAGGAGATCATCGATTCGCTTTTCAAGGAGATTCGTTCGGTCGTTCCCTGCGACCGCATCGATATCGCGTTTATAGAAGAAGGTGGGACGCGGCTGCTTCTGCATCACACGCGTGCGAAGTATGCATCGCTCCTTCTTCTGCCGGGATTCGCGTCGGATATCGTCGGCAGCGCCGTCCACGCCGTATTTCTCAGGGGGAAGAACCGCATCATCCGGGATTTTTCTCAGTATTTGAAAAAATATCCGGAGAGCGAGTCGGCAAAACTACTTCTCAAAGAAGGCATCCATTCCAGCATGGCGTGCCCGTTCTATGCCGACAGGCGGCCGATCGGGCTTATCTTCTGCCGGGCGAAAGAACCCGGCGCATACACCGCAATCGAAGTGCGCTTGCTCGGAAAGATAGCGGAGAGCATCGGGTATGCCCTGGAAAAGGCATATCATATCGATCGCCTGACGGACGCGCTCCACGGCTACCTGGAGATGTTGAGTTTTGTTAGCCATGAGATGAAGAGCCCGCTCTCGTCGATAATAACGCTCGGGAACACGTTGCTTTCGGGATATTTCGGTCCGGTGAATCCGGACTGCATCGACAAAGTTGAGCGGATGGTCCGGAAGGCTGAATATCTCCACACGATAAGCGAGAAATACCTTAACCTCTCGCGTTTTGAAACCGGAAACTTTGATGCATATCCCCGATCCGTCGATTTCGTCGGCGAGGTGCTCAATCCGGCGATCGAGATCGTGCATCCGCAGATAGAGGCCCATACGATTGATTTCCTGATAGAATGCCCGGCGGAACTGTCCACGATCACCTGCGATCCCGAACTTATGCGGATTGTCATGGTCAACCTTGTCAATAACGCGGTGAAATACGGCAATCCCGGTGGAATGGTTACGGTCACCGCGGCAAAAACGCCGAATAAACGACTGCGTGTTATCGTGTGGAACGAAGGGCCGGGATTCTCGGACGGTGAAAAAATCAGGCTCTTCAAGAAGTTTTCACGGCTTGATAGCCCTCATTTGAAGGATAGAAAGGGCTCGGGGATCGGATTGTACCTTTCGTGGCACATAATCCAGCTTCACGGCGGAAAGATATGGGCGGAATCCGAGCCCGGAAACTGGGCCCGCTTCTCGTTCGAGATTCCCCAGGACCTTGATTTCTGCATAATCGATTGAATACCGGCCCAGACGCGGCTTTAAGCCACATCTAATCCGAAATTCCCACCGCGTAAATATCTTCTTATGCACCCATGTCATGTTAAATTAAAGGGTAGGATGAGAAGGCTCTGACCCCGCGGAAAGCTCTCGTAAGCTTCCCCGGACCGGTTTGCGCGGTATGTACCTGTCTATGCTCTGACCCACGCGACCCGTGTCGTCATAACTGACGGACTTCAGGCACGCCGCGGGGCCCCGCCAGGGCTCTGACCCCCTTATGCATGCGGAATATCCCGGATGCTCTGACCCCTCCATGCGCCGGCCCTCGCCCTCAGCGCGGCAGCTTGCGGCGCACCGCGCGCAGCATGTTCTCGTGGTGAACCTCGTCCTCCTTTTTCTCCCTGTGACATACCTCGCACGAGCGATTGGAGCCGATGGCGTAGGGCATTTTACCGTACTGGAGCGGCTGGATGTTGTCGCGGTGCGCGTTGTAGGGATTGCGTACGGGGTATTCGGCATGCGGCGAATTATGACATGCGACGCACCGCAGGCTGCCCGTGTTGTCGGTACGCGCCCGGTAGAGCTCTGATTCATCCGCGGTCCAGGTGTTGAAGGCCGAGGGATTCGCCGCCGGTTTTTTAAAGTCAACGTGACAGCTAAGACAGTCCGGTTCGTTGATCCATGGTTTGCGTGGATTGATTTCGGCCTTCGTTCTGGCCGCCGTGGTATTCAGGTGCTTGATGAGCGCCGTTGCGGTCCGCTTGCCCTCCTCGGCCCTGAGAAGCGAAATGGCGTGGTCGTTCATTTCGCCGTGGCAGTTGACGCAGGTGATGCCCGTCGAGGCGTGCACGCCGCGCGCGCAGCGCGTAGCGCCGGTGCGGTGCGTCGGGTGGCAGAGACCGCAGGCGTCGGCGCCGCGGACGGGCATGTAGTTTGCGTGCAGTCCGTGGATCGAGGCCGAGAGGCTCAGGCGTTTTCCGTCCCCGGTCGCGCCGATGGCGTGATCGGCGTGGCATGACTGGCAGAGTCGCGGCTTTCCCTTCGCGGCGCGGGCGAGGAGGTCCGTGCCCTTCCCGCGGTCATGGCGGCGCAGTATGTCCCTCGCCGTGTCGTCGGCGATTCCGGAAATATTTTTCCAGCGCCACGGACCCCCGTGGCAGTTGCGGCAGCCCATCTCGGTCGAAACCGGCGCCACCGCTCTGGTGACCGCCAGTACCTTCCCGCTGGCGGCGTCCATGGCCTTTATCGTGAAGAGGGGATAGGGATTGAACGCGCCGGCGTCCGTATACGGAAGCACCGGTATCTTTTCGGCGACGAAGGACATGCTCCCGGCGTTATGCGTGAATGTTCCGGCGAGCCCCTGTCCCGTCAGGCCGGTATCGGGGCGCGGTCCCTTCCCGAAATATTCCCCCGCGAAGTCCCAGAACCGCACGTGCTTTGATGGATGCTCGAATCCCGCCTCGACCTCGTACGAGACGGCCGCGTTTTCGCTCACCACCTCGGGGGTCGAGCCCCTTTTGATGAGCAGGGCCTCGAGGGTGTTCGCCGGCGGCAGGATGACGAACCAGGGATCGCCGTCGGACACGCAGTGCATGCCCAGGTCGTTCCATGCCAGGAGCACGTAGTCGTCTTTCTTCGGATCGAAGGGCGGTATGGCGGTGTCGGCGAGCGGACGTATGCTCACCGGCTCGGGGCGCGCGTCGAGCTTCCCGCCGTTGAGTTTTACCACAATGAAGGCCGCCAGCGCCTCTTTCTCGGCCTGTGTTCCGACGAATCGCGGCATGTACGGTTTGGCCTTGCCCTGCCCGGTGATCTGGGCGAGCATGCCGAGGAAAGTGAACGACCGCGTCTTCGGGATGATGTCGTTTCGTATGCCGCCCGTCGTGTGGCAGGGGTAACACTGTATGCGGTAGAGCTCGCGTCCCGCCTCCATGGTATTGGCCGCCGTAACGGCGCGCACGGTCGACCAGCGCGCGTTGGGGAGCACCCCCTCGCGGTTGAGACGCTCCTCGTCATCCACGAGGATCGAGGTCGAATACATGTATCCGCCGATGACGTACGGCTTCCGGCTGATCTCCCGCACGTACTCGAAGCCTCCCATCCACGACAGGCCGATGAGGATGAGGAGCGCGGTGATGACCTTCTGCACGGTCCGGCCGCTCTTCAGCGAAAGGGCCAGTCCCCCCGCGAAGATGAGCACGGATGCGACGAGGAGCGTGCGGACGAAGGTATCCATCTCGGGATTGACGATGAAGGCCGTGTACCGCGTGTCGCCGGGAAGCGCGTAAAAGTACCATGCGCCCGAGAGTGCGAGGCCGATCATGGGATACAGGAGCCATTTCGTGCAGTAGTGCATCATCCGCGTCCGGAACCCGCCTTCTTCCATCCGAACGGTCGTCACATAACCGAAGAGCCCGGCGAACATGAACGAAACGAACGAACGGAAGACGGTCGACGGGATGAACCCGGGATTGAGGAAGCCGTCCCAGAAGTTCCGGCTTGCCGGCCACGCCCCCGACGTGAGCATGAAGCTCAGGATACCGTTTACGACGAGAAGACTCATCCATGCGAAAACGAAATAAAGGAAAGCCGTCTTCAGGCGCAGGTGGCGCTTCATTGTATCGAAATAATAATGATAGATGAGGAGCGCCGCGATCTCGCCCAGGAAGAAGGTCCATTCGATGCCCCAGGCGAAAACGAAGTTATGGATGAGCGCGGAGGTGGCGGCGGGGCTGACGAGACCGATGATGAACCAGATGCCGACGCCCGAAACGCCGCCGAAGACCATGGTGAGCAGGAGAAAAAACCGGTTGTGCCTTCTCAGGTAGTCTTCGAGAGGGGCGCTGCCCTCGAGGAGCGCCTTCCGGTCGGTCAGCCAGATGAACAGCCCTCCTCCGACCGCGAAGTGCGCGATGTACACGTGCAGTACGGAGATGAGGGCGATGAGCGAGCCGCCGCTTAAAAAACCGGTTTCCCATGTCGGATAGTTCATCGCTCGTTCCTCCTCTCCATCGAAGCGGGCAGCATCCCGATCATGCGCCACAGCGCGTATGCCATGCCGATGACCGCGATGAGAAAGAGCGCCATGACGCCGTATTGCGGATGGAGCTCGAGCCCGGCCGGGTCGAAGAATTCACCGATATACGCGCTCCGGAGGTTGGCCCTGTTGACGACCATGAGGAAGATTATCGCGACCAGGGCCGCGCTTGCCGGGATGACGCGCCCGCGCAGCGCGAAAACGACGGATACAATGGCGAGTACAATGCCGAATGCGAGTATAATCGTAAAGACCGTGTTAGCGCCGAGGAACAGAAGCATGGCTTTTTCCGGAAGGGACGCCAGGAACCAGAGCCCGGCGAAGATCTGTACGATCGTCGCGAAGGCGAATATGCGCAGGCCTTTCCTTACGGAGGGATCGCCCGCCGCGGCGGACCCGCGATGCGCCTTCAGCGCGCCGGCAAGCCCCGCAACGGCCACCGAGGCGATGAGAAAGTGCAGGTAGCGCGGTATGATCGTCGGGTCGCCCGGGTTCAGTATCGTGCCGGCACGGTTCGCGAAATGGGCCTTCCAGGCGGGGGGCTGGAGCATGAGCGTCATGTTGTTGACGAAGACAAAGGCGGTATACAGCAGCACGGATGTCGAGAGGATGAGCGCGGTCGTGCGGAGGGTCCCCTTCCCGTCCCCGCCGGTGTGGATGTACGCGCCGTAATAGGCGGCGATGAGGAGCGGTATCACCATGATCCACCAGAAGGCCATGAGTATGGAGCTGGTATACAGCAGGTGACCGTAGAGCACCTGGGCGAAGAGCAGGGGCGCGACGCCGAAGTTGATTCCGAGCGCGAGCGCCGTCGTTATTCCGCGCGGAACGTACGGCGATGCCGTTGCGCCCCCGGCTCTTGTCGTTATTCGAGAACCGATTGCGATGAGGCTGCCGCCGACTGCGATGTTGATGAGGATGAAATGTACGGCAAGAGCGATGATGCCGAGACTCTCGAAGAGCCACCACGGCGCGGGGATCGCCTCGGCCGCGGGGATGAGCGATAGTGCTTCCATTTCGCGCTCCTAGTCGTTCTGGGGCCGGGACGCCACGCCGGGGAAGGCGGCCCCTGCACTTCAGTGTCTCATTGGCTTTTGAATAGTCAATACAATTTCAACCGCGCCCGTCCGCGAATTGATTTGACAGTCCGCGCTGCCGGGGGTACACTTCAAAAAAAGCCGAAAATTTACGCGTGATCCATACCCCGCCCGTGCCATGCGGGTTGGATGGATGCGCGGAATCTCGGTTGTACGCGGTCAACAGGGCGTCGGCTCCCGCGGGGGTGTGATGGTTTCTCTTATGCGCGGGAAGCCATGCGGACCCCCGGTGAACGGGGAGGTGGGCGGATGCCGGGGGCGATGGTACATACGGTGAGCATGGAAGGGGCGGGCGTAATCATCGTGGAGGACGAGTCCATCATCGCGATGGATATCGAGACGGTCCTCGTCCAGCGGGGGTACCGCGTGCTCGCGACCGTTACCGACGCGGACGAGGCCGTGGCAAAAACGGGCGAGCTTTCTCCCGATATAGTCCTCATGGATATTGTGCTCGAGGACGGCCAGAGCGGGATCGACGCGGCGCAACGCATCACCGATCTGTACGATATTCCGGTTCTGTACGTAACCTCGCACGCGGATGAAAACACGGTGCGCCGCGCCCGGTCGACCGGGCCCTACGGCTATATTCTTAAGCCGGTCAGCGACGCGGAACTGCTCATCTCGGTCGAGATGGTACTTTACCGTCACTCGATGGACCGGAGGCTGCGCGCCAGCGAGGAGAAATACCGCAGGCTGTTCGACAACATCCGGGACGTTTTTTTCCGGACCGACTCCAACGGCACAATCGTGCTTATCTCACCTTCCGCCGAACGCGTTGCCGGATTCACCCCCGGCGATCTTCTGGGCAGGGACGTCGCCACGCTCTACGTGGATCTCGAGCGACGCGCCACGGCCCTGGGTATTCTCGGTGAGCAGGGTTATTTTGAAAATTTCGAGGCCCAGCTGAAGAAAAAGGATGGCGGCGTTTTCTGGGCGTCGATCAGCGCCCAGCTGTACCGGGATTCCTCCGGAGGCGGGGCGGGCATTGAGGGGACGATCCGCGACATTACGGCCCAGAAGACCGCCGAGGAGAATCTCGTCGATGTGCGTCGGCAGCGAAGGGCGCTCCTGGACAATATTCCCGATATGGCCTGGCTGAAGGATCTGTCGGGGAGATACATCGTGGCGAATCACGCCTTCGCCAGAATGTGCGGGCTGCCCGAAGAGGAGGTAATAGGTAAATCGGATTTCGAAATCTGGCCCGAGGAATACGCGCGCAAGTTCAGAACGGATGATGATGAGGTTATTCGTTCGGGCCTGAAAATGCGCGTTGAAGAAAGGATCGCGCGGACAGGAGGGGCGGGAGTCTGGATAGAGACCATCAAAATGCCGATCAGGGATGAACGCAACGAGGTGTACGGGACGGTCGGGATCGCGCGCGACATCATGGAACGCAGACAGGCCGAGGAGGCCCTGCGCGAAAGCGAGGAGCGTTTCCGTTCGCTTTTCGAACAGAGCATCGTCGGAATAGTGATAACCTCCCACGGCGAGCGCGGATCAATGAGCGCGAACCAGGCGTTTCGTTCGATGCTGGGATACTCCGACGACGAACTCAGGCGCCTTGGTTTAGAGGATATCACCCACCCCGATGATCTCAAGGCGGAGCTCGCCCTTCTTGGCGAGACGCTAGGCGGCAGGATGAGCGGATACAGTCTCGAGAAGCGGTATCTGACGAAAGACGGCGCCACGGTGTGGGGAAGGGTTACGGCCTCGCATGTATACAACAGGGACGGGGTGCCGCTTTTCGGCGTGGCGATCGTCGAGGATGTAACCGACCGCAAACGGGCGGAAGAGGCGCTTCGCGAAAGCGAGCAGACGCTGCGGACCCTCATCAACGCCAACCCGGAAGCGCTCTTCCTCGTTGACAGAAAGGGGAACATCCTCGCCGCCAACGAGACGCTGGCGAAGGATCTGGGCAAAAAGCTTGATGATCTCGGCGGGGCCTGTGTATACAACTTCCTGCCACCCGAGATAGCGGAGTTGTTCCGAAAGCGGATAGAGGAGGCTCTGCGGAGCTCGCAGCCCGTGAGATTCGATCACAGGGGGCCGAAATCCTATTACGATGATTACGTTTATCCGATCGTGGACCGCGATGGATCAGTCGCGCGTCTCGCCGTTTTCATAAAGGATATTACCGAGCATCGGAAGGCGGGTGAGGAGATAAAACGTCTGTCGAGGGAGATCATGACCTCACAGGAGCAGGAGCGACAGAAGGTCGCTCGCGATCTGCACGACGGCGTCGGCCAGACCATCATAGCGGCCAAGCTGAATTTCAGCGCATTCCAGAAGGACCGCCGTAAATACCGCGATCGTTTCGAAATGGGCCTTCAGTTCATCGACAAGGCGAGCCAGGAACTGCGGGAGGTCTACACCGGGCTATACCCCTCGATATTGAGCGACCTGGGGCTCGAAGCCGCCGTCCGCTGGTACGCAAAGAATTTCCTCGAGGCCAACGGTATCGCGACAAGCCAGAATCTGGATGTCGGCAAGCTGCCGCACGATCTCGAAGTGAACCTGTACCGTATGATGCAGGAGATTTTTTCGAACATCATCCGGCATTCCGGAGCGGGCAGGGTCAACATCGAGCTCTCGCGTCCCGCAACCGGCAGGGCCGTGGTGCTTGCCGTGGAAGATGACGGCTCCGGGTTCGATCCGGCGCGGCTGGATGAATTGAAGAAAGGTTTCGGACTTTCCAACCTGCGCCAGCGCGCCGAAGCGCTCGGTGGCGAGGTCGGCATAAGCTCCCGGCCGGGCCGGGGTACCAGGATAGCGATATGGATTCCATTGAGGGGGGGCCATGAATAAAACGAAAATATTCCTCGCCGACGATCACGCCATTCTTCGCGAGGGGCTCAGGTATATCCTGGGAAGCGTAACCGGCTATGAAGTCGTCGGTGAATCGGGTGACGGTCGCGAGGCGCTCGCAATGATCGAAAAACTGAAGCCCGATATCGCGATCATCGATATCTCCATGCCGGGCATGACCGGTGTGGAGATCGCCCGGCAGGTTAAAAAATATACGCGGACCGTCCGGATAATAATACTCTCGCGGCACGATAACGAGGAATACGTGAACGAGCTTTTGAAACTCGGTGTAAACGGTTATGTCCTGAAAGATAACGCCGGCGACGACCTGCTGCGCGCGGTGGCCGAGGTTTCGAAGGGTAACATCTACCTGAGTCCCCGGATAACCCGCAAAATCGTGACGGATTATCTGAGCCCGGGCGTACGTGAAGCCTCGGGGAGGCCGGACTCGCAGTTCACGACGCTTTCGACACGCGAACGCGAGATACTCAAACTCATCGCCGAGGGCCGCTCCAACGCCGAGATCGCGTCCACGCTCTGGATATCGGACAAGACCGTGAAGGTGCACCGATCGAACATCATGAAAAAGCTCGACATCCACAAGGTGGCCGACCTGGTGAAGTATGCCGTAAAAAGCGGGCTCGTTGAGCCCTGAGCTTCGCCTGTTATGTCTCTAATACCTTCACCCTAGTCCCCGTATACCTTCCGCCGTTCCGATGTAGACTCTCCCCGTTCCAACAATAGTCCCGGCGACCGGTGAGTTTACGCACCCCGCCATATTGTCTTTTGACGTGTCCGCGGTATTGTAATATCAGGAAAGGCTCGCTCGAACGCCTTCCCATCACGATGGAGCGGGAACCGGTTCCCGAAAAGTGTAATGCCCGATCCGAACACGGAAAAAGTTCTGATAGTCGAGCCCAACGAGGATCTGAGAAAGACGCTGGTCGCGACGCTGTCCGAGTATTTCGAACGCGACCATATTTTCGTGAGTGAAAACGGCGTCAACGCTCTCTGGCAGGCGACAGATATATTCCCGGACTACGTCATCATGAATTATAACCAGATGAACGTGCAGCCGGACGAGCTTCTTCGCCGCCTGAAGTCATCGCTCGGGAAGTTTCAGGGAATAGTTCTCTATTCGTCCGAGTCCGAGGAATACGAGAGGGAGTTGCGACGCAAGCTCTCGCAGGGAGTGCAGTTCGAGGGCATTATCGCCGTCAACCTGAACGACCTGGTGGACAGGGTGCATCGGATGTTCAGCGAGCGGAGCAGGGAAGGCCACACGCGCGGCTGAAGCACGCGGAATCATACATTATTACGAGGTGAGGACATGGGCAAGACAATACTGATCATCGACGATTCCGAGAGCGTACGGCAGCTCCTGGCGTTCTCGCTGAAGGAAAACGGTTACGAGGTGATCGAGGCGGATAACGGAAAGACCGCCCTTTCCAGACTCTCGGGCGCGAAGATACACCTGATCATCTGCGACGTCAATATGCCGGAGATGGACGGTATCGCTTTCGTCAAGGCGCTGAAGAACGACGAGACCTACGCGGCGTACAAGTTTACGCCCGTTATCATGCTGACTACGGAATCCGGCGAGGACAAGAAGGCCGAAGGGAAGGACGCGGGCGTAAAGGCCTGGATGGTGAAGCCGTTTACGCCCGACCGGCTGCTCTCGGCGGTACAGAAGCTCATGGCATAACCAGGGAACGTGGAGTGTGAGGATATGGATGATAAACTGAAGATAAAAGCCGGACGAAAGAGAAACAATCACATCGCCGTCAGCGTGCAGGGGGAGGTCGGCATCTATACCGTATCACGCCTGAAAGAAGAGCTGCTCAGGCATTTGAAGTCGGTGCAGTCCATGGAGATCGACCTTTCGGATGTCAGCGAGATGGACACGGCCGGTTTCCAGCTCTTTGTGGCGCTCAAGCGTGAGGCGGTCAAAAACGGGAAGTCGCTCTCGCTCGTCGGGCACAGCCCCGCGGTACTCAGGATTCTGGATCTGTACGGCGCCATAGGATTTTTCGGGGACAAAATAAAGGTACCGGCATCGCAGCGCGCCAATTACGCCTTCAGGTACGGGCTTAAGTCGCGGAGACAGGCATAGGTAGCGAAGATGGCCTTCACGTATTTTTTCAGAGACATGCACGTGCTGGAACTCGCGGTCAAGCACCTGGTTCCATACGCGTCGGGAAGAAGCAGGGTGCGGATCTGGGACGCGGGATGCGCCATGGGTCCGGAGCCGTATTCGCTTGCGATCATGCTCGCCGAGGGCATGGGCCGTTTCGGCTTCAGGAATGTTTCGATCTTCGCCAGCGACATCGATGAGAGCGGCGGTTTTGATAAAATTATCGCCGAAGGGGTCTATCCCGAAGAGCCGCTGTCGCGCATACCGGAGGACATCTTTAAAAAATATTTCCAGCCGAACGGCCGACCCGGTTTTTTCAGGATCGACGAGGGAATAAAAAAGTGCGTGAGTTTCCAGCGCCACGACCTGCTTTCGCTCAAGCCGATCGGTGACGACTTCAGCCTGATCATCTGCAAGAACGTGCTTCTGCATTTTCAGCCGGCCGAACGGCTTGAAGTCATCCGGATGTTCCATAGGGCACTTGCGCCAGGAGGTCTGTTCGTCACCGAGCAAACGCAGAAGATGCCTGAGCAGGTGGCGCATTTGTTCGAGCAGGTGGTCTCGGACGGACAGGTTCACAGGAAAGTCGAGGCAGGACGATGAAGGTTATTCAGCTTAAAAGCAACCCGAATCTTTACTCGTGTAACGCCTACCTGGTGCTGGGGAACTGGAACGCGCTGGTCGACGTCAACACGCTGGTGGATATCGGACAGGATGGATTTATCATCGATGAGATAGAGGGTATTTCCACAGGCGTCGGGAAGAGGCCGGTGGAGCAGGTTGTGCTTACCCACGGCCATTTCGACCACGCCGCCGGAATTCGTGACATCAAACGCCGTTTCGATCCCGTAGTCTGCGCGTTCGGCAGGATGGAGGACGCCGACAGGCAGCTCAGGGACGGACAGACGATACGCATGGGCGACGCGGATTTCGAGGTGATACACGTTCCGGCCCATTCAAATGACTCGATATTGCTTTATTCAAGAAGTGAAAGGGTGCTCTTCAGCGGGGACAGTCCCATCAACATTCAGTCGTCCGACGGGACATACACAAGTGAATTCGTCGCCGTTATGGAGCGCATCTGCGCATCACCTGTTGAGACCATCTACTCCGGGCACGACTATCCGATAACGGTCGGCGCACAGTCGATCCTTCGCCGATCGCTCGAGAACATTCACCGTGGAGCGGGGCGTTACCCGTCCCGCAGCGCGTAATGGAAATCAGGAGGATGGCATGCTGAATTTCGGGCGAATGAAGCTTCAGACGAGAATTCTGGTGTCGGTGGGTGGAGTGGTTCTCGTCGCCTTCGTTATAACCATCGGCATTGTGACGGTCAGAACGTCCGATTACGCGAAAGAATCGGCTTTCCGTTATGCCGAGTCCATTGCCTTCGACAAAGGCAACGGCATCAAGGCCGAGATGGAAGTGGCTATGGACACCGCGCGCACCATGGCCCATTCCTTCGAGGCCATGGGGGCAAGCGGCGCCGCCGGCCGGGAGCAGCTCAATGTCATCCTGAGGGGCGTGCTTGAGAAAAATCCGGGATTTCTGGGAGTATGGACGTGCTGGGAGCCGAATGCTCTTGATGGAAAGGACGCAGCCTTCGCGCTCACCCCGGGTCACGACCGGACGGGAAGGTTCATCCCCTACTGGAACAGGGGAACCGGAAGGATTCAGCTCGAACCGCTTGTCGATTATGAAAAACCGGGGCCGGGCGATTATTACCTGCTGGCGAAGAATTCCGGACGGGAGGTCGTCCTCGATCCTTACAGTTACCAGGTGGCCGGAAAGGACACTCTCATGACCAGCGTCGCCGTTCCAATTAAAAACGGACAGCGTGTCGTCGGTGTCGCCGGTATCGACATCGCGCTCGACAGGTTTCAGGATGTGATCGCCAAGATCAAGCCCTTTGAGACGGGTTATGCGTTCCTTGTCGGCAACAACGGTCGGTACATCGCGCACGGAGGCAAAAAGGAAAACGTCGGGAAGAACTTCTTCGAGCTGAACAAGGCCGACGACGCGAAATACGGCCTGCGCGAGCGAGTTTCGAAGAACGAGTCGTTCACCATGCAGAAGACGTCGCTCGCCACGGGTGAGACCTCGCACTTCGTCGGCGTTCCGATCTTTATCGGAAAAGCCGCGAAGGCCTGGTCGTTCATCATCTCCATCTCGATGGAGAGGGTGCTCGCGGAGGCGAGGAGCATACGAAACTACGCCATATTTATCGGCATTTTGTCGCTCGCTCTCGTGTTCTTCATAATCTACTTAATTTCAATCAGTATCAACAGGATCATCCGTATCATGCTTTCGGAGACTAAACGGCTGACGGATGCGGCCGTGGGGGGCAAACTGGATACCAGGGCCGATCCGCAAAAAATAAATTTTGAGTTTCGTCCCATCGTGGAGGGCGTGAACGCCACCCTTGACGCGGTGATCGGGCCGCTCAATGTAGCCGCCGAGTACGTGGACCGTATTTCGAAGGGTGATATCCCCGGAAAGATAACCGACTCGTACAACGGCGATTTCAATGAAATTATAAATAATCTGAACCAGTGCATCGAGGTGGTCAACAGAATGGTCGCTGATGCGAATATGCTCGTGGATACCGCTATGGCCGGAAGGTTCGAAACCAGGGCGGATGAAACGAGGCATCAGGGCGATTTCAGAAAAATCATCGGTGGTGTAAACCGGACGCTTGATGTCGTGGTGGAAAAGATATTCTGGTTTGAACAGCTTCTTGACGCCATTCCCTGGCCGATCTCGGTTACCGATGCGAAGATGAACTGGACGTTCATCAATAAACCCGCCGAGGAGATCACCGGTAAAAAGAGGAGCGATGTGATCGGACATCAGTGTCGCGAATGGGGCGCGGATATCTGTGGTACGGATCGCTGCGGCATTGAATGCCTGCGCCGCGGACAGCAAACGTCCAATTTTAACCAGCCTGGAGTTGATATGGATTTCCAGGTCGATTCCGCATATATCCAGAACAAGAAGGGCGAGCGGATTGGTCATATCGAGGTGGTACAGGACATCACGCAAAAGGTACGGATTCAGAAATACAATCAGGACGAGGTTGAGAGACTGGCCACCAGTCTCCGGAGCCTTGCGAACGGTGATATGGAATTCAAATCAGAGGTGGCGGAGGCCGATCAGTATACGGTGCACGAACGTGAAAACTTCATGACCATCAATAATAACCTGGAGCAGGTTCGAAACTCAATGCTGGAGATAACCACTGTGGCGCGAGAAATTGCGGCGGGAAACCTTATGGTTGAGGTGAGGGAACGCTCGCAGAGGGACGAGCTTATGAAGGCCTTGCGTAAAATGGTCCATGATCTGACCCAGGTTGTACTGGACGTAAAGGGCGCGGCGGACAGCGTTGCGTCGAGCTCGAACGAGTTCCAGTCGACGGCGCAGCAGATGTCGAGCGGCGCGACCGAACAGGCGGCGGCGGCCGAGGAGGTTTCCTCGAGCATGGAACAGATGAGCGCGAACATACAGCAGAATATGGAGAACGCGCAGGCCACGGAGGGCATAGCGACGAAGGCGGCCTCGGACGCCAGGGAGGGCGGCGAGGCGGTGACGGAGGCGGTGCGCGCGATGCAGGAGATCGCGTCGAAGATCACGATCATCGAGGACATAGCGTACCAGACCAATCTGCTCGCGCTGAACGCGACGATCGAGGCGGCGCGCGCGGGCGAGCACGGCAAGGGCTTTGCCGTGGTGGCGACCGAGGTGCGGAAGCTCGCGGAGCGCAGCCAGGAGGCTGCCGCGGACATTACCAAGATATCGGGCACCAGCGTGCGCGTCGCCGAGCGCGCAGGAGAGCTGCTCGCCAAGCTTGTGCCGGACATCCAGAAGACGGCGGACCTCGTTCAGGATATCAACGCGGCGTCGAAGGAACAGTTCGGCGGGGCGGAGCAGATCAACAAGGCGATACAGCAGCTCGACCAGGTGATCCAGCAGAACGCCGGGGCGTCCGAGGAGATGGCGGCGAGCGCGGAATCGCTCTTCGCTCAGTCCAGACAGCTCCAGGATACGATAGCTTTTTTTAAAATCGGTAGATGAGCGTAGGTTTACACGGTGCAAAAAGATGAGACCATCGGATGAATTTGACGGTTTTATCCTGAATAAAAAAGCTTACCGAGGAGGGGCATATGCTTAAAAATATGAAACTGGGCACGAAGATCATTTCGGGATTCCTCGTGCTCACGGTGATCGCGGCGCTGGTCGGTGTGATCGGGATCAGCAATATACTGCGGATCAGCAACGCCAGCGAGGCAATGTACGAAGAAAATGTTGTCGGTCTGGGAGCGGTTTCCGAGCTACAGGAAAGTGTTCTCAACATGAGAATACTCGTGATAGTGGCTCTCTATGAAAAGTTCCTCCTTAACAGAGACGTGAATCAGCGCCTGACTGATGTGGCGGAGGTGGACAGAAAATGGGATGCCGCACTTAAGAAATACGAATCCTCCGTAAAGATGGCCGAGGATAAGGAGATCGTCGGTTCCTTTCGAACGGAACTGGTTAAATATACCCAGATGCGCGACGAGCTTCTCCGATATACGAGGGATAACAACCGTGATGATGCGATACGGGTGCTCGGCGAAGCAGGTGCTCAGGGAGCAAAGCTGCCTCCCCTTCTGACAAAGCTCCTCGACCATAATTCGAAACAGGCAATGGACCGTGCTCACGATAATAGCGTACTTGCTCGAAATTCGGCTATTGTGACCATTCTGATCTGCGTACTCGGGGTTATTATCGCATTCGGGCTCGGTCTGTTCCTTTACAAGAACATCGCCCGGATACTCTCCACGCTGCTCTCCGAGACGAAGCGTCTGACCGACGCGGCCGTGGGCGGCAAGCTCGACACCAGGGCCGATCCGGAAAAGATCAATTTTGAATTCAGGCCGATCGTTGAAGGGGTCAACTCGACGCTTGACGCGGTTATCGGGCCTCTGAACGTGGCGGCCGAATACGTGGACAGGATAGGCAAAGGCGAGATACCGAAGAAAATCACCGACGAATACCGCGGCGATTTTAACGAGATAAAAAACAACATCAACGCCTGTATCGACGGGCTGTCCGGACTTGTGGAAGGCAATGCCGTATTGCAGAAGATGAAGGACAACGACCTCAGCGCGAAGGTCGAGGGGCAGTACCTGGGAATCTTCGCGCAGATCGCCGAGGCGGTCAACCTCGTGCGTGAGAGACTGTTGCATATCATCGATACGGCGGTCAATATTTCCGAGGGAAGCCTCAAGGACCTTGAGGATTACAGAAAAATCGGCAGGCGCTCGGAGGGAGACAGGCTTATACCGTCTTTCATCCAGATGATGGAGAGCCTGCGAACCATGGTTGACGAGGCGGTCATGCTGGCGCAGGCGGCCACCGAGGGTAAACTCGCCAAGCGCGCCGATCCAAAAAATCTCAAGGGTGGATTCAAGGACGTGATCCTCGGATTTAACAGTACGCTGGACGCGGTGATCGGTCCCCTGAACGTCGCGGCCGAGTACATCGATCGCATCGCCCAGGGAGATATCCCCACCAAGATTACAGAGGAGTATTTCGGGGATTTCAATGAAATCAAGAACAACCTGAACCAGCTCATCGACGCTCTCGAGGGAATAACGACGTCTGCGACGGAGCTTGCGGATGGAAATCTGATGGTGAGCGTGAACCAGCGCTCCGCCCAGGACAAGCTCATGCAGGCCCTCGCCCAGATGGTGGAAGCGATATCGCGCGTGGTGGTCGATGTAAAGAGCGCGGCGGACAGCGTTGCGTCGAGCTCGAACGAGTTCCAGTCGACGGCGCAGCAGATGTCGAGCGGCGCGACCGAACAGGCGGCGGCGGCCGAGGAGGTTTCCTCGAGCATGGAACAGATGAGCGCGAACATACAGCAGAATATGGAGAACGCGCAGGCCACGGAGGGCATAGCGACGAAGGCGGCCTCGGACGCCAGGGAGGGCGGCGAGGCGGTGACGGAGGCGGTGCGCGCGATGCAGGAGATCGCGTCGAAGATCACGATCATCGAGGACATAGCGTACCAGACCAATCTGCTCGCGCTGAACGCGACGATCGAGGCGGCGCGCGCGGGCGAGCACGGCAAGGGCTTTGCCGTGGTGGCGACCGAGGTGCGGAAGCTCGCGGAGCGCAGCCAGGAGGCTGCCGCGGACATTACCAAGATATCGGGCACCAGCGTGCGCGTCGCCGAGCGCGCAGGAGAGCTGCTCGCCAAGCTTGTGCCGGACATCCAGAAGACGGCGGACCTCGTTCAGGATATCAACGCGGCGTCGAAGGAACAGTTCGGCGGGGCGGAGCAGATCAACAAGGCGATACAGCAGCTCGACCAGGTGATCCAGCAGAACGCCGGGGCGTCCGAGGAGATGGCGGCGAGCGCGGAATCGCTCTTCGCTCAGTCCAAGCAGCTTCAGGATACCATCGAGTTCTTCAAGATCGACGACGGCCGCAAGGCGGGTAAGGGCGCTGCGCTTCGTCCGCCCCTCCATACCGGTAAGTCGGCGAAGAAACCGGCCGCGGCCCCCCAGGTAAAGGCAGGTGTCGCGCGGGAGGACGACGTGGAGTATGACGATTATGAAAGGTTTTAAACTGTTGCGCTCCACGGCCATGCGGCCGCGGCGCCGCATGGCGGTATCGGGTTTAATCCGGACTCGCATTGGGGGAGGCCATGAATCTTGATAAAATGAAGCAGACCTACTTTACCGAGACCCGGGAGGTGCTCGCCGAAATGGAGCACCTGCTCCTCGAGATCGAGAAGGCGCCGGGTGACGAGGAGCTGGTCAACGCTCTCTTCAGGGCGGTGCATACCATCAAGGGTTCGTCCGGCATGTTCGGGGTGAGGTCGGTCGAAAGCTTTACGCACGTCGCGGAGAACGTTCTGGACCGCGTCAGGAAGAAGGAGGTGGCCCTCGATGTCGAGCTCTCCGCGGCGCTTCTGGCGTGCCACGACCATATAACGGAGCTCCTCGAGCTCCACCAGCGCGGAGCCGACGAGCCGCTTGACGAGGAAACGGGGAAACGGGGCGCGGCTCTCATCGCGCGGCTCGGGCGCTATACCCTCGAAGCTAAAACGGAGGATACTTCCGGTTCTGAAATGACGCGAAAGGAACCGGCCATAGCGGCGACGGGAAACGGCGGAGTGGGG
>CAZVEG010000071.1:0-19279 GCA_964625625.1 uncultured Leptospirales bacterium | reverse complement strand
AGCGGTCACGCGACACCGAATCCTCACTCCACGTACACCCTGGGCACGCGCGAGCTGATGCCGCACAGAAGCTCGTAGGTGATCGTCCCGATCTTTTCGCACAGCTCCTCCAGCGGAATGGCCGCGCCGTCCATCTCCCCGAAGAGCAGCACGTCGTCGCCGTTGTAGGCGGTGCCGTCGGGCCCTATGTCCACCATGGTCTGGTCCATACAGACCGTCCCGGCCACCGGGTGGCGACGGCCGCGCACCAGCACCTCGGCACGGTTGGAGAGCAGGCGGCTGTAGCCGTCGCCGTAGCCCACCGGGAGCGTCACCACGCGCGTCTGGCGCGGCGTTACGTAGGTGTGACCGTAGCTGATGCCGGTTCCCGCGGGACAGACTTTAAAGAAGGAAACCTTCGTCTTCAGGGTCATGACGGGGCGAAGCGCCTCGCCGTTGAAGAGCGCGCCGGGGCGGTAGCCCATGGGGTCGTATCCGTAGAGCATGATGCCGGGCCGCACCATGGTGTAGTGCGCTTTTTTGAAGTTGATGATGCCGGCAGAGTTGGCCAGGTGCACCTGTTCCGGAAGGGTGCCGTTTTTCGCCATGGCCTCCACGATGGCGTGAAAGCGGCCGATCTGCGTCTCCGTAAAGGCGGCGTCACACTCGGCCTTCGCCAGGTGCGAGAAGACACCCTTCACCCTCAGGCCGTCGAGCTCGAGCGTCTCGCCGATAAAGCGCTCCGCGTTGTACCAGTGCACGCCGATACGCTCCATGCCGGTGTCGATCTTGAGGTGCACCACGGCCGTTTTGCCGAGGGCCTTCGCCGCGGCGGCGATCGCGCGGCTCTTGTCCGGCGACGAGCTCGTAATCTCCACGCCGTGCTCGATGAACTGCGGTATCTGCTCGGAGTTGATGGCGCCCATCACCACGATCGGCGCGCCTATGCCGCTTTCGCGTAGAAAGACCGCCTCCTCCAGGTAGGCCACGCCCAGGCAGTCCGCCCCGGCGGCCAGAAGCTCCTTCGATACGCGCACGATGCCGTGCCCGTAGGCGTTCGCCTTCACCATCGCCATGAGTTTCACGTCCGGCCCTATGAGCGAGCGGACGATTCGGTAGTTGTGGATGAGGGCGGCAAGCGAAATCTCGGCCCTGGTGGGCCGGTGCGCGTACGCCTCGTGCGTGAATACCATAACGGGTTCTTCCTCCGGATCGGTGTACCATAGGGCGGCGGCGGGGAAAAAGACAATAGAAATTTGATTCCAGCATGGAGTGTGCGGGATGCGGTGTCGGTATAAAGACGGCCGCCTGATCCCCCGTCCCGACTAAAAATACTTTACAAATAATCAAGCCCATTTTAGCGTAACAGCCGGCTCGCCAGACTGACAGGAAACCTGAAGGCGACGGCTCCGACTGTCGCCTTTTATCGTTCATCTGCACTTCATAAGCGGGGGTGTTCCTCCGCATTTAAATAGTGGAGGTCTGTTGGATGCTGAAGGAATATAAAACCGATCAAATTCGCAACGTCGCAATACTCGGACACGGCAGCACGGGGAAATCGACACTTTTCGACGCCATGCTGCTCATGGGCGGAAAAATCGATAAAATCGGCAATCCCGCAGACGGTACGCTCACCTCGGACTACGACGACGAAGAAAAAAGCAGACAGATGTCGATCCGCAGCGCGCTCGGTTTCGTCGAGCTCGACGACGTTAAAATAAATATCATCGACACTCCCGGCATGTCGGACTTCATTGGCGAGGCGCGCGCCGCGCTCCAGGTGGCCGACACCGCCATCCTCGTGGTCGACGCGGCCGACGGCGTGCAGATCGAGACCGAAAAGGCCTGGCGATACCTCACGGAGAACAACATCCCGCGCATAATCTTCATCAACAAGATGGACAAGGAGCGCGCCGGTTTCCAGAAAACCATCGACAACATCGCCACGAATCTCGGCGCCAAGGTGGCGCCGCTGTGCATGCCGCTCGGCGAGGGCGCGGAGCTCAAGGGCATCGTCGACCTCGTCGACATGAAGGCGCTGGTGCCCAAGGCCGACGGCAAAGGGGTAACGGTCTCGGATGTTCCCGCCGACATCAAACAGGATGCCGAGGGACATCGCAACGCGCTTCTCGAGCTCGCCGCCGAAGGCGAGGACGCGCTTATCGAGAAATTCCTGGACGGCGGCGAGCTCACGGTGGAGGAGATACGCCGCGGCATTACGGCCCAGCTCAAGGCCGCGAAGCTTCACCCGGTGATCTGCGGCTCCTCGCTCAAATCCATCGGCATACGCAATCTCCTCAACGTCATAAAAGCCTTCGTGCCCTCGCCCGAAACAGGGCGCGAGTATAACGGGCACGGCATGGGCGACAGAGAGGCCGTCAAAAAGGTCACCTGTAAACCCGACCAGCCCTTCGCCGGCGTGGTCTGGAAGACCTACATCGACCAGTACGCGGGCCGCTTCACTTACCTGAAGGTCGCCTCGGGGGAGCTTTTGCCCGACGTCGAGGTGCTCAATTCCACGCGTAACGCCAAGGAGCGCGTATCGAAGATCTACACCATGATCGGGAACAAGCAGGTCGACATGCCGAAGATCACCTGCGGCGACATCGGCGTGGTCGTCAAGCTCGAAAAGACCATCACGCGCGACACGCTCTGCGACACCAAGAACTCGGTGGTGCTGCCGATCATCAATCTCCCCAACCCGGTTTTCTCGTACGCCATCGAGGCGGGCAAGAAAGGCGAGGAGGACAAGATCGGCCAGATCCTCGGCCGTATCACCGACGAAAACCCGACGATCACCTACGCCTTCAACGCGGAGACCAAGCAGACCGTTCTTTCCGGCATGGGCGAGATGCAGCTCGACATGATTTTAAAGAGCATCAGGGAAAAGAACAAGCTCGAGGTCGTCACCAGCGAGCCGCGCGTCGCCTACCGCGAGACCATCACCAGAAAGGCCGAGGCCCAGTACCGCCACAAGAAGCAGTCGGGCGGCCACGGCCAGTACGGCGAGGTGTACATCCGCGTCGAACCGCTCCCCAGGGGCGGCGGATACGAATTCAGCAACGCCATCGTGGGCGGCGTCATCCCCAAACAGTACATTCCCGGATGCGAAAAGGGCTTCAAGGAGGGCATGGAGGAAGGCGTGCTCGCCAAATTTCCGGTGGTCGACGTGAAGGTCGAGCTGTACTTCGGCTCCTACCACGACGTGGACTCGTCCGAAATGTCGTTCAAGATAGCGGGACGCCAGGCGCTCAAGAAGGGCATGGAGGCCGCCGGCCCCATCCTCCTCGAGCCGGTAATGGAAGTCGATGTCTACGTGGACAAGGACTTCATGGGTGATATCCTCAACGACATCAACGGCAGGCGCGGCAGGGTGCTCGGAATGGGCGCCAAGGACGAGAACGACAGCGCCGGGATCTCGGTGGTGAAGGCCAACGTGCCGCTGGCGGAGATGCTTCGTTACTCGATCGACCTGCGCGCCATGACCAGCGGCAAGGCCACCTTCGAGATGAAATTCTCGCACTACGATCCCATCTCCGGCAAGATCGCCGAGAAGGTCATCGAGGAGCGCAAAAAAATGCTTGAAGACGAGGCGAATAAGTAATAGGACTGCAGCATAAAAATAAAGGAAAGCCACCCTTGAGGGTGGCTTTCTTATTGGCACCGGAACGGCATGAACATCGTCATCTTTGAAGACGGCAATTACGGGAATTTCCTTCCTCTTTCGCTCACACGACCGGTGTGGGACCTCCGCACCGGCTGCTTCAGCCTGCGCGAACGCTGGGAGCGCCTGGCCGAAAGCCGCGGCATCGCCGCGCGCTTCATGTACGAAACGCGCGAAGAACTCGCGCCGCTCTGCGCCGAGGCCGCGCCGGAGCTTACGGTAAACGACCACGCCGCCCGAGCGAAGGCCGGGGGCGCGCTTTTCGTCAACGCGGCGCTGATCGCCGACGCGCGCGTCTTCGACATCGGGGAAAACTCGGCGCTCGTCTCCGGCGAAACGGTGCTTGCCGCGCGCCTCGACGCCGCCGCGGCGGCGGGACTTACCGGCCCGGCCCGCGCGGCGCTTGCGTCCCTGCCGGGCCTGAAGAAGCTTCGGGACGATTCGTTCGCGGTGTACGGCTACCTGTGGGACCTCGTGGACGGATGCGGCGACGCCATGCGCCGGGACTACGGGCTCATCGCGCGCGAAAGGTCCGCGGCGGCTCCCGAAGGCGTAACAATTCTCGGCGACGGCGCTCAGGTATATATCGGGAAGGGCGCGCGGATCGATCCGTTCGTATGTATCGACGCGACCGGCGGGCCGGTGGTCATCCTCGAAGGAACCACGGTGCACTCGTTCACGCGGATCGAGGGTCCGTGTTTTATCGGTCGCGACTGCGTCATCCTCGGGGCGAAACTGCGCGGCGGCACGTCGATCGGCAACGGATGCCGTATCGGCGGCGAGGTCGAGGCCTCGGTCTTCCAGGGCCGGTCCAACAAGTACCACGACGGCTTCATAGGCCATTCATACGTGGGCGAGTGGGTGAACCTGGGGGCGTTGACCACCAACAGCGACTTGAAGAACAATTACTCCGCCGTCAGGGTGTCGCCCGGCGGAAAGAGGGTATCGACCGGGCGGCTCAAGATCGGCTGTTATATCGGCGACCATACGCGCACGGGCATCGGCACGCTCATCAATACGGGAAGCGTCATCGGGCCCGGATGCATGCTGGTCCAGGACGGAACGATGGCGCCGCGCCACATGCCGCCGTTCGCATGGTTCATCGGCGGGCAGCTTACCGAGGGCGAGAGCTTCGAGTCGTTCATCGCCACCTGCGAAACCGTAATGTCGCGCAGGGGCATGGCGACGGGCGCCGGCCTCAAAGGGCTGCTCGCGCGGCTGTACGAATCCACGAAGGACGCCAGAAGAACGGAATCGGAAGAATGGAAAGACAGGCGGAAATAAGCTTCTCCCTGGTGATGCTCATCTCGTTCTTCCTGCACGCCGTGGCCATGACGGCGCTCGTGCTCCCGGATTTCGCCGGCTACGCGGCACGCAGGAGCGTCGAGCGCAGACTCTTCGGCGGGCGCGACGTCATCGTCAACATCAACGAGGACGAGCGCAGGGTCACCGACCGCTCCACGCTCCTCTCCGAGAAGGACTCGGCGGCGAAGGGCCACCTCAGCCGCGAGAAGGGCGATCACTGGCTCAACAACTCGCTCGATTTCCGTCTTCGCAGGGGGAAGGCCCGCCTGGGGCGCACGGCCTCGCGGAGCGCGGACACCAGAAGCGAATCGGCTCTGCTGCTCTCCGACAACACCGAGCTTGTCATATCGCTCCTCAAGCAGGACTTCGGCAGCGTCATCGGCGACGAGGGCGAGCGCGAGTTCACCACCATCCCCGACAAGAACAGCTTCTCGCGAAAGAACGCCATCTTCTACTCGAACGACGGCCGTTTCTCCTTCAACACCATGAAGTTCAAGAACTTCAGGTATTTCAAGGAGATGAAGGACAGGATAGCCTCGCACTGGTTCCCGCCGCTTCTGGCAAACTCCGTCATCCGCGGCTACGACCCCGTCACCAGCGCCTATACGCCGGGAAGGATGCGCATCATGGCGATCCCGAACCAGGAGGTAAAGCTCTACTTCACCATGGACCGCGCGGGTACGGTGCTCGACGTGGTCATAGTCGATTCCATGGGAAACAGGCCGCTCGACACGTCGTGCGTGGAAGCGGTGCGCATGTCCAGAAACTTCGGAAAAGTGCCCGACGACATACAGGGCAGGGTGGTCATCATCCCGTTCATATTCGGCTATTACATCTATTGATCCCGCATGCCGTCAGGTACGGCGACCTCCGTCTCCATACCGCGTCCCGATTATGACGTGGGGTCCCGCGAAAGAAATAAAAAGGGCGGCCGTTTGACCGGCCACCCTTGGTTAATTCCACGATACGTTCCTCAAACCCGAGGTCGCCTTCAGCGCGTCTGCTCGATGACCGAGGCCAGCGAAACCCCCTTGAGTATCTCGCCGTGCGACTCCTGTATCCTGCCGAAGATGGAGTGGAAGTATTTCTTGAGGGAATCCGGTTGGGCGTAGGGCGGGATCGTTATCCCCACGCCGTGTATGAGGTCCACGATGTCCGCAATCATGATGTTCGCCGACGAGTTTGCCGGCAGGTAGCCGCCTTCACCCGTCTCGATGATGTACTTCTCCTTCGTGAAGAGCGCGGTGTAGTGGTCGACCTCCTCCGTCTTGTTGGCCGTGAGCTTCAGGAGGTCCTTGAAGTACGACGGGCCCTTGCCCTTCTCGAAGTTCGCGTATATGTGGTGGAGTATGGCGATGCCGTAAAACACCGAGTACTCCTGCTTGCCGGCAAGGGCCTTCTTCAGATTGCGGTAGGTGTGCGGGTGCATGAGCGTGTAGGCGATCTCGGCGCCGTAAAGGATGATGAGCGCCGACGAGTAGACCATCAGCAGGAAGAGCGGAATGGCGGCAAGCCCCCCGTAGATGGCGAAGGTCCCCCGCGCGAAGGACTTGACGTACACGATGAAAAGAAGAATGAAGATCACCCATACAGCGCCGGTGAACGAAGCCCCGATGGCCGCGGGCTTGAACGGTATCTTCATGTTGGGCATGACGATGTAGGTCAGCAGGAAGAGCAGCCAGATGAACACGAACGGGGCGAAGAAGTTCAGCAGGAACGCGAGCACGCTCCCTCCTTCGGTGCCCTGCCAGCGGCGGCCGTGCGCGTCCGATCTGAGGACGGTCCCGTTCTCCCCGACAGCCACGATGCCCGAGCCGAAGGCGACCATGTCGTTGATGCGCGGCGTCGAGACCTTCACCCTGGTCCATTTCTCGCCGCCGTCATCGGTGACGAGGATCGTCCCCTTTTCGCCGCCGATAAACCCGGCGTTATCGCTTATGAAGTGGACCGCCAGGTAGCTCCGTTCCATGAATCGGTGGTTGTCCCAGCTTCGGCCGCCGTCGGTGCTGTTGAGGATGAGCCCTTCGTCCCCGACGATCCAGATGTTGTAGTCGTTCAGCAAAAAGGCACGGTTGATGTTGACCCAGCGGTTCTTCTTTCTGGCCTCGGCGAGGTAGCCGAGCTTCCAGGTCTTTCCCGCGTCGTAGGTGGTAATGACGCCGCCCCTGTCGGTGGTCACGACGCCGGTGTTGTTGTGGAATGTGACGGAATTCAGATTGGACGAAAAATTCTCGAACTCGATCGCCTGCCAGGTTTCGCCGCCGTCGTCGGTGCGGAACAGATAGCCGTTGTCGGCCGCTATGAAGCCCTTTTTAACGCTGAGCATGTGGATGTCGCGGAAGCCGAACGATCCCCACTTCTCCAGCTGCCACGAGGCGCCGCCGTCGTCCGTGTAAAGCAGAACGCCGTTACGCCCGACGGCCCATCCGATTTCGCCGATGAACTGTATGTCGGTGAATTCGGTCTTCTCGAACTCGCCGGGCTCGAGGCGGTATTCCAGCTCGCGGAAGCTCTTCGACGCGGCGTCGTATTCGAAAATGGACTGGTTCTCGAAATCGATCCGCTGCAGCGGCAGGACGTTCATCTGCGCCAGGTCGCCGCCGGTACTGGCGATGTTCGCCTTGTGGCCGGTCACCCACAGCCTTTCCCCGGCGACGAAGACGGAGCGGTAGTTGGGCGCCGAGAAAACCGAGGAAAGCTGCGTCGCGACGGTCGTGCCGGCGATGAGCATGATGGGGCCGAGTGTCAGCGCCGCCCAGTAGTAGATCACTTTAAGGAAGATGCTTCGCTGTTTCTCGACCCTCCAGACGTCGTTCAGCGATTTTTCGAGCGTGCGCAGCACCGCGGTGGCGGTGAAGACCACGATGACGGCCCCGATCCCGCCTATCTTCCCGGCGTTGTCGATGAGGCTTGAAATCGATTCCACTATCGGGTCGATGTTCAGCTTGATGTTGTGTTCCAGCATGAAGAGCGTCACGCGCCTGAAGAGCTCTTCCTTCTTGTCGCTCACGCCGGCGAAGATGGAATAGAACGTGAGGCCCACGGTGAGGGTGGGGATGAGCGAGATGATGGTGGTGTACGCGATCGACGAGGCCTTTGTGAAGCAGTCGTCGATCATGAATTTCCTCGAAGCCACGATGAATACCTTCGCGGCGTTTATGAGCTTTCCGGAGAGCCGCTTGTACGTGATCTCGCCGGAATAGAAGTCCTCTATGAATTTCTGTAACTTTACCCTGAGCTGTATCAGCCGCGATTTTTCGCCTGCGCTTTCCTTGGTCATGGTGGGTCCGCTCCTCTTAACGGTGCGTGCTTGCGCCCCCGTAAAATGGAGCATCTCCCGGCAATCGCCGGGAGATGCTCGCTCGGGTCGCGTATCTGATGATAGGCGATGCGCGGCGGACGGTCAAATAAAAAACCGTCCGCGCCGGAGGCTAGCCGTCCTGGCGCGCTATGCCGAAGCGCACGAATATCCAGGGCGCAACCAGGGTAACCCACATGCCCATGAGCCAGTAGCGAAGGAAGTTCGCGGAGGCCAGGTCGGGAAGCAGGGGCTTGATGCCGGCCTTGATGATGAAAAGCCCAGCCAGGCCCGCGAGTATCATGACGAGCTGTTTTGCGAGGGTGCCGCCGGGGTTGAAGTCCACGCGTCCCTTCTCGAGAATGATGCCGACCAGGAAACCCGACAGAACGCCGAGCGTCTTGGCCTGCTCGTGTCCGGGCAGAATCTTGAAGAGCAGGTAGGGCACGATGAGCGAGGCCGCGATGAGTGCGTAGCGGTTGATGAGCTCGTGCTTCTTCCGTATCCAGGCCACCGCCACGATGTAGAGTGCGAGAGTGACGAGGCCGAAGGAGAGGCCTCCCAGCACGTCGCCGAAAAAGTGCACGCCGAGGTAAAGACGCGAATAGGCGATGAGGAGGATGATGATGACGCACGCCGCCACGAAGGGCGTTCTGCCGACATACCAGGCGAGTGCCCCCCAGAACGCGACCGCCGACTGCGAGTGGCCGCTGGGGAATCCAGGGCTGTTACGCGGGATGTAGCGCTCGTTGAGCTCGTTGATGTTCGGGACGAGATTCGCCGGATCGGGGCGCGGGTTCATCCACACGTCCTTCAGCGCGTCGTTCACCATTGTGCCGACGAGGAAGGAGCCGCCCGCGAGGATGGCGACGCGCTTCGATGCGCACCAGTAGATGAGCGGGATGAGCAGGGTGTAGAAAATCTCGTTGCCCATAACGGTGATCGCCACCATCAACTGGTCGAGCACGGGCCCGGCGAAGATATGCAGCCGGTTGAGTATCTCCTCGCCGAAAAGGAGCTGGTTTCCGAAGAATGCTTCCATTTGTTTCTCCTCGATTATTTATTAAGCGCGTCCATGGCCATGCGGGCGGCGCCGAGCGCCGGCGCCTTTTCCTGGTCGCGGATTATGAGATACTTTACGCTGTGGTCGAGCCCTTCCATCACGCGCCCGTGCACGGTCTTTTTTATCACGGGAAACATCAGCCGGTGGGCGCGCGACAGGCCGCCGCCGAAGACGATCGCCTCGGGATTGAAGATGTTCACCAGATTGGCGATGCCGATTCCCAGCCAGGTCGAGACCTGCTCATAAATATGAAGCGACAGGGCATCGCCGCGCAGCGCCTCCTCCTCGATCATGCGCGGATCGAGCTTCGCCGTCTTCATGCGCGCGGCGAGCGAGGACCCGGGGCTTTTCCCTATGACGCTTCGCGCGTAGTGCATGAGGCCCGTGGCCGAGGCATACAGCTCGAGGCATCCGGTCCCGCCGCAGGGGCATCTGCGGCCGCGGTAGTCGATGCTGGTGTGGCCGACCTCCATGGCGCTTCCCGATTGTCCGGTGTAGACGCGGTTGTCTATTACCACGCCGCCTCCTATGCCGGTGCCGAGCGTGAGCATGATCCAGTTCGTGTACTTTCTCCCCGCGCCCTTCCACCACTCGCCGATGACGGCGACTGTCGCGTCGTTTTCCAGAAACGCGCGGACGCCCGTGCGGCGCTCGATCGTTTTTATAAGAGGAAACCTCTGCAGCGCCGGAATGTTCGGGCTGGTGAGCACCATTCCCCTGTTGCGGTCTATGGAGCCGGCGGAGCCGACGCCGATCGCCTTTACGGCGGCGGGATCCAGACCGCGGGACGCGGCCAGCGCGCGTATGAGCTCGATCAGGCAATTCTCGATTTCGGGAGGTGTTTTCCCGATGGGTATCTTCTTGAACGAGAGGATGTCGCCGTCGCGGTTGGTCAGCACGCCCTTAATCGTGGTGCCGCCGATGTCGATGCCGATGTACATTGAGCCACCGTCCAGGTATTATGTTTCCGCGGGGCGGAGCTTTATATAATCAGGCACGGAGGAAGGCCGTAAAGTAATTTTTAAACGGTGTGGGATTTTTCGCAGGGCTCAATGAAGAGAACGTGCGCCTGCGCTTTCCCGCTGATGGTGCGGAGATACGACGGGAATAAAAAACCATTCCCGCGCCGAACAGGGGGTTGCACTCCTGTTCCGCTGATTAAGGTTCGGTTTATCCGGAAAAGCCGCATATGGCACGCAATGCGGAATTTTATTTTAAGTCCTTATGTCCGCAATTCGGGCTTGTTTTCCCTACAAAAAGCCGAAAATAATAAAGGAAACACGTCCGATACGGGCTATATTGTATAGAGGCATGGAGGACGCGTATGGGTAACAATGGAGTGAACACCGTATACACCGGAATAGGGGCGCGGGAAGCGCCGGCTAACGTAATCGCGATAGTCGAAAAAATCGGTTCATTCATGGCGTCCAGGGGCTATATGCTGCGTTCGGGCGGGGCGGACGGAGCAAGCGCCGCCTTCGAACGGGGATGCGACGCGGCGGGGGGAAAGAAGGAAATCTTTCTTCCATGGAGAGGGTTCAACGGCAACAACTCGCCGTTGTACGCGGTGAGCGAGCGCGCCCTGTCGATCGCCTCCGGATTCAATCCCGCATGGGTCACGCTCGCCGATTCGGCCAAGAAATGTCAGGCCCGTTACGCCCATGTGATCATGGGAGACGATCTGAAGAAGCCCTCCGTCTGCGTCATCTGCTATACCGGCGGCGGCAAGCAGAAGGGCGGCACCGGGCAGGCGCTCAAAATCGCCCGGAAATTCAATGTGCCCGTGTTCGATATAGGCACATTTGACGAAACCCCCGATGTGCTGAAGGAAAAGCTTTCGGAGTTCCTCGCCGGGCTTTCCATCGACGCCTCGGGCATCGAAATTTAGCACGTCGGCGGGTTCGGGCGTATTTCGCCCGCTTACACTCGCCGTCTCCCCTGGAGCCGGGCGCTTCAGTGCGGCGCCGTTCGATCCGACGTATATAGCATGAGACCTTCCATTTGTACATCAAGAAGAATTCTTATCGTACCGGCGGCGCTGCTGCTTGCCGGCGGCCTGTGCTGTTCTCCGCCGCACGTCCGCACGGGCTCGCTCGCCGAGGGGCGCCGCGGCCATGTCCTCGAGACCGCCCGGCGATACCTGGGGACGCCGTATCGATACGGGGGGGAGACGCCGGACGGATTCGACTGTTCGGGATTCGTGATGTTCGTGTATGAAAGAAACGGGCTCAGGCTTCCCCGGGCCACGGCGGAACAGTACCGCTCGGGCAGGCCGGTCCCGCGCAGGGCCCTCGGGCCGGGCGACCTTGTGTTTTTCTCGATTAGCGGCGGGCGGATATCCCATGTCGGCATATACGCCGGGGGCGGGTCGTTCATCCACGCCCCGAGCAGCGGCAAGCGCGTGTCGTACGCCCGGCTGGATAACGACTACTGGAAGGCGCGATATGCGGGTGCGGTATCGTATTTTTCCGCGAGGGGGCGGCCGTACGCTCTCAACCTATCAAAAAATTGAGCGAACGCTCGGCGGGGAAGCACTTATTTCTTGACAAAAATTTTATGGTGTATTTACTTGTAGCAGCCGGAAAAGGATTGGTTGACTTTTTATGCGAATTGGGATATACCCCGGATCGTTCGATCCGTTAACCAATGGGCATCTCGACATAATTGAAAGAGCAAAACAGATATGCGACAGGTTGATCATAGCCATTGCCAAAAACAGCGCCAAGCAGCCGCTTTTCACCGTTCAGGAAAGGCTGGAGATGCTGACGCGGTGCTGCCATTGTGAGACTCGTACCGTCGAAACCGTCGCTTTTGAGGGTTTGCTCGTCGATTTCTGCCGTGCCCAGGGTGTCACACTGATTTTCAGAGGGTTGAGGGCGATCGTGGATTTCGAATACGAGTACGCGATAGCCCTTATGAATAAAAAGCTCGCTCCCGGAATCGAAACGGTGTTTCTGATGGCGCAGAGCGAGTATTCTTTCGTTTCCTCCAACATGGTAAAGGAAGTCGCCAGTTACGGAGGAGACATCACCTCTCTGGTCCCCCAGTTCGTCCACGAAAAGCTCCAGCAAAGGTTTCCCGGCCCGAAGTAAAACGGCTTATCGGAGGCCACGATTCTTAACCGATTCAGCGACCGGGTGCGGGCCAATCCCCGGAGCATAGTTTTCCCCGAAGGGGACGATCCAAGGATACTCGAGGCCGTGCTGCGCCTCGTCGCCGACGGACTTATCGGCCGGGCGGTGCTTATCGGGGATCGCGGCAGGATCGAACGGGCGACGGGAGCCGGTACGTCGCCTGACGGACGCATACGCGTCGCCGACACGGAAGCTCTTGCGTTCGACGCGCGGTATCGCGAGGAATGCCGTCGGGCCCGCGGACTCGGGGCTCTCGAGGGCGAGATTCTCGACAGGGCCATGCGCGATCCGGTTTCACTGGGAGCGCTGATGCTCCGCCTGGGGGAAGTAGACGGTTTCATCGGCGGTGTGCGCACGACGACGGCGGAGATTCTGCGGACCGGTATCGGCATCGTCAGGGCGGACCGGAGGGTCGGTGTGGTGACCTCGTTCAGCATCGTGACCGTCGACGGGGACGGATCGCCGGAGGGGGGCATTTACGTGATAGCGGACCCGGTCGTCAATCCCGATCCGACCGCCGGAGTGCTCTGCAAGATCGCCGAGGCGGCGGCCGCGTTCTCGCGTCAGTTCCTGGGGATCAGGCCGCGGATAGCGTTCCTGTCGTACTCGACGCGCGGTAGCGGGGTCGGGAAATCGGTGGACAAGATGAGAGTGGCCGCCGAGCGCGCGCGTGAGAAGATGCCCGAGATCGTGGTGGACGGGGAGCTGCAGCTCGATGCCGCGCTCTCACCCGAGATCGCGAATACAAAAGCGCCGGGGAGCCCCGTCGGGGGAAGGGCGAACGTGCTGTTGTTTCCCAATCTCGACAGCGCGAACATCGGCGTAAAGCTGATCCAGTACTTCGGCAGCGCACGCGTGATCGGACCGGTCATTTACGGGCTCGGCAGGCCGTACAACGACATATCGCGGGCCGCGACGGTGGAGGACATCGTCAACCTCGCGCTGATAACGCAGTTGCAGTCGTGAACGCGGCGGCGGTTGTATGACATGAAAGATAACGGTTACGACCATATATCGGGCTTTTTTTTAAACATGAAGATTGATACCAGCAGAGAAAGGGGAGGATTGTTATGAGCATTTCGACACTCCTCCTGGTTTTGGCGCTCCCTCTCACAGGGGCGGCGGGATTTCTCGCGAGGGCGTATATCGGCAGGGTGAAGCTCACCTCGTCCGAGGCGCGCGCCCACCGGCTGGTCCAGGACGCCGTACGGGAAGCTGAGGCGAAACGCAAGGAATTGCTCATCGAGGCAAAGGACCAGCTTCTCAAGGAAAAGAATCTTTTTGAGAAGGAGATGCGGGAGCGCCGGCAGGAGCTTCAGGGCATCGAGAAACGCCTTGTTCAGAAAGAGGAATCCCTCGACGGAAAGTCCGACCAGCTTGAGAAAAGAGAAAAGACGCTGCAGCACAGGGAGCTTGAAAATCAGGAAAAAGAAGAAGAGTTAAAACGCGAACAGGACCGTCACAAGAAGGAGCTGGAGCGCATTTCCGGCCTTACGACCGAGGAGGCCAAGCAGCTTCTTTTAAAGAACCTCGAAAACGACGTCCGTTTCGAGTCGATCAGGCTGATCAACAAAATAGAGGAAGAGGCCAAGCGTACGGCCGAGAAAAAGGCCAAGGAGATCGTGCTGGCCGCCATTCAGCGTAACGCCTCCGACTTCACGTCGGAGTGCACGATCACCACGGTGTCGCTCCCCTCCGACGACATGAAGGGACGCATCATCGGCCGCGAGGGGCGCAACATACGCACGCTCGAAAACCTCACCGGCGTCGACATGATCATCGACGACACGCCGGAGGTCGTGGTCATATCGGGCTTCGACCCGGTACGGCGCGAGATCGCGCGTCTCTCGCTCGAGCGGCTGATCCAGAACGGGCGTATACATCCCGCCCGGATCGAAGAGGTCGTTGAAAAGGTGACGCAGGAGCTCGAGGAAAACATGCTCGAGGAGGGCGAAAAGGCCGCCTTCGAGCTGGGACTTCCGGGGCTCGCCAAGGAGGCGCTGTACCACGTGGGCAAGCTCCGCTACCGCTCCAGTTACGGGCAGAACATCCTTTCGCACAGCAAGGAGGTGGCCAACCTCGCCGGCATCATGGCGGGCGAGCTGCAGCTCGACGTCATGCTCGCCAAGAGGGCGGGGCTGCTGCACGACATCGGCAAGGGAAGCGTCGTGGAGGGAGAGGGGGCGCACGCCGTCGTGGGCGCCGAGATGGCCCGCAAGTTCGGCGAGTCGGACAAGGTGGTCAACATCATCGCCTCCCACCATTTCGACAAGGAGCCGGAGAGCTTCGAGGCCGTGCTCATTCAGGTCGCTGACGCCATTTCGGCCTCCAGGCCCGGAGCGCGGCGCGAGTCCCTGGACACCTATGTCAAGCGGCTCGAGAACCTCGAGGCCATAGCCTCGGGATTCAAGGGCGTCGACAAGTGCTACGCCATCCAGGCCGGGCGCGAGCTTCGGGTACTGGTCGCCAACGAGATGGTCACCGACGAGCGGGCCGAGATACTGGCGCGCGAGATCGCGCAGAAGATCGAGTCCGAGCTCAAATACCCGGGCATCGTGCGCGTAACGGTTATCCGCGAAACCCGGATCGTCGAATACGCGAAGTGAATGTTCGCGGGGCGTACGGCGAAGGCACGGATTCGAATCCGCGCCTTCGCCGTACGCCCCGCGTTCTTATCGATTGTACATCATGGATAAACCGTTCACCATCCTCGCCATAGGCGATATCGTGGGCAAACCCGGGCGGAACGTCGTCCGGGAGGGCCTCGCCTCGCTTCGGGAGCGCTACGGGGCGGATTTCGTCATCGCCAACGGCGAAAACGCCGCCGGCGGTAACGCCGTCACCCCGGGGGTCGTGGAGGAGTTCCTCTCCCTCGGCATAGACGTGGTTACCACGGGGAACCACGTATGGGACAACAGGGACATCGAGAAGATCATCGATGCCGAGCCGAGGCTGCTCCGGCCGGCCAATTACCCGGAGGGGGTCGCGGGTCGCGGGTACGGTATTTTCGAGTCCCGCGCGGGCGGGAGAAAGATCTGCGTGGTGAACATGATGGGGCGGGTGCACATGGCGCCCCTCGAATGCCCGTTCAGGACTTTTGACAGGATATTTCTGGACGTTACCGGGAAAGCCGATATAATAATCGTGGACTTTCACGCCGAGGCGACCTCGGAGAAGCGCGCCTTCGGCTGGTACCTCGACGGGAGGGCGTCGGCGGTGTTCGGCACACACACCCATGTACAGACGGCCGACGAGGAGATTCTGCCGGGCGGTACCGGTTATATCACCGACATCGGCATGAGCGGCTCGTTCAACTCGGTGATCGGCATGGACACCGAAAAGTCGATCCAGCGCTTTATGCGCCTTACCAAGGTCAAGTACGACGTGGCCGCGGGTAACGAGAAGCTGAACGGCGTCGTGTTCCGGTTCTCCGGGAATGGCAGAGCGGTCGCGGTTGAAAGAATATTACTTGAAAAATAGCTCAATTTATTTGTATAGACGAAGCAGTCGTCGGCATGAAGGCCCGGTCGGGGCGCCTTCCGCCGGCGGGGGGGCCCGGCGGGGATGATCCCGCGGGCCGACTGAACGATATGATCGAACGTTTACCTGAAATACGGAAGCTCGACGCGGCCGGACTCGGAAGGCTCGCCTCCGAGGTTCGCGAGCGCATCATCGACGTCGTCTCGCGGAACGGCGGGCACCTCGCCTCGTCGCTGGGGGTGGTCGAGCTCACGCTCGCGCTGCACCACGTGTTCAACACTCCCACCGACCGCATAATCTGGGACGTCGGACACCAGAGCTACGCGCACAAGATCATCACCGGCAGGGATTCCGAATTCGAGAGTCTACGGAAACTGGGAGGTCTGAGCGGCTTCCCGAAGATATCGGAATCGCCCTTCGATACCTACAATACCGGGCACAGCAGCACCAGCCTCTCGCTCGCCCTTGGCGAGGCCGTGGGGAGGGACCTCAGGCACGAGAAATACAAGATCCTCCCCGTCATCGGCGACGGCTCCATGACCGGCGGCATGGCCTTCGAGGCGCTCAACCAGATCGGCCATTTGAAGAAAGACATCATCATCATTCTCAACGACAACGAGCACTCGATCTCGAAGAACGTGGGAGCGCTGTCGGAGTACCTGCTGCGCATGATCACCGCGCCGCTCTACAACCGCCTGCGACGTCGCTCGTACGCCATCATCAGGAGAATCCCGCGCTACGGTAAAAAGCTGTACGATTTCATCTACAAACAGGAGGCCCGGGTGAAGGGCTTCTTCGTGCCGGGCAGTTTCTTCGAGGAACTGGGCATCCGCTATTTCGGCCCGGTCGACGGGCATAACCTGCCGCTGCTGATAGAGGTCCTGCGCGGCGTGAAAGACATCAACAACGGCCCCAAGATCGTCCACGTCATCACCCGCAAGGGCAAGGGCTATGCCCCGGCGGAAAAGGACCCGGCCACCTTCCACGGCATCGGCCCGTTCGACAGGAAGACGGGCAAAACGCCGAAAAGGGACTCGGTCGCCTATTCCGAGATCGTGGGCAGGACCCTGGCCGAGATCGCGCGACACGACCGGAGGGTCGTGGCGATCACCGCGGCCATGAAGATGGGCACCGGGCTGTACGAGTTCGAGAAACAGGCCCCGGGGCGGTTTTTCGACGTCGGCATCGCCGAACAGCACGCGATCACCTTCGCCTCGGCGCTCGCGTCCAAGGGATTCAAGCCGTTCGTTTCCATATATTCGACCTTCCTCCAGCGCGCGGTGGACCAGGTGATCCACGACGTGGCGATTTCAGCCCAGCCCGTGCGTCTGCTCATTGACAGGGCGGGTATCGTGGGCGAGGACGGGGAGACGCACCACGGCCTCTCGGACATCGGGATCATCAGGAACATCCCCAATTTCATCTACCTGGCCCCTTCAAACGGCAGGGAGCTGCGCGACATGCTGTATTTCGCCGCGGAACACGGCACGGGGCCAGTCGCCATACGCTTTCCCCGGGGACGCGACGAATCGGAAGCCGTCGACATCGCCTCCCACGACCGTTTCGAGCCGGGACGGGCGAAACGGCTGGCCACCGGCAGGGACGTGGCGCTCGTCGCGGTCGGCGACATGGTGCCGATAGCGCTCGAAACCGCGGCGATACTGAAACAGAACGGTTTTTCGGCAACGGTGCTCAATCTCCTTTCGCTCAAGCCGCTCGATATCAAAAAGATAGAGAAGGCCGCCTCCGAAACGCGCTTTTTCATTACGCTCGAAAACGGCTTCGCCGCGGGAGGGATCGGCGAGCACATCCTCTCGTGCATACACCGCGATCTGCGGCCGCGCATGCTCTTCGCCGCGGGCTTTCCCGACCGTTTCATCGAACAGGGTACGATGCGGGAGCTCTTCCGCCTCCACGGCCTTGATGCCGCCTCGCTCGCCCGGAAGATCATCCGGGGCCTCAAAGTCCGAAACATTCATGAAAAACGGCACACGATTAGACGCGTATCTGGCTGAAAACGGGCTCTCGCCCTCGCGCGAAAAGGCGAAACGGGAGATCGTGGCGGGCTGGGTGCGCGTGGACGGCGAGACCGTCCGCGTTCCCTCGCGCCTTCTCCGGGGCACGGAGGAGGTGCGCGTGGAGCGCCCCGGCGGCAGCTTCGCCAGCCGCGGCGGCGAGAAACTGGACCGCGCTCTCGACGTTTTCGCGATCGACGCCGCGGGACGGGTCGTCGCCGACCTCGGCGCCTCGACGGGAGGGTTTACCGACTGCCTGCTGAAGCGCGGGGCGGCGCTGGTGTATGCCGTCGACGTGGGCTACGGGCAGCTCGATTACGGCCTGCGCGTGGACGAGCGTGTGGTCGTGATGGACCGTACCAACGTGCGGAAGCTCTCGCGCGGCGATTTCGCCCGGAAGGCCGAGCTGGTGACGGCCGATCTTTCGTTTATTTCCCTTGTCAAGGCGGCGGACGCCGTGGTCGCCTCGTTCGAGCCGGCCGAGGGGGTGCTGCTCATCAAGCCGCAGTTCGAGGCGGGCAGGGGCGAGCACAAGAAGGGAGTGGTGCGCGAGGCCGCGAAGCACGCCGAAATCCTCCTGCGCCTTATCCCGGAGCTCGCCGGGCGGCACATCGGTTTCCGCGGGCTCTGTCACTCGCCGTTGAAGGGCCCGGCGGGCAACATCGAATTCTTCCTGCACGCGGACATAGGGCGAAGTTTCCTGCCCGAAAGCGGTGAGCTCGCGCAAATCGTGGAGCGCGTTGTCGGCGAGGCGCATCGCGCGCTCGACGATGCTAAAAACGGTTAAAATTTTTCCTTCCTCCGCCGTCGCCGGAAAATAATTTCTTGACCGGACGATTCGCGTTTGGTTTTCTTAAAGCGGCTGTCGGGCGGTAGAGAGAAAGCCAATCAATTCTGGTTGCCGGGTCCCTGATGAGAATAAAAGCGAAAACCCTTATCGCACTGCTGCTTGCGGGCTGCGTCGCGTCCACGGTGGTCTTCGCGCTGGATATGAGCGGGGTGAAGGCGTATCCGGTGCCCTATAATCCAGAACGAGGTACGCTAAAGATTGAAGTACCTGTCGGCAATAATATCAAAATACAAATATATGATATCAATGGGGATTCCGTTTTTGAAAGAAGCTATGGTAGTGGTTTGCCTCCTATTGAGTGGGGTGGGAGGAATGGTAGTGGTAGAAAAGTCAAACCTGGATTGTACATTGTAAAAGTCACTTCGGAGGACGGATCCGGCGGGTACGGCAAAAAGCTCATCCGCATCCTGGTGGATTACAAATAGTGAAGGCATTTTCGGCGAAATACCCGCGGTTTATCGCGCTCTGTGTAACATTCTGCGCTCTTTCGG
>CAZVEG010000070.1:0-19524 GCA_964625625.1 uncultured Leptospirales bacterium | reverse complement strand
TTCTCCGATCACCTCGTCGTGCTGTGCACCGGGAACCAGTCGACCCTGTCACTTGACCGCGGGGCGATGGACCGGCTGAGCGCGCTGTTCAAGGAAAAACCCGACCTGTCCGGCCTCTTCATCAACGAATTTCAGCCGCTCGCCCATCTGCTCTTTACCGATATCGACGATGTCCTTGTCCATCTCGCCGAAGAGGAGCGGTCCGCGTGGCCGTGCCCGACAAAGCGCTCCGGGTACACGCTCAACGAACGGCTCGAAAACGCTTACCTGACCGACAACCTGAAAATCGGGGGACTCGTCACGGCCGAAGGCGGCCTGCCCTATTTCAGGGCCGGTATCCTGGCGGGAATACAGGCACGCGGTCAGGCATTCAGCCTGCTCAAAAAGGCCTCGCTGATGGAGGTCCGCGGCGAATTCGACGGCGAGACGGCGGTCCTCGCGCAGTTGCGGAGGATGGGGGACTATCTCCCGGACGTTCGCGGTTACATCGGCGCGCTGCTGGCCTTCAAGGAACGCTATTATTATTCGGAGGCCGTGCGTCACGAAAAAGACCGGCGCTGGGACGAAGCCGGCACCCTCTACCGTGCGATCATCCAGATCAATCCCGACAATTTCGAGGCGAACTACCGGCTCGGTATGCTGTCGATAACGGTCCAGAACCTCGATGACGCTTTCAAGTATCTCCAGCGGGCCATGGCGCTCAAGCGCGACGACACCAAGGTGCTCTACCAGATGGGGATTCTATACTTCGCGATGGGACGACCGCAGGAGGCGCTTGAGTATTTCACCCGTGCGATGGATCTCAGGGAAAACACCGCCTCGATTCTGCATTACACGGGACTCTGCCACGAGAAACTCGGCAGGAACCAGGAGGCGAGGACGTTTTACGAGAAGGCGCTGCTGCTCGATCCGAACGACTGTGCGATCCAGTCGAGCCTTGAGCGGGTGAGCGTGATGATCGAAGATGAAAAAAACCGCTGGAAAACGCCCGACCCCCGGAACCAGTCGGACGTTGAACAGGGCGAGAGCATTCCGCTTCCCATCAACCAGTCGGCAAGGGACATTCGCATGAGCGATACCGAAGCCGAAGCCGCCAGGGAATAGCGTATCAGCGATCGCCGCGCGAACCGTATTTTTCCCTGATCATGCCGACCACCCGCCGCGGCGAGCGGGGGAGATGAACCCTGACGGCCTGACCCGACCTTCGCCCGAACTCAACGCTTTCATCGTGCGTATCCATCGCGAGGTCCAGTCTCGCCCCCTTTATCGCCCCGCCGCGGTCCAGCGCCACGTATAAAACACCGTCGCAGTCAATTATCGAGCCGAAGGGGATGACGGTTGTGTCCACCGCGGCCGGGCGCAGGCCCGCAGCCAGGAGTGAGGTGATGGAAAGCCCCCCCACCGCAAGCTGGTCGCTCCAGTCGAGCACGGTCGTGCCATCGTCACCGGTGGCATGCTCCGTGTTGCAGCATGGGCCGGGGCAATACGCCGTCACCTCGCACAGCATATCAACCGTCCTCCCGCCGCGGAAGTGCTCCGACTCCAGGAGCCGCACGAGATACGGCTCTTTCTTCACCATGGCCTCCGACAATACAAATGCCGCGAGGATGGTTATCGTTCCGACTATAACGCCTGAAACAAAAGCCTTTCTGATCATGAACCATTCTCCAATAATATTAAAAATAGCCCCACCACGGGAACTCTCAGAAAAAAAGCCTCCGGTATGACGCTTTTTTAATGAGACATAAAATAGATATTGACAGTATCGCCGGATTTATATAGAATTGTCAGTTGGAATAATGTCCCTGCGGCCAGAGATACGAACACTACGCCTGGAGAGTACAAGAAATGACGTGGAACATTGTAACGCTCCTGTCGTGCCTGCTGATGCTTTTGGCGTTCCGGAGGCTCGACCGATCAAACCTGAAAATGATCAAGCTGAAGCGCTTTTCCTCCAAGATCTTCAACGATTTCAGGAAGCTCGCCGACACCGAAAGCCGCCGCTTCAACGACGCGACCATCGAGATGGACCTCCTGGTCAGGAAGGCCGGGGGGCTTTCGACGTCGCTGAGGGAATCAGTTTCCGAGATCGAAAACAGGATCAAGGGGCTCGACATCGAAAAGTCAAGCCTCAAGAAGGTCGAGGACGACCTCAAGATCGTTTCGCAGGCGGCGCGCGAGGTCAACAAGCAGATTGAATTCATCGCCGCGTCGAGGGCCGGCTTCGGCGACATGGCCAAAAAGATCGGTACGCTCGTAGAGGGACTGGCACGCGTCGAACGCGAGAGCTCGCTGATCATTCAGGGTTTCAATGACAAGGTACGCGAGCGGTCGCGCGAGATGGGCGAGGAAATCGCCGCCCAGGTAAACAGGCTGAGGGACTCGTTCAGGGATAACGAGGCGGCGCTGCTCGGCTCGGCCCAGGAAAAGGTCGAACTGCTCACGAGGACCTTCTCCGACTCTCTCACCCGCATGGAGCAGGGGATCACGACGACGGGGGAGGCGATACTTGAAAACATCAAATCCCGCATAGACTCCGTAAGCCACACCGCCGACCTTCTCGAGAGCCGGATCGATTCCGCGGAGCGCCGGGTCTTCACCGACATCAACGCCAAGATCGGAAACATCGAAAAGGGTATAGAGAATTTCGAGCTGGCCCTGCAGGAAACCCGCAGCCAGTCGCTGGCCGAAACGCGATCGGATATCGCCGACATCAATTCCAAGGTCAACGCCCTCAAGTCAACGCTGTCCGACCTGGAGAACAGCGTATTCGCCGACATAAAGGACAAATCCGCCGACATAAAGCGCGAGATCGCGGAATCAATAACCGAATTTCATCGCAGCCGCGATTCGCTCCTCGAGAAGGTCGAAACCGACATCGGCAAGGTATATGGAAAGCTCCGCGGCGTGGAGAATACCATCGACGACTCCAAGTCGAAGCTCATCGCCTCCTTCGCCGAGGAGGTTCAAAAAATACGGACCGAGATCGACAACCTGAGCATCCACTCCATCGCCAAAAAGGACGAGATCGTCAAGGCCGCCCGCAGGGAGGCCGAGGAAACCATCTCGAAAATAGAGGATTTCGACGAGAAATACGCCGAAATGGAAAACCGGCTCTCCCGTTCGGCGGAAGAGAAGATGTCATCTCTTATTTCCGAATATCACAACGTCGAACAGCGTTTCAGCTCTCTCTCCGAAAAGCTCTCGACCATGGAAGAGAGCTTCAACGACTCGCTCGATTCCCAGATGCAGCGCGTGAAGGTTGACTTTTCCCAGATGGAACAGCGCCTGGTCGACATGAGGAAGGAGATCACCCAGTACGAGGAGAGCAGGCAGATATTCACCAAGAGCGACGACATGATCCGCAAGGTCGAGGACGCCGTGCAGAATTTCGGCGGCATGCTCCGGGAGGCCAAGGAGGAGGCCAGGGGCATCCAGAAATTCATGGACGACATCGAAAAGATCAAAGATCTCAAAAAGACCGTCGAGAAAGAGCTCAAGGCCTTCGAGGGTCGCAAGGGAAGGCTCGCGAGCTATGAAAACGAACTGGCCGGGATCATAGGGCTGACCGACATGGTCACTCAAAAGATGGAGACGCTCGAGGACAAAATTTCAAAAATAGACATGGTCAATACGCGCATCGAAACGCTCGGCCAGAGCTATGCCGGGCTCGAGGCGCGGATTGCGGAACTTCGCGAGTACGAGGATACGATAGCGAAAAACCTCGAATCCTCTCACAAGGCGGACATGCTCATAAAATCGATGGAGGCCCGGATCGGTTCGTTTCAGGCGGTCGTGGAGCGCTCCGACAAGCGCATACAGAAGCTCACCCAGTACCTGACGTCCATCGAGGAAAACACGCTCGTGCTCAAATCGCGCGAGCAAGAGATCCGCGACGTCAAGGACAAGTTCGGGGAGCTCGAGGGACTCACGGCGCACATAGAAAAGCGCATAGACCAGATACACGCGATGTTTCAGAAAATGGAATCCATGCGCTCCGAGATCGACAGCACCGATTCGCGCCTCAAAGACATGTTCAGCCAGACCGACAGGAAGATGAAGCAGTTCGCCGACTTTCTTCAGGCCGTGGAGAGCAGCAATCCCATCTCGCGGCAGATGAAAAGCGACCTGCCGCCCGGCAAGAACCTGAACGATGGCGTGATCAAAACCGTTCGGGAGCTTTCAAGCAGGGGCTGGAGCTCGAACGACATCGCCAAGAAGCTCCTGATAGACGAAAACTCGGTTCGCCTGATCATCAATACGGCGTCCGTCTGATCAGCGCGAGCCGGTCTTTTCGATTATCTTGTCGCGGACCTCTTTCATGATTTCGTCGTCCGAAAGCGTCTTCCGCAGTATTACGCGATACCGGACGTCGAACTGAGTCGGATACACGTCTTTGGCCGGGAACTGGAAACTCCAGCGCTGTATGTCCTCGACGATCAGTTTGTCAATTTCCATGAGATAGGTGAGTTTTTTCGGACGGACCTTCATGAGCCTTCCCGAATCGGGATACAGCCAGACGGCGATAACGCCCTCGCGCTCCTCGTCGATCTTGTCGAACTTTTTAAGCTCCTCCGTCATATATCGGTCTCCACCCGAATCCTCGTTGCGTAAAATCTTTTCGGTATGGTTCATCTGCGCTATCAGGTACCGGTCCGACATCATCAGCACGCGGAAGAGCTCCTTCGTATTCGGGTTGACCGAAAGATATTCGTCAATGCGTTCCTTCAGCGGGTCCTTGACTTCGGCGGTCTTGCAGGACACCAACAGGAGCGACGCAACGGCAATGGAAAAAACCAGTAACCTTCTCACTTTCTTGACCTCTCAATCAGGGAATGGCGCGCGGCATGCCGTAGGGAATGATACCCGCCGCCATATGATAATCAAGGATTTTTCGCCGCGTCACGTATTGAAAAATGATTGCCTTGATCGCCCCGGGCCGATCGCATAAGAGTATCCATGGAAAACCATTTGGCCGAAATCATCCCGACCCTCGCCGGCACGAACGACTTCCTGCTCTATTCACTTCTTTTCGTCAGCGCATTCGTCGAAAACGTTTTTCCTCCGATACCGGGCGACACCATCACCGCCTTCGGGGCTTTTCTGGTCGGCACGGGCAGACTGGACTATCTTCTGGTATACGCCGCCACGACGCTGGGGAGCGTTCTCGGTTTCGTCTGCCTTGTGCTGGTCGGGCGTTTTCTTGGAAGGGAATTTTTTATCGGCAAAGACTACCGGCATCTCCCGGCCAGGCGCATCGCGCAGGCGGAAGCGTGGTTCGGGCGATACGGCCACCTGGTGGTTCTGGCCAACCGGTTTCTACCCGGCATCCGGTCGGTCATCTCCCTGTCCGCGGGAATCGCGCGTCTTTCGCTGCCGAAGGTATTCATAATGGCGGCAATCAGCGCTTCAATCTGGAACCTGATCTGGATTCACACCGGTTACATGCTGGGAGACAACTGGGAACTGGTGAAAGACCGCATGAGCGCCATTCTGCGGAACTACAACATGGTCATGCTCGCGCTCATGGCGATCGCGGCGGCGGTCTTTTTAATCATCCGGTTCCGGCGGAAGGACCGCCGGAACCGGCCTCCGTCCTGACCGGCCTACATGTACTTGGGCTCCTTGTACGAGTACATGTCGTGCACCCCGCCCTCTATCTGGGCCGATATGGATCTCCGCTCGAAGCGGAGCTCGCCCGAGAAGAGCATCTCGTGCAGTTTCCTGACGCTGTTCGCCCCCATGTCCTGAAGCGAATGCTTGAGCCCCTGTATGAGGTAGGGAACGTAATCGAAAAGCGAGCCTTTGTCCACAACCGCTCCCGAAACTCCCTGTGCCACCATGATCTTCGCGTCATCCGCGAAATAACGTTTGCCTCCGCCCTTCTCCATCGCTTCGAGCGAGGCCATCCCCCGGTATCGCTTCAGTCGTATGCCGTTTTCATAGAAGTATTCGCCCGGCGCCTCCTCGGTCGCCGCGAACATCGAGCCCATCATGGTGGCTGACGCCCCCAGCGACAGCGCCTTCGCGACATGTCCCGTAACGGAGATGCCGCCGTCGGCGATTACCGGAACGCCTTTTTTGCGCGCAAACCGCGCACAGCGGTAGATGGCCGTGGCCTGTGCCCTTCCAACCGCCATGGTGGTCTGCGTTGTGCAGATGGAACCCGGGCCCATGCCTATCCGCAGACCGTCCGCCCCGGCCCTTATGAGGTTTTCACACTGCTCCTCGGTGACGACATTGCCGCCGATCACGTCCAGCGACGGATACTTCTTCTTGATGTATTTTATCATCTCGACCTGGTAAAGAGAATTACCCTGAGCCGCGTCGATCACCACGACGTTAAGGCCCGATTGAACCAGCCGGTCCAGCCGCTCCCTTGATTCTTCCTTCGTCGAAATAGCGGCCCCCACCATGAGCTGTTTCTGGCCATCCTTTGACGCGAAGGGATACTCCCGGTTCTTCAGCAAATCGTTCCTGCACATGAACGCCACCAGGCAACCCTTTTCGTCCACGATGGGGAGCTTTCCCTTTTTCGATTTCTTCAGTATTTCGTTCGCCTGCGTAAGGGATATGCCCTTCCGCGCCGTCATCAGCTCGGTCGTCATAACCTCCCGAAGCTTCTTGGTGCGATCGGTCTCAAAGTCCACATCGCGATTGGTCACCACCCCGACCAGTTTCGAGTAAAGCTTACCGTCTTCAGTGATGGGAATCCCCGAAAAACCGTACTTCGCCTTGATCTCGTCGATATCGGCTATGGTGTTATCCGGGGACAGCACCAGGGGATCGGTGATGAAGCCGTTCTCGAAGCGCTTGACCTTTTTGACGTGCTCGGCCTGCTCCTCGATCGTGTTGTTGTAATGGATGAACCCTATCCCGCCGAGAAGGGCCATTCCGATCGCCATGCGGTATTCGGTAACCGTATCCATGGGGCTCGAGGTGATTGGCCTCTTGAGGATGATGTTTCGCGTGAGGTTCGCCTCCAGGTCGACATCGTCCGGGGCGAAATCTATATAGCCGGGAAGGATGATGAAGTCGTTATAGGTCAGGCCGTGGTCCGAACAGAAAAGATCTTCCGCCGGGAAACCATCTTTTGTCGCCATGGATTGCTCCTTTTATCGTACTCGAAGGGGACGCGGCTGTTGCCCCTATGGTATCATGAAAATCGCCGGTTTCAACATTTTAGTGGCGTTACGGCCGCAATATTCGGCATTTCCCACTGACAGGCTGCAAATCCGCCGATACCCGCCTTCGCGAGGGCCTCTTTGTTTCAGTTGATTACCGTCCGGCACCGTATTTTGTCAAGTAAAACAACACGATGATCCCGCTTCGGCCGATCGCATGGCGCTACATGTACGCATTATTTACTTGCGCAAATCAACGAAACCACCCACAGTTGGGAAGCGCAATGGCCCGCTCCGAAACGACGCGCGTTCCGATGGGCCGCACCAGGGCGCGGATACAATCGCCGCCGAGACCGAAAAAAGGGACAATCCCATGAAAGTGAAAACACCGCGTTTGTTCCGCGCAACCGTTGCAATAAGCGTATTCCTGTCGTTTGCCCTGATGCCCTCGTGCGCGCGTGACGAGGGGGGCTCGAACGGCGACACGCTGATCGCGGTATCCATCTTTCCCGTATGCGATATTACCCGCTCGATCACCGGAAACCGGGCGCGCGTATTCTTCGCCGTTCCGCCTGGCGCCAATCCTCACACCTTCGAGCCCCTTCCATCCACCGTCAAGCGGCTCCAGGCTTCGCGTATCTTCATAGGCATCCACCCGGAATATGACGGTTGGGTCGAAAAATACCTGCGCAAAGGTACGACCGTATTATACCTGATGGAACGGGAAAGCCACGACAACCCTCACCTGTGGCTCTCGATCAGGGGCGGGCGCAGGATCGCCGGGCTCGTAACCGAAAAGCTTTCGGAAATCGATCCCGCCGGCGCGGAAGACTACGGGGAAAACCTGTCCGCCTATGGTAAAAAACTCGACGAACTCGACAGCCACATCGCCGCCCTTCTTCGTCCGCTGCCCGACAAAAAAATCATCCAGTGGCACCCCTCGTGGAACTACTTCGCGACGGATTACGGACTCACCATCGTCGACACCATAGAGAAAGGGCACGGACACGAACCATCGGTACGCGACTTCAACCGGCTTGTACAAAAGGCGCGCTCCGGGCGGGTCCGCGTGGTTATCATCGATCTCAAGGTCCAGAGCGGCGCCGCGATCGCACTGGCGCGCGAAACCGGCGCGGTTCTGCTCAAACTTGACAGTCTCGGCGATCCGGACGATCCGAACAGATCGGACTACCTGCGCCTGATGGAATACAACGCGCGCCGTCTCGCGAAAGCGCTGTCCGCTGGTAAAGGCGACGGGCAATGACGCGGGTAAACGAACGATGAAAAGGGGCTCGGAAACCGGCCAGACGGCACTTTCGATGCGCGGGGTATGGGTCCGCTACGGCGCGGCCACGATACTCGAAGACATATACCTCACGGTCGAGCAGGGAGAGATCCTTTCCATCGTCGGGCCGAACGGAAGCGGAAAGAGCACCCTGCTCCGCACGGCGATGGGCTTTATATCGCCCTCGGCGGGCGATGTACGCGTATACGGGCTCCCGCCCTCGGAGATCGGCAGGAGCGGGCTTATCGGCTACCTTCCCCAGCGATCAGCATATAACGCGGATTTTCCGCTCAGCGTTTACGATGTCGTCGCCATGTCACGTTACGCACGCGCTTCACTGGTCGAAAGGCTCGGCGCCGATGACCGCGAGGCCATAGACCTCGCGCTCGAACGCGTCGAAATGCAGGGCCGGCGGGGCCGTCATTTCGGAAGCCTCTCCGGCGGGGAGCGACAGCGTGTTCTTATCGCGCGCGCACTCGCGCTTCACCCCCGCATGCTGATCCTCGACGAGCCATCCACGGGCCTCGACGCGGTCGCTCAGGATAATTTTTACCGTCTTCTCGTGGATCTCCGCGATACCGAGCGGATGACCATCCTGATCGTTTCGCACGATATCGGCAGCGTTTCGGCGATCGTGGACAGGGTGGCCTGCCTCAAGCAGAGGATCCATTTTCACGGGAGACCGACGGACGACATGCCGGCCGAGGCGCTCGAAAAGGTATTCGGCAGGGACGTCTATTTCCTCCATCACGACCAGAACTGCGAGACATGCCGGAGGTCCAGATGATGGAGCTCTTTGGCATGGCTTTTTTCAGGAACGCGTTCCTCATGTGCTTCCTTCTCGGCATACTCTTCGGCACGCTCTCATTCTTCGTGGTTATGCGGGGGCTCTCGTTCATGGGGGCGGGTATCGCACATACGGCCTTTGCCGGCGTCGCGCTCGGCCTCCTGCTCGACATCAATCCCTTCTATACATCACTCGTCTTCTGTGTCCTCTCCGCTCTCGTCATCGGGCGGATCGTCAGGATGGGGCGGATAAGCTACGACGTGAGCATCGGCATATTCTTCTCGTTCTCAATGGCGCTGGGGGCGCTCTTCATAGCACTCCGCAAGGATTATACGTTTGACCTGATGGGGTACCTGTTCGGGAATATACTCGGCGTCACCGATTTTGATCGCACGCTCGTCGTCATCGCACTCTTGGTTTTCCTGCCCTTTGTAATACTTTTCCTTCACCGCATCCTGTTCGCCTCGTTTGACGAAGAGGTGGCGGCCGTCAGCGGGGTGCCGATAGCGATTCTGGAAAACACCATGCTCATCTTCCTCGCCGCCATCATCGTCGTCAGCATAAAAATCGTCGGAATAATTCTCGTCTCGGCGCTCATCGTGCTCCCGGCGAGCTTCGGTCTTCTGCTGTCCAGGGACTTCAGGCTTGTGCTCGCCGCGGGGATTTCGTATACGGTGCTCATCATGCTGGGTGGATTGGTCCTGTCATACAACCTCGACACCCCGACCGGAGCGACGATGGTGACGGGAGGGACTCTGGTTTATTTCGCCGCGCTCGGCGCGTCACGGTTTTTCGCCCGCAGCAGCTGAAACCCGCAATTGTTATTATTGTTTACTTTTCGCCGACGCGAGTCCATAATTATACATCGTTCACCAACGATGGGTGGCACCAAATGAATTCGATCCCGGTACTTTATATATGCCTGACGATATTTTGCGCGGGATTTATCGTAAGTATCGTCATACACTCCACTTATAACCATGCGAAAACGCATCGGACGGATACACTCCCCTCCCTTCTTCTCAACTACGCCGCCGCTGTCTATATCATAAGCGACGCGCTGGCGGCCGTTTTCGCTTTCCTCGTTCCGTCGGATCCGACATTCCGTTTTTTTACGATACTGAGGGAGCTATCTCCTTTGATCCTTGTTATACTCACACCGTATTATCTGAACAGCGCGCTGAAGGTCACCGACTCCATTCAAAAACTGAACCGGATCCTGTTTCTGGGCGGAATCGTAGTGACTGCCTCAATCGGTGTGCTTGTCACCTGGAAGCCGGACCTGCTCATGAGGCTCAACACTGTCATTGACGGCCGCTTTGATGCAGGCGCGTCTTTTAGTTCGCGCACAGAAGGCCCGCTTCTTATAGTGCGGGACGGCATCCTGACGGCATGCTTTATCTATTCCGTAAGTATCCTGCTTTTCAGGGAAGTCCGGCAGAAGGCGTCTTCCCCATTCGTGAAAAGTCTGGCCGGTATTCTCGTCTTCGGGTATTTTCTGTTCAGCTATCTTTACTCCACAATCTTTTCCGGCAGCCCCGCGGGTTTCGGAGCAGTCCCTTATCCACACTTCGGGCTCGGCATAACATTCCTCATCGCGTTCCTGACCATCCGGAAAATCGATATCGTAAATGATTATTATTCACAGCTGGCGGACATCAAGAAGAACATGGGCGATATCGTCAGTCGCGACTCTCTGCTCGGGATTCCGAACAGGTTGGCCTTCATGCGCGATCTTCAGGCTGGAATCGAAGCGACCGGCTCCGGAGGAGCGCCATTCTCCCTTCTTTTGCTGGATATAGATGATTTCCAAAACCTGAACGAAAGCTACGGTGAAAGCATAGGCGATCATATCCTCACGCAGTTCGCGCTTCGCCTGATCGAACTGTTCGGTGCGGCGGGGAGCCTCTACCGTATCGGCGGCGATGATTTCGCTTTCCTGCTCCGGGACATCCGCTCTGAACAGGACGCCATGGATATTGCCGATAGAATTATCACTTCACTGAGAAATCCGTTTACGATTGCCGGCACCGCGTACCTGGTCACCGCCAGCATCGGAGTGCTTCTACTCCCGCGCGACGGGGGCGACGAGGAGACGATCGTAAAAAACGCCTACAGCGTTGTGCGCAAGGCCAAAAAGACCAAAAACTCTTTAAGCGTTTTCTCCCCGGAGCTTGTCGACGCATCGGCCGGTATAATCCGGACGGTCAACCTGCTCAGGGACAGCATCAACCGCGATCTGTTCACCCTGCATTACCAGCCGATTGTGGACTCTGAAGAACGGATCGTTTACGCCGAGGCACTCCTTCGCTGCACCGGCGAAAATCAATCCCTCGGAGGACCGGGGCATTTCATCCCGATCATCGAGAAGGCGGGGCTGGCAAAAGAGGTGGACAATATGGTGATCCACAAGGCCTTTCACGACATGGAGGTGCTTGTCGGCCAGCGGTTCAAGATCAGCATAAACCTTTCGACCAACCAGCTTGTAAACGTCAGGTACAGCGATTTTCTTTCATCATTCGCCGATCAGCACGGGATTGAAAACCGGAATATCATCCTCGAGGTGACCGAGAACCAGTTGATGTCAAATCTTGCCTCCGGAAAAGAGAGCCTGAAAAAATTACGGGAGAGGGGGTTTTCCATCGCGGTCGATGATTTCGGCACCGGTTTCTCATCCCTGGCCTACCTGGCCGAGCTGCCCGTCGATATCCTGAAAGTTGATATGATTTTTGTTCAGTCGGTCCCCGGCGACTCGAGAAAGGAGGCGATGGCCCACCATATCGTTCAACTCGCGCACTCTCTCGGCCTCAAGGTGGTCGCCGAGGGCTTCGAAACCCGTGCGCAGTTCGATTTTTTCAGGGCTCTGGGGTGCGACTTTTTCCAGGGCTACCTTTTCTCACGTCCCGTTCCGCTCAATGATCTGTTAAAAAAATACCGCGACGCGTGAAAGATCCAGATGGAGACCGCACTACCCCCAATTGAGACCTTCCGGATCGCGGATCAACGTACTATGGCAATATCCGTCGGCATGCCATCCAGCTGAAGAAACTTTTCCACATTTGATTCCGGCACGACGATATCGGCACGGTAGATACTGGTATCGACAGGCGAGGTCCAGTATATCCTCCCGCCGCGTTTGTCCAGTGCGATCTTCGCGATACCGAAACCGTCCGCCTCGATCCATACCGTTGGATTCTGCACATCCAGGTCGGCCCTGATTATCCGGTTGCTCGCTTCCGTGGCGTCCGCGTAATAGACATGCGCGCCGCCGGGGTCGACGGCGATGCCCATGAAAGGTGTGGACGGGACCGTCCATCCCGTATCGCTGATTTGCACCGTTTCGGTATCCGCGATTCCAGTATCGCCCCGGCAGACCGCACCGTTGTTACCTCCTCCTATACTACCGGATATGTTCCAGTAGGACGCGGTGCTCAGGTAAAGGCTGTGGTTGTCCGTATCCAGCGCCAGCGCATACGCGTAGAGGTACGGATTACTGATCGCATTGAGCCATTTAACCGGCGTTGCAACCTCAAGCACCGATCGCCAGATATCGTGATGCCCCGAGGCGTTCTGATACTGGTTCCAGTAGATCATCCCCGCTCCCGGATCGATGGCGACCGCCGAGGGGCCGTGATCCGGGGATGATGAATACGTGTGAAAGAGATTCTCCCCGGAGCCATCCAGGCCTGAGCGCTTTATACAAAACTCGGATCCCGAGTATTCGGCCCAGTACACCGTTTTCCCGGGCATGTACAGGGCCATGTCCAGCGGCACTCGGGGGGAGGGGATGGATACGACGGTCTCGATATCACCACCGCCGGTCGTGATCCGCTTTATCCCGCTTCCGGATTCGGCCCAGTACACATAGGCCGTATCGCCATCGTCCAGCAAAACCTCGAATTCCGAGCCACAGCGCACCAGAATCGCGCCAGAACAGATCAAAATCATCACAAGCAGGCCGTTGAATGCTTTATATCCCAGCCGGTTCCGGTACATCAGTATTGTCATGATCGATTTCATATATTGTAACTTACTGGGATTTACGGCTGCGCCGACACCCCCTGCACGAGATGTAATGACAAGCATACAACCGGCTGATTATACCATATTATATCTCACTGTGAGCTGGAATTGAATATTTTGTGAGGGTTCAGGGGGCAAATCGGTATCCCGCGCCGATTCCAAAACCGAAACCGTACAGTGGTGACACTCCATCATGGATATAATCAAAACGGAACCGTGAAGAGACGAGTACGGGGCCCAGGAGCATGCCCGGGCCGGCCTGGAGTCCGGCGCTCCATTTCACACCGGAAGCCCGCTCGAAGCGCCCCTGCGCGTCATACCAGCCACAACCGATCAATGCGGAGAAATCGAAGTCGAAACCGAAACCACGAACGGAGAGCGGCAACCGCCACAGCGGCCCCGCGGAAATCCTGAACCCGTCGACACTTCGGTCTTCTCTTTCGGCATGCAGGCCCGTCGCCTCGGTCAGAATTCCGGCGGCACCCATCATGTCAAGAATACGCGACCGTTCGGGCAGGATGTCGGCGGAAAGCGCAATTCCACAGGCATACGGAAGGACGTGAGCGAGCTTTCCGGCGGTGATAGTAAAGAACGGGGAAAGGCTCAATTCAAAACGCCCGCGCGAAACGCTCTCGTCCGCCGTCTTCTCTTCCAGTTCTTCCAGCTTCTGGACTCCCGCTTCGTAATTTCTCTCTATCTCCCTGATGTCGACGACCTTTTTCATCTCATTGAACAAACGCACGTCTTCCTCGAAGCTTTCGGTTTCATGGATTTCCCTGATCTTCGAGCGATCGATTTTAAAGGTCCCGTGATAATTACCGAAGAGTATTGAATTCTTTTCATGCTTCTCGAGGATCTTGCCGTTGAGCACCATGCCGTCGATGGTGACAACTATGTCAGCGTGAAGAAGTGTCCATGGAACCAGGACGATCAATATCCCGGGCAGAAGAGCTATGAGTTTCCGCATGTCATTTCTTTTCGGTGATTCGGGAGATTCTGTCCTTTTTAACGTTTATCCTGCCGATCGAGGTGTCGAGTGCGATGTGCTCGCCGGTCTCCTCTAAAACGGTTCCCTTGAACGTATTCCCATCGCTCGTCTCAATAACCAGGTAGCGCGCGACAGCGGGATTTTTTTCAGCACGGCTCAAGAAAATGTCGGCCTGGCGTACAATCTTATCGGGTAGTTCAAGATCGCCCGTCCGGTAAGCATCCGGCACGGAGGCCGTGAACTCTCCCTGGCTTTTGATTATCCCCGTAAGAACAGGGTCTTTCAATCGTTCGTTAATACGAATCGAAATCCTCCGTATTTCGTTCTCCCCACCCGCCCTCGAACCTATCGCGAAGAGCTTCCGGTTTGAGTGCTTTGCGTATTCCGATGCCGGATTATCCGTTATGACCGACAGATAGGTCTCAACCGCCTTTGCCGGCATGCCAAGCCCCGTATAACAGCGCGCCTTACTGAACCGGATAAATGCCAGATCCTTACGCGTAGCTGAGGCTTCTTCTTTTTCCAGGATATCCAGGGCCTGTTTGTAGGCCATGAGGTTGACGAGCTTCCTGCTCCGCAGCAACGGATCGGCCCCGCTGCCGAGAATCCTTTCCCGCGCCCGCGCGAATCCCTCCATATATCTTACAAGAATCGTTGCGGTGACGGCGCTGTTTTCCCCGCTGAAATCGTGAATGATGATCTGATAATTTTTCATTGCGCTGTCGTTCTTTCCGGAAAGTGCATAGCAATATCCCTGGTGCAGCAGAACTCCCGCTCTCATGGCGTTGTCCAATCCCCGTTTGGCGAGCACCCTGTCATACGCCTCGATTGCACGCTCGAAAAGAAAATTCCTCTCAAAATAATAGGCGACATCAAGATCGGCGGAAATTTCGTCTTTGCCCGGGACAAGGCGCAGGGGCCTTTTCCCCAGGACATAACGGTTCATGTTTATCACCCAGAGTGCCGGCATTGAGATCATCCTTTCAGCAAGCGGTACAACCCTCATGTCTTCCTTTTCCCTCAGGGCCAGGGAGTCGATTCTCTGCTCCATTACATCGGCCTGTTCCGGGGAGAGCCGCTCCTCGTACATCTTCTTGTGTATCTCATAGGTCGCCACGAGCCCTATATGGTCCACACTTCCCTCGCGGTTTTCGAACTCCTGAAGGCTGTTCTTCATTTCGTTCAGTCGCACGGAGAGGTTGATATGATTGATTGCCACGAGGAACGCGGTGATGCACAGCGATACGGCCACGACAATGATAAATTCCCCTTTAATCTTCACTTTCAGGAAGGACCTCTACCGGGCTGTCTCCGTCCTGTTGCCGCCCTGTTGCTTCGCCTGCCGCACGGCGGTTTCCGCACGGCCGATTATATCAGTGACGTCCGCGATCGTACCGAGCGAATCGGCGTCCGCGTGGAAAACGCCAATACTGACCGTCGCTGAAAACTCACCGTCCGGGGTTACCGTTTTTCTTTCCTCAACCGCAAGACGGATACTTTCGGCCAGCCCGCGGGCATGATCGGGCGGGCTTTCCGGTGAAAGAACGGCAAAGACGAGTCCTTCAAAACGCGCGACGGTATCGGTATCCGCGCAGGTTCGCCTGATCGTCTTCGCGATATCCATCAACAAGATATTGCTCGTCTGGCTTCCGTAAATTTTATCTATCTCGACGGAACCGTCAACCTCCACAAGCATGAACGTCGTCCCGCTTTTCCTGGTCCGCGCCCTGTTTATTTCCTCGCGAAGCCGTTCGGACATGTAATATCGGTTAAAAAGGCCGGTCGACTGATCCATCGTTATCGATCTTTCAGTCTTCCGTATGCTTTCCTTCGAGGCCTCCACTTCGTCGGCAAGACCGCGTACGTTATCATGGATTGATTCCGCCATTCTGTTGAATGTTTCCGCGAGGGATCCGAACTCGTCATCCCGTTCCAACAATATGCGTGTGCTGAAATCACCGTTCATGAGCCGTCTGCTTCCCCGATCGAGGAGATTGATCGGATTAACTATATACCGGAAGAGCAGCACCGCGAATACGCCATGGAAGAAAAGTATTACGACCAGTACATAAACTGCCTGGGAATAAAGATTCTTAAGGGACTCGCTCATACCGCCAAGCTCTCTGGTAACGAGCAGAATTGAATTGGACAGGGGCAAGTCCACGAGCGGGATATAGAAATACATCATTCCCCGTTCTTTATCGGTTCTCAGATAATAATCCTTTCCCGCAAACGCCATCGCGGTCATGGAGCGGAGCCCGTCCTCAACATACAGCTTCGGCGGTTTAACGCTCTTCCCGGAAGAAAGGAGAACATCTCCCTTTTCATTGAAAACCAGATAGTCCCCGACGTGGGGTTCGACAAGCCTGACAATCTGCTTTGCCGCGTTCCCACCGGATCGCAGATCGAAGAGATCCCCCTTTTTCATTTCCAGACTGAATCGCTTAATTGAAGCGACGAGCGCAGCGACCTGCTTTTCGGTTTCCAGACCGGTATTCCTGCTGATAAGATCAATCTGGTTTTCGTAAATGATGGTAATTATAAACGAGACATTGACAAGCGACAGCAGAACGTAAAGGAAAAATATCTTATACCCGATGGATCGAAATCTATTTCTCATAGCGGTAATACCGGCACCCGTAAATGCCGGGCTGTAGTCTTTCCCGGCATGCCGAAATCGCCATCGGCAAGCAAACCACAAACACGCTTAACATCAGGGTTAACCCGGCAACGCTCCCCTCGCCGCGAGCGGCCGGCCAGTTGGGTCAACTCATCTCCGTATACGCCGCGCGGTCGATATCGAAATTCTCATCGAGATCGGCCCCACCATGAGCGACCGAGACCAGCACGAGATAGCGCGCCCGTCCCTTCTCGAATCGCACGCCCCGGGCCGTGTCAACCGCAATATCCCCATAATCGAGATCGAGTCCGAACATGTTCCGGAAGCATAACTGGTACGACCATGGAATTGAGGTTTTATAAAGACCCGTATCCCTGCAGTTAAGGGCGATACCGCAATTGGCGGGGACCGTCGCCGCGGTGGTATACGGCGCCCAACCGTTCCAGTTGGACGGATACGCGCCGAGCACGGATTCCGCCGTGGCCGGAAACGCCATGCCGGTTATATTATCATAATCATACAGAAGAATCTGGCTGTGGTGCGCGATCGAATGCAGTCGCTTGAGATGGTCTTTTTTTATCGAGGAGAAGGTATTTTTCCCGGCGTCCTTTACGTTTGCGTCGAGAAACGCGGATCCAAGCGACGACTGCCCGTCGTGATAATTGATTTTGAAAAGCATGGCGGTCGAGCATAACTCGCTTTCGGGCTCGCCGGAAAGCATCAACGGTCGCATGCTCAGCCTGACCTGGTTACCCGGGGTCTTCAACTGCCGGTCGGTCACTACGGCGGACATGTCCATGAGGAGCGACCGTGTGATGCCGGCGCTTTCCCAGAGCCCGGGATAAGCGTTTTTTACAATTCGAAAAAAAACCTCTTCGAGCTCATATACCAGGCCTTTCATGGTGTTTGTGCCTTCCCTGATTCTGTTGATCGTTTTCATGCGCCTTCCCTGACTCCCCGATTAGCATCCCGTTTGCCGGAGGTTATAAAAGAACCGTTTTGTCCAGCGACGGGGGAAAACACGGCCACAAGGAACAGAATGCCGGAAACACCGGACGGCCGCGCAACAGTGCCGGAGGATGATTCGATCGTATCCTATTCTAAAGAGACGGTCAATCATTAATTGCCGCCGACCAATACATGTTACCCGCCGCACCGGCAACGATGAAGCGGGCATTGGAGAGCCGCCGGCAATGCTCGGGATTTCGGAAGGAGTGGAAACGGACCGCTCGACGCCACGCCCCTATCGCTGTGGAGGATAACCGGTAATCTGGCGGATATCCTCATACAGCGGCTTGAGGCGATCGTAGAGTTTCAGGTACACCTTTTCGAAAAGTTCACGATAGATGTCCCTGTTTCGAGGTACCGGCTCGAAAACCTTCCCGATTCGCGTCATTGCCTTCACCGCGGCCGGAAAATCTCCGTAGAAGCCAAGACCCACCGCGGCGTCTATGGCGGCGCCGAGGGCGGAAGTCTCGTAGGTATGCGGGCGCTCCGTCGGCAAATCGAAGATATCCGCGGTCAGCTGCATCGGAACGTCGCTCTGCGAGCCTCCGCCCGAAACGCGGATCCTCTCGATTTTAACACCGTTACGCTTCTCGGTGCGGATAGCCCCTTCCTTGAGAGCATAGGCCAGCCCTTCGAGTATCGAGCGATAGATGTGCGCGCGGGTGTGCACATCGCCGAAACCAATCACCGCACCCTTCGCCTCCGGGCCCGGGATCTTCAGGCCGGGCGACCAGTAAGGCTGGAGCATGAGCCCCATCGAGCCCGGCGGAATGTCCGCCACCAGCTCGTCAAAGAGCCGTTCCGGGCTGATCTTCCTCTTCTTCGCAATCAGCTCCTCGCGCATGCCGAACTCACGTTTGAACCAGCTCACCATCCAGAACCCGCGGTAGATCATGACCTCCGTGTTATACGCGCCGGGTACCGCACTCGGGTAGGGAGGTATGAAGGGAACGATTTCAACGTATTTCGTGTTGGTGGTTTCAACCGTGGCGGTCGTGCCGTAGGAAAGGCAGGCTATCTCGGGACTCATGCATCCCGATCCCAGCACCTCGCAGGCCTTGTCCGCCGCCGCCGCGATGAGCGGAAGCCCCGCCGGAATCCCGGTTTCCGTGGAAGCCTGTTTCGTTATATAGCCCAGCATCTCCGAGGGCCTGACGAGCGCGGGGAGCAGGGACGGGTTCATCGGGAACATCTTCCATTTCATGTCCGACGGCTTCGCCCACGCCTGCGTTTTGTAATCAAACGGCACGAACCCGACGGTGCAGCCGGTCGAGTCCACGTATTCACCGACCAGCCGATGAGTCAGGAAGCCTGACAGGAAAAGGAACTTGTGGGTCTTCTCCCATATCTCAGGCTGGTTCTCGCGGATCCAGTTCGACTCGCTCTCGGTGATGGTGTATTCCACCGCCTCCAGGAGCTTCATGGCCCGAAGCGCGGCCTTCAGCACCGGGTTCGGCCAGCTGCCCTTGCCGGCGCGGCGCTGGTCGAGCCATACGATCGCGGGCCGGAGGGGCTTGCCGTTCCGGTCGACGTTCACCATGGTATCACGCTGTGTCGTCATTGTAACGCCCCGGATAAAGCCCTTCGGGATTTTCGTCGAGGCGAGCAGCTTCCTGCACGTGGCGCACAGGGTTTTCCAGTAATAGTCGGGATGCTGCTCCGCCCATCCGGGCTGTTCGGAAAAATACG
>CAZVEG010000069.1:0-20208 GCA_964625625.1 uncultured Leptospirales bacterium | reverse complement strand
AACATACACTATATAAATAATGATGATATTTTTTGAATATTTAATCGTCGCCGGTTTCAACATCAGGCCCGGCTGAAGTAGCACGATATATCCTGCCTGCTTCAGCCGGGAAGGTGCTTCGAAAAAACGCTTGATGAATACCCCGTCGCAATGCGAGCATGAAAATCGGTGTTCGTCGCGTGTTGTGGACACATCGCTCTCCCGCGGCCGCCTCATCGCCGGGAGCGCCCGCGCAAGGACCGAAAGCCGATCCCTCGGACACCCATCATCGAGATCCAATAAAGTCCAAATGAAGATAATCGACCTCTACCGCGAACGCTTTGTAGTCTCGTTTGAAATTTTCCCTCCGAAAACTCCACAGGGCGAGGACGGACTCAGGCAGGCGCTCGCGGATCTTTCGGGTTACCAGCCACAGTATATCTCGGTTACCTACGGGGCCGGCGGCTCCACCCAGGAGAAGACGCTGGAGCTCGCGCTCAGGCTCCGAGACACGCTGGGGATACTCCCGCTCGTGCACTTCACCTGCGTGGGCGCGGGGCGCGCGGAGATACGCGGCTATCTCGACGAGATCAGGAAAAACGGAATCGAGAACATACTGGCCCTGCGCGGCGACCCGCCGAAGGGGGAGGCCCGTTTCACGCCGCCGTCCGACGGCTTCTCGTACGCCAACGAGCTCGTCTCGTTCATCCGCTCAGTCGACGGATTCACCATCGGGGTGGCCGGCTATCCCGAGAAACACCTCGAGGCGCCCGACATGCGGACCGACCTCGACAACCTCAAACGCAAGGTCGACGCGGGGGCCGACTTCATCATCACCCAGCTGTTTTACAATAATGAGGATTACTACCGCTTCATGGACCGACTTGCCGGGATGGGCATCACCGTGCCGGTCATACCGGGTATCATGCCCGTCACCAGCCTTTCGCAGGTCGATCGGGTCACCTCCATGTGCGGCGCGAAGGTTCCGGGCGAACTTCTGAAACGGCTCGAAACCTGCATGGGTAACGACTCCATCTGCGAGGCGGGAATAGAATACTCCATCAGGCAGTGCATCGAATTGAAATCATGGGGAGTGCCGGGACTCCACTTCTATACGCTCAACAGGGCGCAGGCGATAAAGCGCATTATGGACGCCACGGGGCTCTGATCGCCACGTTGCTTCGATTATACACAAAGAGAAAGGGGGTATCATGCCGCTGTACGAGATCAACAACCGCAGGCCCGAGATCGGCGAAGGTACATGGATCGCGCCATCGGCCGAATTGATCGGTGACGTGCGCGTGGGGAAAAATTGCTACATAGGCTTCGGCGCAATTCTGCGCGGCGATTACGGAACCATCTTCATCGGCGACGAGAGCGCCATTGAGGAGGGCGTCACCATCCACGCCCGGCCGATGGACAAGACCACGATCGGAAGACGCGTCACCGTTGGCCACAACGCGATGCTCCACACCTGCACCCTCAAGGATTCCTGCGTCATCGGCATGATGGCGACGATCACCGATTATTCCGTGGTTGGCGAATGGGCGATAATCGGCGAGCACGCCCTGGTGGTGAACCGCATGGTCGTGCCCGACAACAAGATTTTCGCGGGAGTACCCGCGAAGGAGATCGGCGACGTCCAGGACAAACACCGGCAGACGTGGGAGCTCGGCAAACAGGTCTACGTCGACCTCACCTCGCAGTACCGCGCGACGTTCAGGCGGATCGACTGACCGCGAGACCATCGACAGACCCTGGCTGTCGAACGGGAATCGCGGGGAGGAAGGCATGAAAAAAGAAGGATTATTCTCCGCGGTCAAACGAATACTCGAGGGAAGAGAAAAAAATCCGGAAAGCGAACCCGGTGTGGGAGAAGTTCCTCCGCCCGGGGCAGCCGTGAAAAACGAGGGGAAAAACCGGATCGCCGGGAAAAGCGCTCCCGGGGAGAAGCCCACGACAGGGAAAATTTCGGCCGCCAGGGAGCAAATAGCTACACAGGGTCGTGAAATCCGCGACATGTTCGGCCACGTCATCCGCCCGGAGGAGCGAACGCTTCGCAACTACCTGAGCGCCGACTTCTGGATGACGAAGCGCAAAGAATACCGGCGGATAAAGGAAAAGGAGCGCGAAGACCTGGGAGTGTTCCATGTACTCTCCGAGGGAGCCCGCCCTTCAATCGAGTACTACCTCCTCACCGTTCTCTCCTGCCTAATCGCCACGGCGGGGCTTTTACAGGGATCGCCCGCGGTCATCATCGGCGCGATGATCGTCGCGCCCCTCATGACACCCATCCTCGCCTTCTCGCTGGGTGTCATCTGGGGAGATGTATCCCTCATCCGCACGGCGCTCGGCTCGCTCCTCAAGGGGACTCTGCTCGCCGTCGGCATCTCCGCGGCCCTTTCATCGCTCATACCCATAGCGGGGTACAATCCCGAAATACTCGCGCGCACAACGCCGAACCTTTTCGACATCATCGTCGCGATTGCGTCGGGACTGGTCGGCGCCTACGGCAACGCGAACAGAAAAATCAGCAACACCCTTGTCGGCATCGCCATCGCCGTGGCGCTCATGCCGCCGCTCTGCACGGTGGGCATCGGCGTCGGCAGGCTGGACGCGGCCGTGGCCAGCGGCGCGGCAATACTCTTTCTCATCAACCTGGTGTCAATTTCGCTCGCGGGAGCGCTGGTCTTCTGGATCATGAGGATCCATCCCTCCCGCGCCGACCGCGCGGAGGTTAAAAAACGCGCGCTCTACCAGATCGTTCTCTCGGTCATCATTCTCGCGGCGATCGCGGCACCGGTCGGCGTCTACATGCGCGAGGGCTACCTGGTCGAAAACTCGCGGCGCAGGGCGCTCACCCTACTGGAGGATTCCCTCGGCGAGGCCGTGCTGTCGGCGGACATCAAACGGATATCGGGCCGGCGCACCCTGCTCATTACGATTACCGGGGATGAGCAACCCGCCCCCGAAACCATCGAGGGGCTCCGGAACGCAATCCTGAATCAATCCCCCGGCATCTACTCGATCCAGATACGCTACGTCAGGAGTGTGCGTCTCGAGAGACGGGGCGATTGAAGATCCAGGATTATGGAAGGGAGAAATGACCGGGCCGGTCGATGAAGCCGGCCCGGCGCGTTTCCGTCAGCCCTTTTTCTTGTAGTTCTCGCGGACATAATTGTCCAGGTATACCTGTGGATCATCCACGGCTTCCTTCGTGATGGTGAAGTGCTCGAGCGACATCAGGCGGATGCCGTAGGCGTAGTCGTGGAAGAGGTCCTCGCAGAGCTGTTTGATGCTGCGGTTCTTGGTCTGCGCCATTTCCTGCACGCGCTCGGCCGCTTCCTTCCTGAAATCGAGGTAAATCCCGTTTTTCAGCAGAAACTCTTTCTGGAAATGCTTGATGCTGTCGCTCAGGAGCATCTTTTTAAGCGTCTCCTCCGGGCGCTCCACGGCGTCGATGTCGACGACCAGCTTCCTGATCTCGGTGGATGGAAGCGTTTTCTCGAACTTGATGAGCGCCTTCTCGAACACGCTCAGGAGTCCGCGCGCACCCGTACGCTCGGCATGGGCCTGCTTCGCGAAGACGCGCAGCGCCTCGTCGGTAAATTCGAGATCGATGTCATACGCCCTGAAGTCGAGCTTCTTCCCCAGCACCACTGTGCTGTATTTGTTCTTAAGAATGTTATAGAGCCCGTCCTCGGTCATCTCGTTAAGCACCACGGTAACGGGAAGCCGTCCGACGAATTCGGACTCGAAGCCGAACTGGATGAGGTCTTCGGTCTTCACCTGCTTGAGCATGTTCTGACGGTCGTCCCGCTGAAACACGCCCTGTTCGAAACCGATGGACTGCATATTGAGCCGCTTCTTGATGATGTCGGAAATCCCGCCGAACGCGCCCGAGACGATGAACAGGATGTTGCGCGTGTTGATCTTCTTGCGCGTCACCTTGCCGGTGCGCTGGGCCTCCATGGCGGCCTCCACCTGGGAGGCCAGGTCGTGCGGCGTCTTGAGATCGACCTCGGATTCCTCCATCAGCTTGAGGAGATTGCGCTGAACCCCGGTGCGCGACACGTCGGGACCGTAAACGTTCCCCGTCGATGCGATCTTGTCGATCTCGTCGAGGTAAATAATTCCGTATTCCGCGCGCGTGATGTCACCGTCCGACTCGTGAACCAGTTCTCGCACGAGGTCCTCCACGTCGCCACCTACATAGCCGGTCTCGCTGAACTTGGTGGCGTCGGCCTTGACGAAGGGCACGCCGATGCGTTTGGCGATGAGCTTGATGATATAGGTCTTCCCCACGCCAGTGGGGCCGATCAGGAGCATATTGCTCTTGATGTTCCCGACGATGCGGTCCTCTTCCGCGATGGACCTGTCGAGCTTCATCCTGTTGAAGTGCGTGCATACCTTGGTGGCGATGACCTCCACCGCCGACTCCTGCCCCACGACATAGCGGTTGAGATAGCTCTCGAGCTCCTCGGGTTTGATATCGAAATTGATGTCGGACTGGTGTGCGCTCGTTCCCGGCTTCGAGCCCGCCGTTTCGGCATTGGGCTTGACCCCTTCGGTTAACTCCGATTTGAGCAGCTCTTCCCAGTCCCTGTTGGGATCTATTGATGGTTTCGCCATTTTCTCTCCATTGAACTTACTGCATCCCTGAAACGCCCGCCCGCGAACTCCCGCCCGATTAAGGCCGGCGTTTTACCGGTTTTACACCAAGTCTGTTAATTTATTTTCTTCATTCATTATGTAGTCAATCCCGTGCATAAGTTACCCGCCTCGACTTCTTCACTCATCGATCACATATCCCCGCTGCTCATACGCATCAGAATCCCGTACCGGCCGATATAATCCGATTACCCATACAGCGTATCACAATCCGGCACCAATGTAAGAATATACTGACAATCATCCGGAAAGCGAAGTATAATTCAACCCTTATCCCGCCATAATTGCGCGATGAGGATAGATTTATCCCGATGCGTTTTCCGCTAAAAGCAACAGGCCCGAAACGATCCTCCCGTCCATGGCAAAAGGGAATGCTACGCCTGTTTTGTACACTCGCCGGCCCCTCCCGATACCGCAATCCGCCGAATCCAATCCTGGCAATCACCAACTGAACTTTAAAAAAAATCTAAAAACCTTAAAAAAATGCTTGCAAAATACTATACGTATATATACTATATTCTTGTTGACGTTACGGAGGTATAGTATGACAACCACAGTTCATGCCGGATCGACAAACATTCGCCGCTGTCCCGAGTGCGGCGCGCCCCTCCTTCCCGAATCGGGATGTTTCTATTGCCGCTCGTGCGGATTTTCACTCTGCGCGGCCTGAACGGAAACTTCGAAAAAATACAGGGAGCACCATGAGAGCGAATGGACCAGCAAAAAGTCGTTTTCTTAATACGAATCGCGGGCAGAACAACGGAGATCAGACTGTGCTCTTCGGAAAAGAAGCACATGGTAATTATCCGAAAAAGCGCTCCTCCGCCGACGAAACGATCGGCATCATTATTGCCATGTTTGGCGGTACCGTAATTGAAAACCGCAAGCCGGAAAGACCCGTGGAGGAATACGACGCGCAAAGAAACGCGTATTCAATTTCATCGGGACCGTTGATCAAAGCTCAGGGCGGCGCAGCCGAATCGCTCGCGCGACTTTCGGCGACGTCTCTGTATAAACTCTGCGAACTGTAACCTACCCCACTTCCCCCGCGGGACAGGGTTTCGGAGATATCGTATCCCTTTATCCCCCAAACCCCGCACCATCCATGGAGCCCTGTCCCCGACTTCTTCCCTTTCGCCCGGACAAAGGAAAACCCTTCATAATGAAGGGCTTTTCATCTCTCTGCCGAAGGAGGGACTTGAACCCTCATGGAGTTGCCCCCGGCGGATTTTGAGTCCGCTGCGTCTACCAGTTCCACCACTTCGGCTTGTATAGATCATCACGCGCGGGCCGGTGGCCCCTTCGGCAAGCGTCACTCTGGCTGGGGAATTTCGTCCATTTCTATGTACTTGCCCTTGGCACGGGCGACGATCTTTCCCATCTCGTTCTCTATTTCGGCCCGGTTCTCGATTACCCGCTTGTTCTTCTTTACATACCAGCCGCGGATATAGAGGTTCTCGTTGATGAAGGCCGGCTGCAGGTAGCGGATCGTGAGCTCTCCCGTCAGCGCCATAAGCTCCATGTATTTGTTGACGGTCATCATGGTTTCGTCGAGCAGGACCGCTATGATGCCGGCATGGATGATATTGGGAGGCCCTTCGAGTTTCTGGTGCGCCCTGTATTCGCCGTATGCCGTCTTGGTGTCTTCGTCAAACTTGAGCTTCAGCCGTAAACCGTGCTCGTTGTCCGCGCCGCAGCCAAAACACGTCTTATCCTCGAACTCAATCATGGGCGCAATCTTTCAATACAGGATTCTATTTGTCAATTACTTTTTCAGGTCAGTACGGCAGGGCCGAAACCGAGGAAACGCGACGGATTCAGTGACCGCCGCTTTTGCCCCTCATTTTATCGAGAAGCATGTCGATCTCGTCTTGGTCCAGCCATTCGTCCACGTGCCTAGGCTGGTTGTTGGTGGTCATCAGGTACATCTCCATCGCCATAATGAGATCTTCCTTGCTGAGCACCCCGAGCGTGACCAGAATCTCGCCGATCAGGCGCTCCGTGTTGTCCTTCTGGAGCGACAGGGCCTCATTCAGCTGCTTTTCGGAGATGATCCCGCTCTCGACAAGAAACTCTCCAACCCTGAGATCGGATGCCGGCTTTTGATCCATGCGCACCTCCCTGTTGTCAGGCGCGGAATTTTCAGCCTTGCCGTGGAGACAGGCCGCGTCGGCCGTGAAGCGATTTTCCTTATCGCTGCGACCCTGATGATAGATTATAAAAATGATACATCGTGAAAGGGCAAAGTCAAGTTAAATTCTTGACCGGACGGAAGGATGGAGGCAGGCTGTTTTACGACGCACCGACGCTTCCGCCACGCCGGTATGCGCCGGATATCGCCACCGGAAACAGGACATGCTTAACAGGCCCGCAGTAGCGGCTTCGGCCGTAATCATCCTGCTGCTCTCTACCGCGGAACCGATCGAGCCCCGACGGAATTTCCCCTCTTTCATAGGCGTCGACGCATGCAAGAAATGCCACGAGTCCGACAGTATCGGCAATCAGCACAGGATCTGGTCGGGCTCGCCCCACGCGCGGGCATACCAGTCGCTCTCGCAGGACAAGGGCCTCGAGATCGCGCGGAAGGCCGGGATGGAAGACCCGTCACAAAACCTCGCCTGCCTGAAATGCCATACGACCGGCGGAGGGAAAACGGAGGCCACGAAGACCGAGGGAGTGGGATGTGAGGCCTGCCACGGCCCGGGAAGCCTCTACCACGAGTTCAGCAATCACGCCTCGTTCGAGGCGCGCGAGAACTCCTACAGGAAGGCCCTTTCGCTCGGCATGTACCCTATTCTCGGCTATGACGGCATAAAGGCGCGGGAACGCCTGTGCCGGTACTGCCACACCGAGGAGCGCCCCTGTTACCCGGAAAGCACCGAGGAGCGCAAACGCCAGAAACTGCCGCTGGGGCTCATCGCCGATTTCGTCTTCAAGCACCCGTTGCGCCGCAGGTAGGGACCCGTCTGGTTTCCCTTATCAGCCAGCGAACGCCGTCGGCCTTCACCAGCGCGCGCTGCATGCGTGCGACCGTGCCGCGCATGCGCGCGTGATCCTCGTCGCCGAGTACGTTGGCGAGCTCGAACGCGTCCATTCCGAGCGTGTAATACAGCCTGCCGAAGCTCTCGCGGGCGAACGCTGCGCTGTCCGGATAGCGCAGCACCCGGGCGAGCTCGTCCACCGGCCCCACCATCTCCTTGCGGAAAAGCATGCCGGTGAGAAAGCTCAGCATCTCTTCGGGAGACAGGATAACCCTCGCCAGGCGGTTCAGCCCCGATATCACCTCGTGGACGAATATCCCCTCGCAGGCATCCTTGTACGGAATGAACGGCACGAGCTTCACCTTCCCGCACGCGTGCGACATCCGGATGAAACGGTTGATTTCAAATCCCGGCGAACCGAGGTTGACGAAGCTCGCCGCGCAGTCGTCACCCAGCGCCGCGAAAAAATCCTCGATGGAGCGGGCGGCGCGAAGCTCGAAACCGAATCTCTCCACAACCGAACGTATGATGCGTATCCGCGCCGCGCATTCATCAAGCGCGACGAAAAAGCCGCGCGGTTCCGCGGCCCGGCCCTCCATCGCCATCACCGATTCGACAAGCCGCCGGGCCTGTCCCGTCGGGAACAGGTCGGCAATTCCTTCTTTCAGCAGAAAGTCGCGAACGCGGTCCGTATCCAGTGGAGCGACGCATACAATCCCGGCACCCCGGCGTTGAGCTCTTCCGGCAACGTCCGCCCCCGCCTCGAGAATATCGTCGGAAATCTCAAGAATGGCGATCCGCTCCGATTCGCCGCCGCATTCCTCATCGCGCTCATCGGCCGGCGGCGCATCGCCATCCATCACCGAACACCCCGCCTCGAGAAAAAAATTTCTATAAAACGTGTTGTTCCGCGTATACAGCAGTATCTCTTTCATATTCTTTCCCGGGTACGCCAGACAGGAAAATATTATGTCACATGGGCCAGCGCCGGGTCAACCATTTTACAGTACCCGCAACCGTCACGACCCCGCCGGGACAACGGGTGGGATCGGCCCGCCACGCCCTCCCCGCACACCACTCCGCACTGCGGTCGTGTTCATCCATATTTGCATATACACCTCACCCGATTCACATGCCGGCAGGATTTATTTTACTTGATTTTATTCCGGGAAAATGGTCGGTAGAGCCTGTTGCCGGGCACGGATTCGGCGGTTTTTCGTCCCACGGGCGGGTTAATCCCCGGAATTCCCCGGCTGTGCAACAGGTCTTGTGCCGGCGGCACCGAGTTCGTTTTCCCGGTGCGGCCGCTCCCGAAGCCAGCACATTCATCCCGTAGTGCAGCGATTCCGAAACAACGGAATACCATTTTTACGCGCGTAAAGGAGCGAATCATGAAAAAAACAATCCTGTGTTGTGCACTGGCGATTGCGGTCGCGTTTACATTCACCGCATGCGGCGCCAAAAAAGAGGCCGAGGTCACCCTGAGTTACAGCATCTTCTTCCCGCCGGCCCACGAACAATGCAAAATCGCCACCGACTGGGCAAAAGAAATCGAGAGTCGCAGCAACGGCAGGGTGAAGATCAACATCTACCCCGGCGGCACGCTGGTATCGGCCGACGAAACCTATAACGGGGTGCTGAAAGGGATCACCGATATCGGCATGTCATGTTTCGCCTACACGCTCGGCAGATTCCAGGTGATGGAAGCGATCGATCTTCCCATGGGCTATCCCAACGGCAAGGTCGCGACCCGTGTCGCGCACGAGTTCTACAAGACGATGACGCCGAAGGCGCTCGACGATGTCAAGCTGCTGTACGTTCACGCGCACGGCCCCGGGCTCCTGCATACCAAAAAGCCGGTGGAAAACCTCGCGGCCCTTAAAAGCATGAAAATCCGCTCCACCGGATTGAGCTCGAAGGTCGTCAAGGCGCTCGGCGGAGTGCCCGTCGCCATGCCCCAGGGCGCGACGTATGAGGCGCTCCAGAAGGGTGTGGTGGAGGGGACTTTCACCCCGATAGAAACACTGAAGGGATGGAAGCAGGCCGAAGTGATAAAGCACACCACGGACTGCCGGGACATCGGATACACGACCGCCATGTACGTTGTGATGAACAAGGCGAAGTGGGAAGCCCTTCCCGACGATCTTAAAAAAATATTCACGGACGCGAGCGAGGAATGGGTGGACGTGCACGGGAAGACCTGGGACAGGGTTGACCTCGAGGGCCGCGAATTCTCACAGAAACAGGGCAATTCGATAATCGCTCTTTCGCCCGAGGAAAACGCCAGGTGGAAGGACGCCGTTCAGCCGGTCATCAACGAATACGTCAAGACGGTCGGAGCGAAGGGCCTGCCCGGAGAAAAGGCGGTTTCCACACTCAAAAAACTCATAACGGAATATACGGCAAAATACGGTAAATGACGACAGGCGACCGGCGGTCCGATGCCGGATCGCCAAGTCCTTTTCCGGAGGTAAGGCACAGCCATGTACCGCATTGAAAAAGCGCTTCAGACGATCGCCACGAAGGCGAACGTGATATCGATGATCGCGGTTTTCGCCATGATGGCGATCACCGTGGTGGACGTAATCCTCCGGTTGTTGCGCTTATCCATACCGGGCACCTACGATATCGTGGGGCTTCTCGGTGCGATGGTGATAGCATTTTCGCTCGCCTATACCTCGGTTGAGAAGGGGCATATCGCGGTAGAATTCCTGGTGCAGAAGCTCCCGGAGAGGGCCCGGGCCATAACCGACACGCTGACGGGCCTCGCCAGCACCCTGTTCTTTTTCATAGCGACCTGGCGCTGCACCCTCTACGCGCTCGATTTTCTGAAAAGCGGCGAAGTTTCCATGACCATAAAAATGCCGATATATCCATTCGTGCTCGGCACCGCCCTCGGGTGTGCTCTCCTTTCCTGCGTACTGGCGCTCGGATTCATCCGGTCTGCACGGGAGGTGTTCAAAAAATGAGTCCCACCGTCATCGGCCTTCTCGGCCTCGTCCTGCTTTTCACGCTTATTTTCACGCGTATACCGGTCGGATTTCTGATGGGAATCCTCGGCCTTGCCGGGTTCGCCTGGATCGTCTCACCCGAGGCGGCCTTCAGCATGACGGCCAAGGACATCTTTTCCATATTCAGTTCGTACAATCTGACCGTGGTTCCGCTCTTCATCTTCATGGGGCAGATCGCCTTTCACTCGGGGATCAGCCGCAGGCTCTTCGACACGGCGTACGCGTGGATCGGGCATCTCCCGGGCGGGCTCGCCATCGCCACGATCGGCGCGTGCGCTGGCTTCTCCGCCATCTGCGGCTCGACCAACGCCACGGCCGCGACCATGGCAGCGGTAACGCTCCCGGAGATGAAGCGCTTCAACTACAAGCCAAGCCTGGCGACAGGAGTGGTCGCCGCGGGTGGGAGTCTGGGCATCCTCATTCCGCCCAGCGTGATATTCATCGTGTACGGCATTCTGACCGAGCAGTCCATCGGCAAGCTATTCATCGCGGGCATTATTCCCGGCATTCTGCTCACCCTCTTCTTCATCGCCGCGATTCTCATCTGGACCACGCTCAATCCTGAGCTCGGTCCCAGGGGGCCAAAGACCACATTCAAAGAGAAGATCCGGTCGCTCGGGGGCGTGCTCGAGACACTGGCCCTGTTCATCATGGTGATGAGCGGCCTGTTCGCCGGGATATTCACCCCCACCGAGGCCGGCGGAATCGGCGCGGCGGGGACACTCCTGCTCGCACTCATAACCCGCACCATCACCTGGAAGGGATTTTCCGATGCCCTCATGGAGACCACCCGCATCTCGTGCATGATCATGCTCATCGTGGCGGGCGCCACCATCTTCGGTCACTTCCTGGCGGTATCGCGCATACCCTTCGACATCGCCTCCTGGATTGCTCATTTCGACCTGCATCCGTGGCTGATCATGCTTCTCATCATCGCCGTTTACATCGCCGGCGGCTGTTTCATCGATTCACTCGCGCTCATCATGCTCACCATACCGATCTTTTACCCGGTGATCACGCACCTCGGCTTCGATCCGATATGGTTCGGCGTTATTATTGTTCTTGTAACGCAGATCGGCGTAATCACGCCGCCGGTGGGAATCAACGTTTACGTGGTGAGCGGCGTGGCGCGCGACGTACCGCTGGAAGTGATATTCCGCGGGGTGGTGCCCATGCTCATCGCCTTGATCATCCTCACACTCATACTCATTCCGTTTCCGAAGATCGTGCTGTTCCTGCCGTCGCTGTTGCGGTAGGCCATGTGAGCAAAATAATTTTGTTATCACCTCTGACATCACATTAGACTTGTTGCGTAACTGGAAAAATGTCATCGCGAGGAGGCCGCAGGCCGACGTGGCGATCTCAAAAGGCAACAAGTTTTTACTAAAAAACCAAATGCTTCATGAGATTTCCACGCCCCGATAAAGCCGTGGACCGCAATGACACCCAGTAAAGCAACAACTCTATTATACATTTAAATCAAGATGCAAACGACCGATCGGCCGGGAGAGTTTTAATGCGTACGACGACCTTTTCCGAGTTTCGAAACAACGCCCTTGACGATCGAGGTGGTGCAAACGGCCTCCCGCGAAGGGAGCTCTCTCAGTACTTCATATAATGGAAGGGCTCGATCGCGTTGAGCGCGTCGGCGTCGAGCGTTTTGTAAGCTTTTGAGGAGAGAATCTTCTGGGTCTTCTCGCGGTCATCGACTTCGACGACGAAGACCGCGTTTTTATGGGCCTCGAGAACGAATCCGTAAGCGTTCTCCACGTTGATCTTTTCCGCGGCGAGGATCTGCACAAGGCCATCCAGTCCCCCGGGATGGTCGTCGATGAGAACGGCGACCACTTCCTTCAATTCGACAGAGAGCCCCTCTTTCGTGAGCAGTTTGAACGCCCTCTTTGGCTCGTCGACGATCAGGTTGAAAAAACCGTGGTCCCCGAACGAGGAGATGCTGATGGCCCGCAGGTTTATCTTTTCCTTCGCGAGGAGGGACGTAATCCTGGCCAGCATTCCCGGCTTGTTTTCCGCGGGTATTGTGAGCTGGTGTGCGAGCATATGGTTCACCTCGATATCGGTTCTCGGCCCCTGGTCGTGTCCACGCGGATACGCGTCTTTATCGAGAATATATCGTCCGCCTGTACACAGTCAATTCTTTTTCGGTCAGCATTAACTCCGGGGCCCTTTTTAAGAAGAGTTCCGCTATTTTTTTCTTGAAATCGCGTGGATGACATGCATATCATAACATGCTTGGATCGTGTTTTGTCGCGTACAATACTGAAGGCTGGATGGAAAACCGTCGATACGGTGTTTCCGAACATCGCGCCCGGCAACCCGGCACCGTCGGGGAAAGGGGATATTTGTTCAGCGCACTTTATTGACGGCATAAATCCTTAATCAACGAGTTAAAGGGAGGGACGTATGGCTGAAGGCGGATTTGATTTTAAGAAGTTTATCGACGATTCCAAAGCGGTGCTCACCGCTCCGAAGGAGTATTTCGCCTCCATGCCCACGGAAGGCGGGTTTGTCGAGCCGCTCATCAAGGCGGTCATTTACGGCACCGTCGCGGGCGTGTTCGCGCTCATCTGGAGCGTGCTTAACCTGACCGCGGCCGCGGGGATGTTCGGAGGAGCGATCGGTGGTGGGGTCGGCGTAATGGCCCTGGTCGGTTCGATCATCGGCGCGATCATAGGCCTTTTCATCGGCGGTGTGATACTATTGATCGTTTCGGCGATATGCGGAGGCAACACAAATTTCGAAGCCAATGTCCGAGTCACCGCCGCGCTCATGGTGCTCTCTCCGGTCAACGCGCTGCTCTCATTTACATCAGGGATCAATATCTGGCTGGGCGGACTCATCAGCCTGGCGGTTTCCCTTTATGGCCTTTACCTGCTCTATCATGCCCTCGTCGGCGCGCTGAAGGGCAAGGAAGGGACGGCCAAGGTCATCACGATCGTGCTGGCGGCGCTCGTCGGTCTCATGCTGATTTCTTCGCTCACCTGCTACAGGGCGGTCTCCACTATCGGCGACAAGTATCAGGCCGATACCGAGAAATACCTCAAACAGAACGAGGACACTCTTAAAGATTTCAATAAGATGATGGAAGAACTCAAGAAGCAGCAGGAAAAGAAATAGGCCCCGTCGGATCTACCGCGCATGTTCGAGCCCCCGCACCGCGGGGGCTCGCCGTTTTACTGGCACAGCCCGATAAATGCTTGAAAAACACGATGTGATGATGTAAAAGAGGCAGCCCGCTCGCTTCAGATTCGTCCGGGCGCCGTTGCATACAAACAGCCGAAAACAACGCACAGGGAAGGAACCAGGACCGGACCCGGCATACGTTGACGGGGGAAATTTATGAACCAATCGGGACTCATGGGGCAGTTCATCAAATACGGCTCCATGGTTATCGCCGGCAACATCCTGGTGATCTTTCTCATCTGCGCCTTCGCCTACCCGGTATTCCGCGACACGCGGCTCCTCGGACTGTTCGGCGGATTCGCCCTGCTGGGGGCCGCCCTGCTCTTCACCTATTACCTGGCAAGGGTGCGCGTCATCCTGCGGCTTTCGGAAAACCTCAGCCCCGACTCGCTGTCCGTCCTCGAGCGGCGATTCGCCGGGTTCGCCCGGCTCACTTTCTCGCTCAACGCGCTCCTGCTCTGTTTCATGTTCGTGCCCATGATCGTCATCATGTACCTCTTCCTGGGATACGCGAACCTCTACTATCACTCGTTCGTCTTCTTCCTCAACGCCTTCGTCATATTCTTCCTCGGCTACCGCTCGATGCAGGTGTGGTACGAGCGCACCTATCCGCTCGGCCGTATTGGCGTGCCCGTCGCCGTGCAGGGTCTCCGAAGCAAGATCGAGAGCCTGGTGCTCCCCACGGTGCTTCTGGCGTCGGTCGCCATCGCCGCCCTCATGTTCGTGCTTCTCGGGCGCACGCACCGCCTGGAGATCGACATGCGCGTTTCGGACGCGATGTCCTTCCTCGACACGGAGCAGGCCGCCGCGGGGAAGCCCCTGCCCGGCATAATCGGCGAAAAGGGCGGCACCGTGCTCCTCGCCGTCGAGGAGCGTACCTTCGCTTTTCTCGACGGGCGGCGCTTCGATCCCGGCAAGGACATTCTGCGCGGAAACCAGCCGTCGTACCTCCTCGAGGCGGCACGAGGCGTATTCGACGCCCCGTCGTCCGGGTCGCATAAAACCAGGGGAGTGTACGAGGGCGCGACGGCCTCCTACTTCACCGGAACCTCGGCCGACGGCAGACAGCTTGTCGTTATCTTCCCCGACATCGCGCTCTATCGTTCGTTTTACCTCAGCCTTTTTTCCGCGGCGGCGGCCCTGTTCGTCCTGAATCTGGCCATCGCGCTCATCGTGCGGCGGAAGCTCACGGTGATTTCGCGCTCGCTCGACATCACCATACCCGCGATCACCGCGGCCGCGCAGGGCGACCTTCGCGGAGAGATCACGCTGGTCAAATCGAGGGACAAGCTGGAGGACTTTGTCCGCCGTTTTATCGAATTCAAAAGCGGCATCGCGGATTTTCTGGGCCGTTCGCGCGACACATCGGGAAAGCTTATGCACCTTGCCGGCCAGATCGCCGACTCGGGCGCTTTCATCAGGGATTCATCCACATCGCACGCCGTTCTGCTCGAGGGGGCGACGCGGCTCTCCGACGAAGTTTCGGCCGCCTTCCTCGAGATCGCGGAAGGTTCGGAGGCCCAGAGCTCTAACATCGGAAAGCTCGAGGAGACCATCGGCACGCTCAACGAGTCCATGGAGGTGCTCTCGCGCGACGCGGCGAACGTCGTCCGCTCGATGGATTCCGTGGAGTCCAGCGCGAAAGACGGGGCGAGTCTCGTCGAGAGCGTCATCGGCAACATCCGGGACACGGAAAAACTGCACGAGGGCATGCTCGGCATCGTGCAGGTCATCTCGGACATCGCCGATCAGGTGAACCTCCTCTCGCTCAATGCCTCGATAGAGGCGGCCAGGGCCGGTGAGCACGGGAGGGGCTTCGCCGTTGTGGCCGAGGAGATATCGAAGCTCGCCGACCGCACCACGAGTAATGTGAAGGAAATCGGCTCCATGATCGGCCGCCTGAACGCCGGGATGAAAAAAAGCGCCGACATGATCGGAGAGATGAGCGACACCTTCGCCGTCATCGTGGGGAACATCGACACGACCGACCTCATGATCAACGGTTTTATCGACATGATCAACATGCGCGCCATCGAGATATATAAAATCCGCGAGACGATAGCGGCGATCAGCGCGTTCTCAAGGGAGCTGTCCCGTTCCACGGGCGTTCAGCGCGGCAACGCGCGGGATATCGCGGAGACGATCAGGAAGGTTGACGAGGGAGCCCGCGGGCTTGTGGAGCTCTCGGAAAGGCTTTCGGCGTCCTCGTCGGAAATGCGCGACATCGCGCTCGCGCTTGAGGAGAAACTCAGGCAGTATACGATATAACGCTATCCCGACGCGGGGAACAGGCCCCGGACCGGCACGAAGTTGTTCTTCGTGCCGGCGGCCATGAGGGCCCCTACGGTTTCATCACCCGGTATTTATCGGCAAGGTGGGTGTTGACGTGCACCACGCCCTTGTTGAGGTCCTTGAACGCGTAGTCGGCCGTGATCTCCGGCAGGGCGTCCGCGGCCTTCTGGTCTTTAAGCACGGTACCGGCGGGAACATAGCGGCCGTCCTGTATCCTCACCCCCATAACGATACACCCTGGCTCGATGACACAGCCCCTGCCTACGCGCGATTTGAACACCAGCGACTGCATGCCCACGAAGGTGTCGTCACCGACATAGGACGGCCCGTGGATCTGCACCTGGTGCGCGAGCGATACGCGTTTACCGACGTACACCGCGCATTTCCCCTTTTCGCTGTCCACCAGGTTCTTCTCGATGGCGTGGCCCTCGTGCTCGGTCTCGAGCGCGTGGATTATAACCCCGTCCTGCACGTTGGCCTCGTCGTCGACGATGAGAGGCTGCCCCTCGTCGCCGCGCACCGAGGCGAATGGCGACACCATCACACGTTTTCCGACGAACGCGTTTCCGATGACGGCCGCGAGCGGGTGGACATATGCCGTTTCGTCTATGCTCGGGGAATACTCTTTCGAGGAAAAGTCGGTGACGACGTTTTTATGAATCATTGCGCTCCTCCATGGAAATCCGGTGGTCGTTCGTTATGCCGGAAACATTCATCCCGGGGGCGGGTTTTGTAAATCATTATTTGCCGGTATCGGGAGCCGGAGCGCTATAGTCCGGTATGATCCCCGTGGAAAGTAGAAGGGATACCGGGAGCGCTATCGTCTGGGAAAAGAGACCGAGGGCCGCTGTTAGTTTTTAAGAAGCCGGTTTCCGGGCCGTCCCGGTATCATCGGTTCAATTATATTCTGGCAACTCCCAGGAACACGGCGTGCAGGGCTGCCACGAGCGCGATGAAGGCCGCGCGCGCCCCCCCGGGCGAGAGCCACGGAAAGCGGTAGCCGATGAATCCGCCGCGGCACGACGCAAGGCAGTCGCCGCACAGCGTGCAGTTGATACCGGGGGATCGACGCCGGACGTGTTCCGGTCGGAGGGCGTCGTACCTGCACGAGGAGGTGCATCCTCCGCAGTCGGTGCACGCATCGTCGATACGGATGCGGAAAGGAGACAATTTCCCCCCGAGCGCGGCAACCAGGCCCAGAGGACACCAGGCCGCGCAGTGCGCCATATACCCCCGGTTCCGTGAAACGAGCGCCATTATGCCCAGCCCGACCGCGCCGAAAGCAAGCGCCGTGAGGGACGCATGGATCCCCGATACGTCGAAGGCCCGCATTACGAGCGCAGCCACAACCACCGCGACCAGCAGCGCGGGGCGCGCCGCGGGAAGCCAGACCGGTGGACGGGACGAGCGCTTTTTGTTCGATGCCGCCAGGGCGTCCCACGCCCCGAAATAACACAGATGGCTGCACCAGGCCGGACCGACGAGCAGTATCGTCGACGCGAAGAGAACCGGCATGAAGAAGCCCTCCCCGCGGTACAGAGGCCCGGCGATGATTACGGCGGGCACCGGCACATGGAGCTTTCCCGTCATGAGAAAGGACTCGAGCCCGGAGAGGCCCAGGAAGAGCTGAGCGAAGAACACCGCGGCGAACACGACCCATATCCGCACGCGCAATTTCGCGGTGGCCGTGCTTTCGACCAGGCGCGCGGCGATCCACGCGGCATAAGAAGAGAGGAGTACGATGACCACCCAGCCGGCGCCGTCGGCCGCTCTGTCAGCGAGCAGCACGGGGAACGGGGCTTTCGCGCGCGCGAGAACGAGAAGTCCCGCCGTCAGCAGAAACGCGGCGAAGGCGGGCGCGTCGCCCGCCAGGGCCTTTTCCGTGTTTCCGAAACGTATACGCCCGACAAGGAGCGCGGCCACGACCGTAAGAATGAACACGAATGCCATGACGAGCGCGAAGCGCGCCCATGGAGCGCCCATGAGGATGCGCGCCTGAGCGATATCCAGAAGCACCACCATCCACATCGCCGCGGCCGACCACAGGACGGTCACCAGAACATACCGGGCCCACTCCCGTCGTACGAGGAATAAAAAAGGGAGCATCAGGCCAGCGGCAAACACCCCCGGCTCGCCCGCCCTGAGGAAATGAAGCCCCGCCGCCGCGAAGGCGGGCATGGAAAGCGCGACCGCCATGCGTTTCACTTCGCTCCTCCCGAAGCAACGGCGAAGCGGCCGTTATCCACAACACGGAGCCCCTCGCCGGCAAGGTCGTACCTGTCGAGCAGCTCGGCGAACCGCCTTCCCTCGAGACAGTGCTCCAGGAAGAGGCGGGCGGAGCGCTCGAAAAGACCGGCCGTCTCTTCCGCGGTGCACAGGCGCCCCAGCTCGCGCGCCAGACGCGGATGGCGTCCGAGCCTTCCACCCACCAGCACCCTGAAGCCGGTTGAATGGATCTCGATCGACCCGCAGGGACAGGCGCGTGCGCACTCTCCGCACGATACGCAGCGGGAATAGTCGATCACGGGGACCCCGAATCGCGGGCTGATGGCCCCTTCCCTGCACACGCCGGTACAGACATTGCAGCCGGTACAGGTGTTTCCGGTTGCCCCGGGAAGGGCGGCGCCGATCACGCCGAAGTCCGCTATCTGCGGCCGCGAGCACGCGTTCGGGCAGAGCGAGAGCGACACGCGGAATTTCCTGTGATACAGGGCGGCCTCAGGATCTCCGCCGGCGGAATGTTCATTCCCGAGCGCCGTCACCTTTTCTTCGATAAGCCGCGCGAGGGCAGAACCGTCGAGCGCGGCCCGCGGGCATCCCCGAAATCCCCTGCAGTACTCCACGCTGAAAATACCTTCATCACCGTTCATTCCGTTCTCCGTTGCGCCGGACTGATATATCATGCGCCGCATGGCCCTTCCTGACCCCGGGCGTGTCCGAGTTTATTTAGGATTCCTAAATATAATATACCCTTACTTTTGTCAAGAAAAGGAGCACATGATAAAAAAAATTTGTCCACCGTCGTCTTCTTCCGTATACTACCGAAAATGATGAAATTACGGGGAGCACTATGGAACTGAAAAACTATTTCGAATCGACGACGGGAACGGGAATACTCGCAACGGCCGACGCGGCGGGAAACGTGAACGGGGCCGTCTACGCGCGGCCGCATTTCATGGATAACGGGTCAATCGCGTTCATCATGAACGACCGCCTGAGCCATCACAACCTGGCCTCAAATCCGAAGGCCGCGTATATTTTTATAGAAACCGGATCGAAGCGCGCGGGCAAACGACTGTACCTCGCGAAAACCGGAGAGGAAAGCGACCCCGATACCATAGCGGCACTGCGGCGCCGCCAGTACGACTCCGAAAAGGAGGAGCTCGAACCGAAGAAGAAGTTTCTGGTCTATTTCAGGATCGAGAAGGAGCTCCCACTCGTTGGAACGGGCGAGTGACGTCAAGGGGCCGTACGGTCCGGCCCCTTACATTCTGAACTCCGGATCGTCCCGGTTCAGAATTTGATCTTTCCCGACTGTATATCACCGTGCAGCGCTGGGGTGATTTTTACGTACGCCTTTTTCCGCGGATCGAGGAAGTACAGCGGATCTTTCACCGTCTTCGGATCGAATCCTTCCTTCTGGAGAGAGGTCTTCAGCTGTTTGAAGCTCGAGGTCGCGTCCTTTTCCCCGCGCACGCGGACGAAATACGGACGGGCGTATACCGGCAGGTTCGAGTTAACGTACGAGGCGAATTTCTTCCAGTCGATGGAGGCGCCGGCCAGCGGGGTGAGCGCAACCATCCCGCAGCGCCCCTCGGCACCCTTGACCGTAACACCGTAGACATTGCTGTCCTCGATCCCCCCGAAGCGGTTGAGGATGTCCGCCACCTCGTTCGTCGCAACGACCTCGCCCTTCCACTTGAAGGTGTCGCCGAGCCGGTCGACGAACGACACGTAATCCTTCTCGTGCAGCTTGAACAGGTCCCCGCTGACAAAGTACCGGTCGCCCGGCGCGAACACGTTTTCGAGTATCTTCTCGCTCGTGGCTTTCGAGTTTCCCTTGTATCCCGAGA
>CAZVEG010000068.1:0-20292 GCA_964625625.1 uncultured Leptospirales bacterium | reverse complement strand
CACAGTTTATTCCCCAAAACGCACCGATTATTCCGGGCACGTCCCCTCCCGGTGATGAATAGTTGACAACCGGGAACCACGACCCGATACTACCGATGATGCGATATCGTAATCGCCTGCACACCACAAAAAAAAGAACGTTTTCCATTCCCGCATTGATCGGCGCTGTAATGCTGACCGTCTCGTGCGGCGCCATGTATTCCGACTATTTTTCTGACGCCAGCCCGGGCCCGGCCCCGGTTGTAGACGGCATTTCGCCCGATACGGGCCAGGACCCCAACCTGGTGCCGGGCATTACGATTACCGGGAGCAACTTCGAGGCGGGGGCCGTGGTGCGCCTCACGCGCGCCGGTCAGCCGGGCATCACCGCGTCGAATGTCGTCGTCGTGAGCGATACGGAAATCCAGTGCGACATCATACTGCCCGGTGCAATGTACGGGCCGTGGAACGTAACGGTAACCAACTGGGACACACAGAGCGGGGTCCTGGAAAACGCCTTCACCGTCACCTGGCCTGGCCCCACGCTGAGCGGCATTACACCCAATTCGGGCGGCGAACCGGATACGGTGTACATCACGAACCTGGCGGGAACACATCTGATGTCCGGGGCAACGGTGCGGCTTATACAGGGAGCAAACGTCATCACCGCCACGGACGTTACCGCCGTGAGCCCCACCCAGGTCACCTGCACCTTCGATCTGGCCGGGGCGGCCAGCGGCGCGTGGGACGTGGAGCTTGCCAATCCCGTGGGCGCCCCGGCGCTCCTGTCCGGAGCCTTCACCGTGGACTGGGATGCCCCCACGGTGACGGGCATTACGCCGAACAACGGCGACGATCCGGGCACCATCGCGAACGCCCGCGTGGCGGGGACCAACTTCAAGCCCGGGGCCACGGTGCGCCTGACTCGGGCGGGATACGCGGACATCACCGCCACCGGCGTTACTTTCGTGAACTCCACCCGGATCGACTGCGATATCCCACTCGCCGGCGCCATGTACGGCGCATGGAATGTGGTGGTGGAAAACGCCGACGGCCAGTCCGCCGCGCGGGCCAACGCCTTTACGGTCAACTGGCCCGACGTCATACTTGGCTCTATCACGCCCAATTCCGGGAACGAGCCCGATACGGTGTCCGTCACCCTCGCGGGAACCCACTTCATGGCGGGCGCCACGGTGCTCCTGACCGACGGCATCACCGACATCTGGGCGACCGGTGTTTCGGTGGTGGACCCCACCCGGATCGACTGCGATATCCCCCTTGCCGGAACCGACTACGGCGCATGGGATGTAATCGTAACCAATCCCACCGGGTCTTCCGATATCCTGCCGGGCGGATTCCTGGTAAGCTGGGACGCCCCAACGGTGACCGGCATCACACCGGCCTCCGGTACGGAGCCGAATACCGTAATCATCACGGACCTCGAGGGAACGAACTTCAAGCCCGGCGCCACGGTACGGCTTACCCGGGCCGGGTACTCGGATATCGATGCCACCAACATCACCGTTGTAAGCGATACCAGTATCACCTGCCGGTTCCCGCTCGCCGGCGCCATGTACGGCGCGTGGAACGTGGTGGTCACCAACGCGGACTCGCAGCAGGGGGCGATGGGAGGCGGCTTCACCGTCAACTGGCCGGCGCCCACGCTCGCATCCATCTCCCCGTCTTCGGGCAGCGGCAGCGTGCCGGTCACGCTGGCGGGGACCAATTTCAAGAGCGGCGCTTCGGCGCGGCTTGTCCGGTCCGGATATTCCGACATCATCGCCACCGGCGTTAACGTAGTGAGCGCTACGCAGATCACCTGCACATTCGACGTAACCAGCGCCATTTACGGCGACTGGGACGTGGTGGTGGAGAACGCCGACAGCCAGACCGCAACTCGTACAAACGCATTCACCGTGAACTGGCCGGCGCCCACGGTGACCGGCATAACACCGGCATCCGGCCTGGTAAATTCCAGCGTGTCGATTACCAGCCTGACGGGTACCAGTTTCAGGAGCGGCGCCTCGGTGCGGCTTACGAAAGCCGGACAGTCCGACATCATAGCCACCGGCGTTACCGTGGTGAGTTCCACGCAGATCACCTGTACCATCGACACGAGCGGGGCGGCTTTGGGCCGGTGGAACGTGGTGGTGCAAAATGCCGACAGCCAGTCCGGCACCCTTTCCAACGGATTCATGATATGCTCATTCAGGGAAGATTGGGAAAGCGGCAGTGACGGCTGGGTAAATGACGCAGGCGATCCATGGAATGTAAGCACAGATTATCACGTATCGGGCAGTAATAGTTTGTATATAATTGCTTCCGGGGATGGCCTGACTTTCGACGGTCTTCATTATGTATTTTCAGGAGGATTTCAACCCGGCTATATAGGCTTCTGGATAAGAAAAACCTGGGACGGCGCGTTCACTCCCTGGATAAACATCGGCGGCGACGACACGCCCACGAGTCATGGGGCCATCTGGTTCAGATGGGATGATCAGTGGAACAACGAGTCCCCTGCTCCCGTGGAGGATATGTTTGTAACAAGTCTTTCCGGCGTTATATACCAGACGCCGGGTGGGATCAGCGCCACCTCGTTTCATCATGTCGAGTTCCTGAACATCAATTTTATCGCCCAGACATACGATTTTTATGTTGATGGCGTTCCCATCCGATTGAACGTTCCATTTTACAGTCCTGCCTCTTCATTTACACGATTTTATATCAGTGTGCGATTAGCTTTTGCCCAACAGGGGTATATAGACGATATTGAAATGTATTGAAAGCACACGGCCGACGGGATTATCGGCATGGGACTGTGAATTTGTATTTTCCCCTGGATTTCAGGGATATGGAAGCAAATCGGGTTGATTACGGGTTTAACGGCGGGACATAACGATGAAGGACGCAATCCCCCTCACTTCCCCCAGCGAGGAGGAAAGATCTTTTTATAGTCCTTCACCTCTTCCTCGCCCGGGCAGGCGATGATATATATCACGTTATCGTCTCCCGTCTGGGTCGTCCTCTGCTCGGTGCTGTTGTGAAATTTGCAGAGCACGAATCCATCCCTGTAGAGTATATGGCTGTCGCATTGTTTGCATTTTTCGAGGGTCACTGTCATGCCTCCATGGCTTCCCGCCGGGCGAACCTGCATTATGTCATATTATGTCTCTACAGGCAAAAAAATCCAACACAATTTGGTCCCCGGGCCGGAAATATCATACATTTCATTTATTCACGAAACGCGAAAAGTTGCATAGCAAAATATGCGGTTCATCCGTGCGGACCATATAACCCGAAGACGAAGCCCGCGCCGGGATAGCAGGCCTCTCCTATTTCAATCTCCTTCGCCTCGTCGGCCCGCCCCCCGTGGCGAACATAAAAGGGATTGTTCCGCGCGCCCCTGAGCGTCCAGATGATCATCCGCTTCCGCCCTTCAAGACGGAAACGCTCCATTATAGAGCCCAGAAGAGCTCCGCCGATACCGCATCCCTGGTACCCGGGATGAACATAGAGGCCGACGACCTCGCAGTCATACGGGCCCTCCCGGTGAGTTCCCGAGACGAATCCCACCGGCACGCCTTCCCGCTCGTACAAGAAGATGGTCTCGAGGGAATTTCCTATATTGAGTTCCATGATCCGAACGAAGCGGTCAGCCGTTATGGAGAGCGGGTACGAGGAATCGATGAGTCCCTCGTAAGCCGTCCGCCAGGCGGCGACGATTATTTCGGCGATCGCACGCGCATCGGCGATGACGGCTTCGCGAATCATGGGACGACCTCCCTGTTTGCCGGGGTTCTATCGGCCCCCAGGGCCGATGACGAATACCGGCTTATAGGGTGCCGGGTGCATTCTGTCCAGCGGTTTATGGCCGATGCCATGGCCGATATGCTCACCATGCAGTTTGCCGCATTCACCTCCATGTCGCTGTTCCCGTCGGTGATAACCGTCGGCCCGTAGCATATCGGGGAGATCGGGTGGCGGAGGGAAGCATTCATTTTTTATGAATGAGATAACGTCCGCGCCGACCCATCACTTCAAAAAAATTTAAAAAAACCTTGACACCAGCCCGATACCTCCACTATAGTCCCGTACTCAACGAGAACCGAATCGCGCGAAAACGCAATGAACACGAGAATGAACATCGTAAGCCAGTGCTGGTGGTGGTGGATGACCAAGGGGTTGTCCTCCGACTGAGCTATGGCATAATCTGAAAATGCAGGCCGCGGGTGGGCAACCACCCGCGGCTTTTTTTACGGACAGAAAGGCCGTGGGAATCGCGAACGATCCCACGGCCTTTTTTATTCCCGGAGCACAGGAGAAACGACATGACGCCACTCTACCCCTCGATCGCAACGGTACGCCGCCTCGCACACGGCCACGACCGCATACCGCTCTACCGCGAGCTCAACCTCTCGGCGGTGGGGCTGCTTTCGCTCCTGAAGGCGCTCGAGGACGCGCCGCAGGTGGTGCTTCTGGAGAGCGCCCGCGCCGGCGGGGCGTGGAACCGCTTCTCGTTCATCGGCCTCGGGGCGCGCCGCTCGATACGCTGCGAGCCGCCTTTCGTGGTGGAAGAGGCCGACGGCGTGCGCACAAGCCGGCGCGTAAACCTCTTCGACTTCCTGAAGGATGAGATCGCCCGCCACCGCTCGCCCTCCTTCCCGCGCTTCGGGAGCTTCAACGGGGGACTTGTCGGCTATTTCTCGTACGACCTGGTCAACGAGACCGGTATTTTACGGAAAAGCGTTCGCCGTGATGCTGACGTACCCGCGGCCTTCCTGGTTCAGGTTGACGACTTCATCGTATACGACAACCGATTGGATCGCGCTCATGTCGCCACCTGCGTGTACCTGGACCGCTCGCGGCCGCTCGCCGAGCAGTACCGCGAGGCCGCCGGGCGCCTGGAGGAGATGGAGCGCGACATCATCGCCCGCGTCGCGCGCACCACCCTTCCCTATCTGCCATCGAGGCCGGAAACGCTCGCGATGAGCTTTCGCGAGGAACGCGATTCCTTCGAGGCGAAGGTCCGCGCCGCGAAGGAGGAGATCGCCGCGGGCGAGGCCATCCAGGTGGTCCTGAGCATGCGCGCCGACATCCACGACCGCGTGGACCCCTACCGCTTCTATCTCAAGCTCCGTTCGGTAAACCCCTCACCCTACATGTTCTTTCTCAAGCAGGGCGAACGCTACATCGTCGGCAGCTCTCCCGAGATCCACGTAAAGGTGGAGGGCGACACGGTGTACCTGAAGCCCATCGCCGGGACCATTCCGCGCGGCCGGACCGCGCGCGAAAACCGCGAGAACCACGGGATACTCCTCGCCGATCCGAAGGAGCGCGCCGAGCACCTCATGCTGGTGGACCTGGCGCGTAACGACCTCGGTCGCATCGCCGCGCCCGGGAGCGTGCGGGTGGAACGATTCATGGAACCCGAGGACTACTCGCACGTCATCCACCTGGTCTCGCTCACGCGCTGCGCGCTGGGCGCCGGGCGCGACGCCGTGGACGCGCTCCGCGAGACATTCCCGGCGGGCACGGTGAGCGGCGCGCCGAAGGTGCGCGCCATGGAGCTCATCGACGCCATGGAGGGCCACGCGCGCGGCGTCTATGCCGGGGCGGTCGGGTACATCGGCTATAACGGCAGCCTGGATACCTGCATCACCATCCGCACCGCGGTCTTCGACGGCGCTCGTCGCTACATACAGGCGGGCGCGGGCATCGTGCACGACAGCGTGCCCGAGCGCGAGTACGACGAGATCGTTCACAAGCTGCGCGCGCTTTCCATCAGCCTTCAGTACGCGCGCGAAAACATACCCGAGGAGGCCGCCCGTGCTGCTAATGATCGATAACTACGATTCGTTCACCTACAACCTGGTGGAGTACTTCCGCGTGCTGGGAGAGGAAATCGATGTCGCGCGTAACGACGCGTCGCTCGCCTCGATCGATCTTCGCCGCTATCGCGGGATCGTTCTTTCGCCGGGGCCGTCCGGGCCCGAGAACTCCGGCATTACGCTTGATATCATCAACGGCTGTAACGGCACGCCGCTGCTGGGCGTGTGTCTGGGGATGCAGGCCATGGTGCACGCCTTCGGCGGCGTGGTGGCCCGAGCCGCGCGCGTGATGCACGGCAAGGTGGACCGCGTGCGGCATTCGGGTGACGTCCTCTTCGACGGCGTGCCGGAGGAATTCGACGCGGTGCGCTATCACAGCCTGGCCGCCAAGGAGGCGAGCCTGCCGGAGTGCCTGGAGGTGACGGCGCGCGCCTCCGACGGTGAGATCATGGCGGTGCGCCATTGCACGCGGCGCGCCTGGGGGGTGCAGTTTCATCCCGAGTCGTACCTGACCGAGCACGGTCTCAGGATTCTAGGAAATTTTATCGGAGGTTGCAAATGAGCGCGATACGGGAAATACGGACGCTTTCCGAGGGCGGCACCCTCTCGGCCGTCGAGAGCGAGGGACTGTTCAACGCCATCTTCCAGGGGTCGGTTTCGGAGATCGAGATCGCCGCCGCGGTGGTGGCGCTGAAGGTGCGGCGCGAGACGTCGGAGGAAATTCTGGGTGCGGTGCGCTCCATGCGGACCTTCGCCGCGCCACTCGAGCTCGGCGACAGCGCCATCTTCGACACCTGCGGCACCGGGGGCGACCACTCGGGCTCGTTCAACGTGTCGAGCGCCGTGGCGATCACGCTCGCGGCGCTCGGCGTGCCCATCGCCAAGCACGGCAACCGCTCGGTTTCGAGTAAGAGCGGCTCGGCCGATTTCCTGGAGGCGCTGGACGTGCCGATAGGCCTCACCGGCGCGGACGCCGCCGCCTATTTCAGAAGGCGCGGCTTCGTCTTCCTGTTCGCGCCGAACTATCACCCGGCCATGAGGCACGCGGGCGCGGTGCGCAAAACCCTGGGGGTGCGCACCATCTTCAATTACCTGGGCCCGCTCACCAACCCGGCCGCGCCGCGCCGGCAGGCCATCGGCGTCTTCCATCCGTCCATGCTTCCGCTTTACGCGGGCGTCGCCGCCCGGCTCCGGTACGAGTGCGCGGTCATCTACTCGGCGGCGGGCGGCATGGACGAGGTCTCGCCCGTCTCCCCCACCGAGGTGCTCGTGGTGTGCGGGAGCGACGTGCGCTCTTTCCTGATCGAGCCCGGGCGTTACATATCGCCCGGCGAGGCGGCGATGCTCCCGAAAAACCTCTCGGCCGCGGAGAACGCGGAGCGATTCATCGAAACCATCGCCTCGCCCGCGCCCACGCCGCTCGGCAGGCTCATCGCGCTCAACACGGCGCTCGCGCTTTTCGCCCACCGCGGCGAGGGCGAAATCGAATCACACTTCGCGACGGCGCTCGACGCGATACACGGCGGCGCCGTGCTCTCCACGCTCTCGGCCCTCAGGGAGGAGCGCCATGCCCACTGAGCGTTTCAGCCTCGCGCACATGCCCGCGCTCAAGCGCCGCGAGCTTCCCGGGCTCCGCGCCCGCCTGGAGGCGTCCCCTCCCCGCTCGCGCGCCTTACGCGGCGCGTCCGTGCTCGCGGGAAAGACCGGCGTCATCGCCGAGGTAAAGAAGTCCTCGCCCTCGGCCGGGCGTATCGCCGACGCGGATCCCGCCGCCCGGGCGGCGGGCTATGCGGCGGCCGGCGCCGTCGCGGCGAGCGTCCTCACCGACGACTCGTTTTTCGGCGGCTCGTGGGATGATCTGTATGCCGCCGCGCGTGCCGTCGATGTTCCCGTGCTCTGCAAGGAGTTCGTGCGTTTCCCGGAGCAGATCGACCTTGCCGCGGCCCTCGGCGCCGACCTGGTGCTTCTCATCGCGAGCATGCTCGCCCGGCGCGACCTCGCCGCGCTCTACCGGCACGCGCTCGACAGGGGCATCGCGCCGCTCGTCGAGGTCCACGAGGAGCGCGAGCTCGACGCGGTGCTCGGCCTCTCGCCCGAGGTCATAATGGTGAACACGCGCAACCTCGCCACGCTCGAAATGGAGCGCGAGACCGCCTTTGCCGCGCTGCGCGCCGTCCCCGACGGGATCACCCGGGTCTGCGCGAGCGGTATCGAGTCGGCGGGCGATGTAATCCGGGCGCGCGAGCATACGAACGCACGACTCTTCCTGGTGGGGACGGCCCTCATGCGCGCGGCCGATCCCGAGGGTCTCATCGCGGAGCTCTCCCGTGTTTGTTAAGCTCTGCGGCTTCACGCGCGAAACGGACCTCGCCGCGGCGGCGGAGTTCCCGGTATCGGCCGCGGGCTTCGTATTCCATCGGGCATCTCCGCGCTTCGTGAGCGCCGATCGCGCGCGCGAGCTCTCCCGCGTGCTGAACGGGACGGGCATTCTGCGCGTGGGCGTCTTCACCGGGACAGACGCGGACGAGATCGCGCGCACGGCGGAGAGCGCGCGGCTCGACTTCGCGCAGGTGTACGACGGCGCCGTCGCCGAAAAACTGCGGCCGCGCATCCGCGTAATCCGCGCGATCCGCGTGCGCGACACGGAGGACATGGAAACTATCCCGGAACCCGTGGACGATGACCTCCTGCTCCTGGACCGCTACGACGGCACGGCCATCGGCGGAACGGGAAAGCCTTTCGACTGGACGGGAATGTGCGGTTTCGCGCACATCAAAAGGACCATCGTCGCGGGAGGCATCGGCGCGGAGAACGTCGGACGGCTTTTCGCCGGGGCGAGGCCCTTCGGCATCGATGTCTCGTCGGGGATAGAGGACGCGCCCGGCATCAAATCGACGGAAAAGATACGTCAATTATTCGACGCATTAAGTGAGGTGGATCATGAAAAACATGCCCGATAAACGCGGTTACTACGGCGAGTACGGCGGGCGTTTCGTTCCCGAAAGCCTGGTGAACGCGCTGTACGAACTGGAGGCCGCCTACCGGCATTTTCTAAAAGATACGGCCATGCGCCGGGAGCACCGGCGGCTCCTCGCCGACTACGCGGGAAGGCCGACCCCCGTCTACCACGCGCGGCGGCTCTCCGCGAAGCTGGGCCTCGAGCTCTATCTGAAGCGCGAGGACCTGGTGCACACCGGCTCGCACAAGCTGAACAACACGCTGGGGCAGATACTGCTGGCCGGTTTCATGGGCAAGCGGCGCGTCATCGCCGAGACCGGGGCCGGCCAGCACGGCGTGGCCACGGCGACGGCGGCCGCGCTCATGGGCATGGAGTGCCGTGTCTACATGGGAGCCGAGGACGTGGCGCGCCAGGCGCCGAACGTGCATCGCATGGCGCTGCTCGGCGCCGAGGTGGTGCCGGTGGAGACGGGGCAGCGCACCCTCAAGGACGCGGTGAGCGAGGCCATGCGCGACTGGGTGGCGAGCGTGCGCGGCACGCATTACCTCATCGGCTCGGTGATCGGCCCGGCCCCATTCCCGCGGATCGTGCGCGATTTCCAGTCGGTGATCGGAAGGGAGGCACGCGCGCAGATGCGTCGCATGACCGGACGCGACCCGGACACGGTGGTCGCGTGCGTCGGCGGCGGCAGCAACGCGGCGGGAATCTTCGGCGCCTATTTCGGTGCGCGCGCGACCGCCCTCGTCGGCGTCGAGGCCGGGGGACGCTCGCACGCCCCGGGCGACCACAGCGCCTCGCTCGGCAGGGGCCGTCCCGGCATATTCCAGGGCAGCCGCACCTATCTGCTGCAGACCGACGAGGGACAGGTGCTCCCGGTGCATTCCATCTCGGCGGGGCTTGACTATTCCGGCGTGGGGCCCGAGCACAGCTACCTGAAAGACATCGGCGCGGTCCGGTATGCGGAATGCTCCGACACCGACACGCTCGAGGCCTGCCTGGAGCTCACCCGCACCGAGGGGATCATCCCCGCGCTCGAGAGCAGCCACGCGCTGGGCTATGTGATCAAAAACCGCCGCGGGCTTCGCGGCAAAACCGTGCTCGTCAATCTCTCGGGGCGCGGCGACAAGGACATGGGAATAATCGAGGAGGCGGCAAAGGCATGAACGGCTATAACGGCGTATACCTGATGGGAAACTACCCCGACGCGGAACGCTTCAAAGCGGCCGCGCTCAAGGGCCTGGAGCGGTTCGATTTCCTCGAGGTGGGCGTACCATTCTCCGATCCCGTGGCCGACGGGCCCGTCATCGCCCGCGCCGCGGAGGCGGTGCTGGAGCGCGGCTTCAGGCTGGACGAGCTCGCGCGTTCGGTCGCCGAAATCCGCGCGAAGGCGCCGGCGGGAAAAAGGATATATTTCATGACCTACGCCAACCCCGTCCACAACAGGGGCCTCGTGCGATTCGCGACGCTCTCGAAGAGCTCGGGTGCCGATGGCGTCATCGTGCCCGACGTGCCCTTCACAGAAAGCGCTCCGTTCCGCGATGCCTTCGGCGCACGCGGGCTCGACTATATCGATTTCGCGACGCCCGAAAACACTCCCGAACAGATACGCGAAACGGCGCGCACGGCCCGGGGCTTCCTCTACTTCGTGTCGATACGGGGCATAACCGGAAGCGGCTTCGCGCTCGAAGCGACGACGCGCTCGAAGATACGGCAGGCGCGCCGTTCGAGCACCGTGCCGGTGGTCCTGGGCTTCGGCATACGAAGCGCGGCCGACGCGCGCGCGGCGGTGGAACTGGCCGGCGGATTCATCGTGGGAACGGGTGCGGTGAGCGCCCTGGGATCGGGCGGCCCTGACGGGCTCGGTCGTTATCTGGAATCGCTCTTCACGGGGGAGTGAGGGGCGCGGGAATACATCACCACTTCTTGCGCAGGTCGAAACCGAGGTTCATCTGCGACGACCCGTCCGAATACAGGTAATCGGGCCCGTAGTAGACGTTGAATTCGAACTGGTCGAAGACGATGAAATGGCCCGCCAGGCCCGCGGCGAGGCCGTACTGTTCATCCCTGAGAGGGGTGTCGTACCCGTAGCTGTATCCCCTGAAGCGCACGCCGTCGAGATAGAGCCCCGCGTAGAAAAATTCGCGATAGAACGACATCATGTACTCGTTCGAGACGCGCGCGATGTCGTGAGAGTAGTATCCCTTGCCGTTGAATCCCTTGAAACTCTTGCCGCTCACCCCGCGGTCGTGGTAGAAGGGCACGTCACCCCACAATCGCGCGTAGTCGCACTTGAAGGCGAAGATATCGGAGCTCGGCAGATCGATGTCGAGACGTCCGTCGAACAGGAACTCGTTGAAGCGTTGCGGGCGCGTTCCGCCGTTTTCGAAATAATGGCCGAACGACAGGTTGAATCTCCTCTGGATGATGTCGTCGTCGGCGAACGGAAGCAGATCGATCACGATGGTCCCCTCGGCGATGTTCCAGAACTGGGTTTCCTTTTCGACCTCGACCGAACCCGCGGCACTCTCGTCGACCGTGCTGTCGAAGACGAAGGCCTTCTCCGCGCCGTAGCCGGCGTACACCTTGAGCTGTTTCAACAAGGTGACACCCGGATCGGCCGTGCCGCGCAGGATGGTGAAGTTGTATTCCTCGAGTCCCAGATCGGCACGCGAGGCGCGCGAGTTGTGCCCCGTGCCCTTGACGAGCGGGGTGAAGTAGCCCCCGAGCGTCGGGGTGAAGTGGTACTTCGTTTCGACCTCGATGAAGGTATAACGCGGGACGGCCCCGAAGTCAAGGTCCAGGCCGTAGTAAACTCCCATCGATGTCCCCGCCTCCAGGCGGTCTCCCTCGGTGATGAGCGAGGGATGGCGGTACTTGAGATAGGGGATAAGTCCCTTTGTATAGTTGATGTCGAAACCGTAGCTCACCGCCGCTCCGGCCGCCGCGACCGACGGTGCGCGCACGATGTTGATGTCGAGGTCATAACGGTAGTCGAAATCCTTGAAGAACGGAAGGCGCACGCCGCCGACGAAGGGCACGCCGATCTCCTGGTCGAGCTGAAAAAAGGCCTTCTCGTAGCTCTTCGTGGGCTTGAGGACGGCCTGGATGTCCTTGAAGCGATATTTCTTTTCAAGACGGTTGATGCGGTCCTGCACCGTATACTTGTTGTAAAGCCGGAACGGCAGCCTGAAGTCGTAACGAACCCGTATGGTGTCGAGCGTGTTCAGCCGCTGGAAAACGATGCGGCCGAGCTTTCCCTCGTCGACGTGTATGACAAGCACGGTATCGGTTTCTTTTACGGGATAGCAGATGGCGAGGATGTAGCCCTGCCTGTGGTAGAACGCGTTGATTTTCCGCGAGACCTCGTCGAAGTACGCGCGCCCCGCCGGCAGCGTCGAAAGGTCGAGCTCTTCGAGCAGGAAGAGCTCGGAATAGAGCTCCGTCCCCTGTATCCGCACCTCCTTGTACAGGGTCTCCGCGGACGCACCGCCGGCGATGAGCGCGGCCGCGAGCAGAGCGGACAGGCAAACACACGGGCCGCGCATCAAAGACCCGTTTCGGCCGGGTCGCGCCGCTCCACGACCTCGCTATAGCGCACCAGGCGCTCGAGCGCGACGCGGTGATATCCGGTGGGATCGACCGCCGTCCAGCGGCCGCTGGCGGCGTCGCGAAAGACCGTGTAACGATAGCCGTACTTGGCCTCGATCGAGTCGTTCTCGCGGATGCGCCGTCCTGCGGCGTCGGTGTAGGGGCTTTCGGTTGTCATAAATGGGCGTTTCTTCGGCTCCGGGTACACCGGGCTTCATCTTCGTGCAGGATAATCGGCACGCACCCGGCGATCAACCACAATTTCAGCGAACCGGGTTCCGGCGTCAGAACCATTTCTCCGGGAACACGACGGGGCTGTATGTTTCGATATACGCCATCGCTTCCTCCGGACCGGGAGCGACATGGTAGAGTGAGCGGCTTTCGGCTTTCGCGAAATCGAGCTCATAGAAGCGTTCGAACAGCCCCAGGAGGCCGTCATAGAACCCGGAGGTGTTGATGAAGACCACGGGTTTGTCGTGGACGCCGAGCTGCTTGAGCGTGATCGCCTCGAGCGTCTCCTCGAGCGTTCCGAAACCGCCTGGGAGCGCGATGAAAGAGCCCGCGCGCTCCTCCATCACGGCCTTGCGCTCGCGCAGCGTATCCGTAAGGACAAGCTCGTCGGCTTCCCCGAACGCCAGCCCGCGCGCGGCAATGGCCCGGGGGATAACGCCGGTCACACGACCGCCGGCATTTTTCGCGGCGCGGGCGAGCGTTCCCATCAGCCCCACCCTCGCCCCGCCGTAGACGAGCTCCATACCCCGCTCGCCGATGATGCGGCCCAGCTCCGAGGCCGCGTGGACGTACTCCGCGGCGACGGCGTCGCTCGACGAGCTGTACACGCAGATTGTGTTGATCATCGCTTCCTCCGCGGCGGTCAGGCGATACCGCACGACGCCCATATGAATACACGCACCCCCGGCATCAACAAAAAAAGGGCATTCGGGTCAATCGGACTTTTTCGGAATGAGGCGGTCCTCACTCGAGGTGAAGCTGTGCACGATCCGCCTGTGCGGATAGAGGACGGGCACGTGTACGTCGATATCGTACTCGCCCCGTTCGACCACCGCGGCCTCGCCGAGGCTCCGGAAATACAGGCGCAGCTTCAGGCTTTTCACTCCGAACGGGTTGTCGGCCAGCGTCCCCTCGAGATAGCGCAGCGCGAGGCCGTCCACGGCGAAGAAGGCGCGGCCGCTGAAATGGCGCGCGGTTTTTCGCCTGGGTATCAGCTCGACCTCGTAACAGCGCACGCCCTCCACCACGGCCGTCCCCGCGACGCGTTCCCGGTAATTGGCGTCGTGGTCAACGTCGAAGGGAAGGTGGATGGGGTCGCGCGTGCGATAGCCGTACTTCTCCGGAGGGAGCTCCTCTCCGTTTTTTACATAGCGTAGCGCGGTGTACTCGGGCCGACGGCGAAAATACTCCCTCCGGATCAGCAGCACCTCGGCCGATTCGATGAGTTTTCCGCTGCGCGAATCGTAGATGCGGGACACGGCGCTGCGGCGCGCCTCGACGCCTTCGTAAGCGGAATAGACGCGGGCGGCATTCGCGCGTATGGCGGCGAGGATTCCTCCGTTCTGATCCGGCGGTGCGCCCCGGGGACTTCCGGACGCCGGAAGGATGATGACGAGTACGGCGAAGATGAGCACGGCTCTCGATCGTGCCATGGTTTTCATATACGACACCTGTGTATCCATTTCGACCCGGCCGATCAGGCCGGCGGATAAGGCCGGATATCAGCCAACGGGCTCTATTAGAGTTGTTGTTTTACCGAGTGTCATTGCGAGCCCCGGCCTTATCGGGGCGTGAGCCGCTCACGCACATCCGTGTGCTACACGGCACCCGGCCGCCCTGGCCAGCACAATCTCTTCAGGTACCGGGTTCCATGAATCAGCGTACTGGCTTTTGAGATCGCCACGTCGGTCTGCGGCCTCCCCGCGATGACACTTGTCAGTTACGCAACAAGTTTATTCTTTATACGGCAGCACGTGCACGGCCTTTATGGCGAGCTTGAGCTCGTCACCGACCTTGCCCCCGAGATCTTCGAGCGATTCGGTCGTCGGCACCGACGACATCTCCGTCGGTACGCTTACCTCGAACTTCACGGGCGACATGATGTCGCCTTACTCTTTGGAGCCGGCTTTCCCCCTGACGGTATTCCCGCCACATGCTTCATGACATCTCTCCACCTGAATTGTTACACAACCCGCCGGGAGTATGCAGGGAGCACGCGTCGGAAGCAATAAAAATACCACATCGCCCCGCCCCCGCCGGGCACAGGGATTGCATTACCTTGCTCCGTCCCTGCCCGGAGTCAGTTCAATGCATCGTGCGCGCCATTAAAAATATCTTTACAAATCACCGGAAGCCGGCCACCATCACGCAGTGGCGCGAACCGTCGCAGGAGCGGGCGCCAGGAAGAGCACGCACCACAGAGGAGCACAGAGAATGAAGCGTTTACGATCATGCGCGACGGCGGCCGCCGTCGCCTGCCTGTTATTCGGTTCCGTGGCCGCTTACCCGGCCGAAAAAAAAGCACCCGCGAAAAAGCCTCCCGAAACAAAGGAGAGCTTTCTTAAAAAATACAACGAGAGCGTCATCCCCGTAATCAGGCGCAGCATGCCGATGGTGGTGAACATCTCCGCGATCAAGGAGATGCCGAAAAATCATGTGCACGAATACGACATGTTCGGCAATCCGCTCAATAAATTTCCCTTCAAGAACCAGATCGAGCCCAAGGCCCTGGGCTCGGGCGTCATCATCGACAGACGCGGTTATATCGTTACCAATCACCACGTTATAAAGGACACACGGTCAATCCGCATAACCCTCTCCGACCGCAGGGAGTTCGACTGTTCGGTGCTGGGTGCCGACCCGGCCACCGACATCGCCGTTATCAAAATCGACGGCAAGGTCCCCGCGGACCTGCCGGTGATCGAGATGGCCGACTCCGAGAAGCTCGAGGTCGGCGAGCTCGTCATCGCCATCGGCAACCCGTTCGGATTCTCTCACACGGTCACCACCGGCATAGTGAGCGCCACGGGGCGCCAGAGCGTTGGACTGGCCGATTACGAGTACTTCATCCAGACCGACGCGGCGATCAACCCCGGCAACTCCGGCGGCGCGCTCATCAATATAGACGGAAGGCTCGTCGGCATCAACACCGCGATCTTCTCCAAGAGCGGCGGCTACATGGGCATCGGCTTCGCCATCCCGGCCAACATGGTGAAGGAGGTCGCCGGCGAGCTCATCGCCGGAGGGAAGGTGACGCGCGGCTGGCTGGGCGTCTACATTCAGGACGTCACGAAGGATATCGCCGGAGCGTTCAAGTACCCCGGCACGGGCGGAGCGCTTGTCGCGGACATACTCAAGGAATCACCCGCCGAGGGCTCGGGGCTTCGCAAGGGCGACATCATAACCGCGATCGACGGCGCGCCCGTCAACGACGTCAATCATCTGCGCCGCCTGGTGGCGGTCAAGAAACCGGGCGCGAAGGTGAAGATCGACGTTTTCCGGGACGGCAAGGCCACGACGATCGAGATGAATATCGGAATGATGCCCGTCGCACCGCCCGTCGCCGATCGCGACGTTCGCGACCGGGAGGATACGCTCGGCCTGGTGGTAAAGGACATCGACGAGGAGCTCGCCTACAGGTACCGCTCGCCGGAAAAATCGGGGGTGATCGTCACGCAGGTCAAGCCGGGCTCGCCGGCAATGCGCGCGGGGATCGCGCCGGGCGACGTGGTCCGCGAGATCGAGCGCGGCGCGATCGACAGCGTCAACACCTACAACAGGGCGGTCGGCTCGCTGAAAGGGAGGACCAAGGTGCTCGTGCTCATCAACCGCGCGGGCACGCACAAGTTCCTCATCCTTGACCTCGAGAGCCGTGAAGGGACCGAGTAGGCCTACCCCTTCACGACCTCCTCGGCCGCGAAATCGCGCACGGGGCCGCCTTTCGCGGCCTCGTGGAGCGAAATCCACCGCTCAACCCTATCCGCTCCGTACTCCCTCTTCCACGCGTCGATGATGACGTCGACGGGCACGTCGGGCCAGGTGTCGTGGTAGGCGATATACTCCATGAAGCGCCTGTTCTCGCGGTTGTACTCGGAGAATATCGAATCCTCGCGGCCGTTGAACTCCAGGGGCGCAATGGCATGCCGCTCGCAGAGCTCCCGGTTGAACGCCGGCGTCGCACGCACCCACTTCCCCTCGAGAAAGAACTCGGTGAAGCCGTGATAGACGAAGAGGTTCGACCCGAGCGATTCGATGAGCTCCCTTGTGGCGATGTGGTTGCGCACGTCGGCGAAGCCGATGCGGGACGGTATCCCGACCGAGCGGCCCAGCGCGCACAGAAGAGCCGCCTTGGAGACGCAGTAGCCCCTGCCGCGCGCGATCACCTCACTCCCCCGGTAGTGCTCCGGGCGATAAAAGGGCGTATAGGGATCGTAGCGGATGCCGTCGCGCACCGCATAGTATATCCGTACCGCTTTCTCCACCGGTCCGGATGATCCGTTTATGGCCGCCGCGGCAAAGGCGCGCACCCTGGGATGATCGCTGTCGAGAATCGCCGTCGGTTCGAGGTACGCCGCGTCTGCATGGTTCATTGCCGTGCACCTTTCTCTAATGCGAAGTTGGGCTGACGTGCGGAAACTTCAGTGATATGAATCAAAAACGCCGCCGCGCGTCAAGGCAAATACCTCGGGGCACGAGAGCCCGGTCCGCCAGGCGGTCCGGCTCAGGACGGAATGATCGCACTCCGCAGCAGGAAAATGACGGGAAGAACGACCGCGAGGAAAAGCAGCGTGTTCACCACGAAGACGCCCGAGGCGAAGGGTGCGTCGAGATCGTAGAGCACCGCCGTTATGACCGAGTAGACGGCGGCCGGCATAAATGCCTGTACCTGTATCACGGCCCGTACGACCGGGTCGAGGGGCAGCGTTCCCAGGACGAGCGCGGCGAGCGCCGGGACGACGGCGAACTTCAGGAGCGCCACGCACGCGTTTTCCCGCATGGCGGACCGGATCTCGCCGGGGCGGAAGGTCATGCCCAGCGTGAAATAGTAGACGCTCATCGAGACGGCAATGAGCGCGCCCAGCGGGAATGATACGGCCGGGCGCGGGACATCCAGCGCGTGAAGGAGCAAGGAGACCATAATCGCGTACAACGGCATGTTCCTCGGGTTGCGGATGAATTCGCGCGCTATCCGGGCGAAGTCGGCCCCTCCCCGGCGCGCGCTGTCCGCGTAGGGAAACACGACCAGGAAGATGAACGGCATGAAGTACGCGGTGAAGATGAAAGACAGGCCCAGCCCCTTCTCCCCTAGCAGCATGAAACACACGAACCCGCCCATGGTGAAGCCGTGATTGGCGAGCGAGGAGGTGATGTGAAACGCGGCCCTGCGCTTTCCGGCAAGGCCGAGAGCCGCGCCGATGGGCACGCCCAGAAGCCAGCCGACCACGGCGAGAAGGAGCCCGGCAAGGGGAAGGACCGCGAGGTCCCGGTCGGGGGAAAGGCCCCAGGTGCTCCAGAGCACGAGGGCCGGCTCGACGGTCAAAAGGTTATAGAGGATCAGCTTCCGCGTGAATTCCCCGGGACGGGCAAAGCGCCGGCGCAGGGCCCATCCCGCCGTAAACGGCGCGATGATCATGATCTGTAAAAGTATGAACGACGCCTGGAGCGTCATCTCACCGGTACCGGAGCCCCACCTTCTGTTTCACGTCGTCCAGCGTGTTCGCCGCGACGGCTCGCGTCTTCTCGGCGCCTCCGGCGAGGATCGCCGCGACGGCGGCGGGATCGCCCGCCAGCCGTTCGCGCCTGTCCCGGAACGGGGCGAAGTATTCCCATATAAGGCCGAAGAGCTCCTTCTTGACGTCGCCGTAACCGGTGCCTCCCCTGATGTAGCGCCCGCGCAGGTTCTCCAGCTTCTCCGCGGAGGCGAAGAGCCGGTAGAGCGCGAAAAGGCTGCAGGTGTCCGGATTTTTGGGCTCCTCGACCGGGGTGGAATCGGTCACGATGCGCATGACCTTTTTCTTCAGTTCCTTTTCGGTCTCGAAGATGTTGATGGTGTTTCCGTAGCTCTTGGACATCTTCTGCCCGTCGAGCCCGGGGATGAGCGCGATCTCGTCGGCGATGAGCGGCTCGGGGACGACGAAGGTCTCGCCGTAGGTCCCGTTGAAGCGGAGCGCTATGTCGCGCGTGATCTCGACGTGCTGTTTCTGGTCCCTGCCGACAGGAATGAGATTGGCCTGGTAAAGGAGAATGTCCGCCGCCATGAGCACCGGGTAGGTGAAAAGCCCGCAACTCGGCGTAATGCCGCGCGCGACCTTGTCCTTGTATGAATGGCTGCGCTCCAGGAGCCCCATCGAGGTATGGCAGCCGAGTATCCAGGTGAGCTCGGTCACCTCGGGGACGTCCGACTGCACCCAGAAGTAACATTTATCCGGATCGAGGCCCAGCGCGAGGAAATCCATCGCCGCCTCAAGCGTGTTGCGCCGCAGCGTTTCACCGTCCTGCACGCTCGTCATGGCGTGATAATTGACGATGAAACAGAACAGCTCGTGCTCGTGCTGAAATTCGATCATGCGCTTCATCATGGCAAAATAGTTTCCCAGGTGAAGCGTCCCCGAAGGCTGTATGCCGGACAGAATCCTCGCCATTGTTTACTCCCCGCGCCCGTGATGAAAACGCGCCCCCCTACCCATATCGGCGAGGCCCCTTTCGTCAATAATTAATTCCGCGCCGGCGTCAAAAATCCTTTTGCATTCCCCTGACGCGGCCGCTATCATATCATCGGAACATCGGGGATCCGCAGGATATGTACACCCGGCGCGGGTCAGTCTTCGGGCGGATATGAAATTCGACAAACACACCATCGAGCTCATCAACAGGCTCCGCGAGGGGGTGCTGGTCCTTGACGAGCAGAAGAACGTGATCGTCCGCAATCGGGCCGCGGAGACCATACTGGGGCTCAAGATAAAGCCGCGGGACAGGATCAACATCGAGAACCTCTTCAGGGCCAGGAACCCCGAACTGTACCGCTTCCTCTTCCAGGCCTTCCAGTCGTGCGACAACCACCAGGACTACGGGATAGTCTACCACAAGAAGAGCCGCACCGTGCGCCTCCTCGCCTCCACCTACGCGCACTGGGAGGGAAACTCGCCCCGCGAATACTTCTTTTTCATCATCCTTCGCGACATCACCGAGGTCTGGAGGCTCGTCCAGCGCGAGAAGCACCTGCTCCTCCAGCTCCGCAAGAGCTACATGGACCAGATGGAAAACCTCCGCCAGATAGCCCAGAGCGTCGCGCACGAGGTGCGCAACCCCATCGTCTCGATCGGCGGCTATGCAAACCTTATGCTCAAGAAGCTCGACGCCGGCGAGGAGCGCCCGGAGGATTTCATGAATTTCCTCAATATAATCCGCTCGGACACCGAGCGCCTTCACCGGATCGTCGACCAGGTCGAAAAGTACTCCGATGCCTCCGAGATCTCGCTCAGGAAAGAAAACATCGTGAGCCTTTTCAGGCAGATGATCGAATACGGGAAGAAACTATCGCGGGAACACCGCGTGGCGTTTGAGGAGCCCTCCATTCTTTCGGATGAATACCAGGTGTACATCGACCGACCGCGGCTCAAGCTCGGCCTGTACAACCTCGTGCGTCACTCCATACTGCTTTCACGAAGCGAAAGCAGGCTGAAGACCCGCCTGAACTTCACCCCGTTCGAGGTCGACTTCATGCTCGACATCCACACCGACATGCAGAAGGAGGAGACCCCCTTCCTATTCAATCCCTTCTATTCCACAAGCAACCGGGAGCTCAACTTCGACCTGGCCCTGGCGCAGCGCATCGTCATGCAGCACGGCGGGGTGATACGGGCCTCATGGAAGCCGGAAAGCGTCTTGCGCCTGCATCTGTCCATGCCGAGGGAAAAGCGCCTGGAC
>CAZVEG010000067.1:7673-20681 GCA_964625625.1 uncultured Leptospirales bacterium | reverse complement strand
GAAAAGACGCTCGCCCTGGCGCTCAAGGAGCTGCCGCGCAAGGTGAAGGGCTTTTCGAAGGTCGAGTGGCTCATCATCAATGACGGCAGCACCGACAAAACCGTCGAGATCGCGCGCAAAAGCGGTGTCGATCATATCGTCGGTTTCACCCGCAACCAGGGGCTCGCGCGCGGCTTCATGCTGGGGCTCGACGCCTGCCTGCGCCTGGGCGCCGACGTCATCGTGAACACCGACGCGGACAACCAGTACGACGCCGCGGATATCCCCGCGCTGGTGAAGCCGATCCTCGAGGGCCGGGCCGATATCGTGGTGGGGGCGCGGCCGATCGCTGAGATCGACCACTTCTCGCCGGTAAAAAAGCTTTTACAGAAGCTCGGCAGTTACGTCGTGCGCATGGCGAGCCATACGAACGTCCCGGACGCGCCCTCGGGCTTCCGCGCGATCAGCCGCGACGCGGCCATGCGGCTCAATGTCTTCAACAACTACACCTATACGCTCGAGACGATCATTCAGGCCGGCCAGAAGAACATGGCGATCACCTCGGTGCCGATCCGCGTGAACGAGGACCTGCGCCCCTCGCGCCTGGTGAAGAGCATCTCCTCGTACGTGAAGCGCTCGATACTCACGATCTTCCGCATCTTCGTGGTCTACAAGCCGTTCAACTTCTTCATAACGATCGGATTGATCATCTTCGGCGCGGGCTTCCTGGTCGGCGTGCGCTTCCTCTATTTTCTCTTCACCGAGGGCGGGGCGGGGCACATTCAGTCCCTCATCCTGGTCGCCATACTCATGGGCATCGGCTTTCAGACGATACTCGTGGCCTTTCTCGCCGACCTGCTGGCCGTCAACCGCAACCTGATGGAAGACGTGCAGTACCGTCTTCGGAAGATCGAATGCGACGGGAAAAGGTAGTATCCGGCAACGGCCGGCGGCGCGGCATGTCGCGGCCGCGATAAAGGGCTCCCGATGAAAAAGCTCCTCTCCGCGTACGGAATTCTGGTCGGCTGTATTATCCTGGCGGGCCTGTGCTACGGCCTGTTCTATTTCGACTACCTCGAGACCCCCACCGAGGACTTCATCGGCAACTTCAGGCCGCGCGTCGCCGAGTACCTTGCCGGCGGCTTCCCCGGAACGAACTTCAAGATGCTTCCCGTCTATCCGCTCCTCCTCTCGGCGGTGACGGCGCTCAACCCGTTTGAGTCGGCGGACGTCATTTATTCATCGGCGCTCTTTCTCAATATGGCGCTCTTCGTCCCGTTCCTCCTCGTCGTCTTTTTGCTGTACAGGAAATTTCTTTCCCGGTGGAAGGCGGCCGCGGCGCTCCTCTTCCTCGCCATGAATCCCTATACCGTCTACGGCGCCATCAACTCGGAGCTCGAGATGACGCTCGCGCTGCTGTCGGCGCTGGCGGTGCTCCTTTCGTTGAACGGCTCGCCGCTGGCCTATCCCGTTGCCTTCCTCACGGCGGCAACCAAGTGGGACTCGGTCTTCGCCGTTCCCGCCGCGATGTTCCGCGACTTCTTCGAGCGCAGGCGCTTTGTCTTCGCCGTTGTTGCCGGGGGCCTCGCCGCGAGCGGCGTGGCCGTGTGGATGCTGCTCGGCGTTTTCGCGACCGATTATTCCAATCCCTATGTCAGGGAAATCGCCAGTCGCGGACCCAACGTCTATCGCTATATCGTGGACTGTTTTCTCATCCTTTCGGGGTACGTCCCCTGGATGGCGACGCACGCGTATTTTTCCGACGGCGTCGCGCTCAGGGTTCCGCTTTTCCCCGCAGCCGGTATTTCTATACTCGTGGTGCTTGCCTCGACCATCTGGGGAGCTGCGCTTCTCTTCATCAGGCAATGGAAGAAATCCGCACCGCTTGCGATATTCTTCGGCGGTTACGTGCTCGTCCACATGGTGTACCAGAACACCAAGGAGCGCTACGTGATGCCGGTGCTCTGGGTGCTCGTGCTTTTGTTTTTTTTCGGGATGTGTGAAGGGCTCTATCCGTGGCTGAGGAAATATGCCGGTCGTCTGTTCGGGCGGCCGGGCGTGCGTGCGGCGCTTGCGGTGATTGCCGGATGCGCGGTTCTCGGCGGTGTTGTTTTGTCCGTCTCGGGCGCGCTCTGGGGGCCGCTGGTTTTCGCGGCCGTGTTCACGGCGATCTCCGCGGCCATCATCCTGCATGAAAATCATGAATGGACCCTTTACGCAAAACTGCTTCTCGTGCTGTGCGCCGGCGCGGTCGCGCTCTTCATGACTTTCTACGGCGTGCGGACGATGGACCACTACAGCCTGCGGCGCGTCGAGTTCAAGAAGGCCGCGCTCTGGTTCAACGAGCACGCGGGGCCCGCCGATACCATGCTCATCGCCGAGGTGAACGTGCCCGGGTACTACTCGCGCCTGGAGGGACGACGTTACATCGGCTCCAACGCCCTGAAAAGCGCCGACATCGACTCGCTCGTCGTCGAGCTTCGGGAGCGGAAGATCGCCTATGTTTTCGTGGACGACTTTTACATCCGCCGCCTGGCACACGGCGATAAAAATGCGGTTGACAGGAAGGCCGCGCTTTTTAAAGAAATCAGGGATAACGCCGCTCTCGCGCGCCATTTCATGCCCGTCGCGCGCTTCGAGACCAGGGGCGGGATACACAGCGCGGTCTATCGCTTTATACCGTAAGCGGCGCGGGTATTATCGAGGCACTATCGATTATGGAGAATGAAGCTCATGCGGAACCAGGCTAAGAGCCGTAAAAAATTGGTGGTGGTCATACCGGCCTTCAATGAGGCGGAGAGGATAGGGGAGACGATCAAGGCGCTCCTGGCCGTGAGGCCCTCGATGAAGAAAGCGGGACTCGACTACCGCCTGTACGTCGTCAACGACGGCTCCTCGGACGACACCGGCGAGCTCGCCGCGAAGGCCGGCGCGGACAGGGTGCTGCGCCACAAGGTGAACCAGGGTCTGGGCGCGGCCATCCGCACGGGCCTCTCCGGGGCGCGCCGCGATGGGGCCGATATCGTGGTGAAGTTCGACGCCGACCTGCAGCACGACCCGCGCGACATTATCGAGCTCGTCCGCCCCATCCTGGACGACGAGGCGGACGTGGTCTACGGCAACCGCTTCGAGCGCATCGAATACCGCATGCCCTTCGTCAGACGAATCGGCAACATCGTGTTTACGCGCCTCATGCGCTTCCTCACCGGCTGGCCGCTCGAGGACGGCCAGCCCGGGATTTTCGCCATCAACCGCGACTACCTCGAGGTCTTCAACCTGCCGGGAGACTACAATTACACCCAGCAGATACTTCTGGATTCCTATCACAAGGGGATGCGTTTCGCCCATGTGACCGTGAGCTTCAGAAAGCGCATAACGGGAAGATCCTTCGTCTCGCTCAAGTACCCGTTCAAGGTGACCGCGCAGATCCTCATGGTGCTCATAAGCGTGGAGCCCATGCGGGTTTTTTCCACCGCGGGTTTCTTCTTTCTCTTCGGGGCGTTTCTCATTTTCGCCGTCGAGCTCGTCATGTTTTTTAACGGGATCATTCCCAAACCGGTGGTGCACGTCAATGCGGTGCTGGGGCTTGCGCTCTTCGGCCTGCAGACCTTCTTCTTCGGGCTCCTCGCCGAGCTCTTCGTGAAGAACAACCGCCGGCGATGAGCACCGGCAACCCTGTTCACTTGAAAACGTGATCCTGACGGGGGAAGCATGTCGACGAAACCGGAAAATAACACCGACGCCTCCGACGAGGTGATTAAGGAACGCAAGCGCCGCATCCTCAGCATTAAAACGCTCGTGTTTCTGGCGCTTTCGATAGCTCTTCTCGTCTTCCTGATGAGAAGTATCGATCTCACCGCCACGATCGCGACGATAGCGAACGCCGATCCATGGCTGCTCCTGGCCTCGTGCGGCGCCTATCTAGTCTCGAACCTCTGCAAGTCCGTACGCTATCACGTCATGCTTCGCGATATCCGGGTCACGCCGTTTCAGATGTTCGCCATCACGAGCTACCAGAACTTTTTCAACCAGATACTCCCGGCGCGCACCGGGGAGCTCACGCTCATCTATTACCTTAAAAAAGTCGGCGGCGCCTCGCTCTCGCGCGGTCTCCATATCCTGGTGGTCACGCGTATCTACGACCTCATCATCGTTGCCGTCTTCTTCCTCGCGTCGGTGCTCGCGTTTTACGGCGATGCGATCAGACCGGGCTTGCTCGTGATCGGCGGCATCTGCCTTGCGATCTCCGTCGCGTCGCTCTTTTATCTAAAATGGCTGGTCGTTTTCGCCGACCGGGCATTCAACGCGACCGCGCGGCTTCTCCGGCTCGATACCAGCCGGCTGATTGTCAAAATCCGGGAAAAGGCCGAGCCCGTGGTGCGCGAGTTCTCGGATTACCGCACGGCGCGCCAGCTCCCGATGCTCGTGCTTACGAGCGTCGCGGTCTGGGTCGTGCTGTATATCTTCGCCTATCTCACGATCCTCGCCTTTCGCGTGGACGTGGGTTTCGTCCAGGCGGTGGTCGGCAATACCGGTCAGGTGCTGGCCAACGTCCTCCCGGTCAACAGTTTCGGGAGCTTCGGGACCCTCGAGGCTGGATGGGCCGGCGGCTTCATGCTGGTCGGCATGAGCTCGCAGGACGCCATCACCACGGCCTTCGGGTATCATATCGTCAATTTCGTGGCGAGCGGTATCATCGCGGCGGCGTGTTACGGGGTGCTGGCGCTGGTGAAGCGGAGAAAGTGATGAGCTGGCAATTGGGGTCACAATTGGGGTCAGAGCACTTTTCGGATTCAATTCGGGGTCAGGGTAGTGTTTCGGCAAGACAACCGGTGGCAGTCCGGGTTGTGAATATGGGGTCAGAGCAATTTTTGCTGATGGTGAAGAAGACTTTTGAGTAAGTTCTGTGGTAATCTGGGAGGCGGGTATTGGTGCCGAATAAAGGGGTCAGAGCAAATTAAAAGCATTACATTACTGCGGATCTGATACAGAGACTCGATTCTGGGCCGGTTGGCACTGCGGGAAGTACGACGTCGTTTGATGATCGGGATTGGTTGAGTGAAAAACGTTGCTCTGACCCCACAGCGAAAAATATGCGGCCATATCTGCGAAGCTGATCATTTCGTGTTACAAATGTGAGGCTGATGCTATTGTTTAATCGGAGAGGACCATGATTTCAAAAAAAGCGCAGGAAGTAACCCCATTTATCGTCATGGATGTCATGGCCAGGGCGCAGGAGCTTGAGAAAGCGGGCGAAAATGTAATCCACCTTGAGGTGGGCGAGCCCGATTTTGAGACTCCCGAGTCCATCCGCAATGCGGCCATAGAGGCAATCCGCTCCGGTAAGACGCATTATACGCACGCCATGGGCCTTCTCGAGCTTCGCGAAGCGATCTGCGAGCATTATCTTGCCGAATACGGTGTCGGGATAAGCCCGGAGCAGATTCTGGTAACCTCGGGCACTTCTCCGGCATTTCTTTTCATGATGCTCGCGATGCTGGAACCGGGAGACGAGGTCATTTTGTCCAATCCGCACTATGCGTGCTACCCGAATTTCATCCGTACGGTCGGGGGCGAACCGGTTTTCGTGCGTACCCACCCAGAAGATGGGTTCCAGTACCGGCCGGAAGCCATAAAAAGCGCTCTGACACCGCGTACCCGGGGCATCGTCATCAACTCCCCCTGTAATCCGACCGGTATTGTAATGACCGACCAGAACCTCAGGGACATCTCACAATTCAGCGATCAGTACATCATTTCGGATGAAATATACCACGGGCTGGTATACCGGGGCAGGGCGCGCTCCATCCTGGAGTTCACGGACAGGGCCTTCGTGATAAATGGCTTCTCAAAGCTCTTCGCCATGACGGGATGGAGGCTTGGGTATGTGATTTTCCCGATGGAATTCGCCACGGTCATGCAGCGTATTCATCAGAATTTCGCCATTTCGGCGAACAGCTTCGTGCAATGGGCCTGCGTGGCCGCCTTCCGGGAGACGAAAGACGATATCGAGCTCATGCGCAGGACATACGACGAGCGCCGGGTGTATATGATCGAGCGGCTGAAGCGGATAGGTCTGAAGATTCATATGGAGCCCACCGGAGCCTTCTATGTTTTCGCCGACGGCCGGCATATCTTCGACGACTCTTTCAAGGAAGCCTTTCGGATCGTTGACACCGTAAAGGTCGGGGTGACGCCTGGCATTGATTTCGGCAGTGGCGGTGAAGGATTTCTTCGATTCAGTTATGCCAATTCGCTGGAAAACATTAAAGAGGGCCTGGACAGGGTTGAGAGATATTTCAAGGAGCGAAATTGAGAGGGTTCAAGTACATCGGGAAATGGGGTCAGAGCATTTAGAAGAAAAGGATGGTCGGTCAGGTGAGCCTGACGCACGAGCTGGACGTCGGCTTTTCAACACTGTGGGCAGATTATCCAGTGAACACCATTATAAATATGAAACAGGGGATTATTAATTGGAGTAGTGGCAAACTGGCAAACAATGAGGCCGGAATTACCACATGACTGAAAGGCAATCCCTCGGAAGACATGCCTCCCATTCTTGCAGGACAGCCTGGTTTTGGAACTCAGTACGATACAAGCAAAGTCTTAAAACAGTATAGCCCACCTCTTCCGGTACGCCTCCTCGTACCATAGAAATGCCGTAACCCTTTCAGAAAACGACCGGCCGAGTTCGATGAAATAAGCATGCAGTGAAATGTTTACCGGACATTTATGCTTTTCATCCAAATAGCATTTGATACTGCCATGCCTGTACTTCAGCGGATCGCCGATCAGGTTTTTCCGAACAGGATTAAACGCGAGATACCAGAGGAGCCACAGAAGGTAGTTGCGAGGGTTGTCGGATTTTTCAATAACCATATCCTTAAAACGCTCGTTCCAGAACGGCCCCGTTCGTCTGCACAGAATATTATAGCGCTGCGCGAACCGCGATTTTATAAATTGCATTATCCGCGATATTGAAGTTCCCTCGTCGACAGTTTTAATGATAAAATGAAAGTGGTTGTCCATGATTTGATACGCAATGAGTTCAAAATCGTATTTTGCCTGGGCCAGCGCAATGACATCAACAAGAATACCGGCAAAGTATTCATCGAGAAGCAAAGAGCGTTTTTCGATACATCTCGAAAATATGTGATGGGTGATCCCTCTTTCGGTGATTCGTGGTTGTCGGGCCATTGTTAACCTCCTTGGGCGTTTCATAGTATAAACGAATCCGGAGGCTATTTTGTTAAAAGATTTTTTGCTCTGGCCCCTATTTCAGCCGTATTATCAAAAAAATTGCTCTGACCCCTCAATCCCTCTAAAAAAACCTCCTGAACTCCGCGAGCTCGCCCTTGCCATCCATCACGCGCTGAGCCGCCTTTACCGCCTCGCGGTCCCCCAGGGCGATGGCGCCGATTGCCAGCCCCGAGTCGACAAGCAGCTTTTTATAGCCGGTATCGCTCGTTGATACGAGGATATCGCAGCCGGCGGCGTCGAAATTGCCCGCCGAATAGAGGTCGATGCCGGTAATTTTGAGCGTGGCGGCCATAAGCGTCGGATTGTATTCGGTGGGGACGCCGGCCATGTTGAGTCCAGCGACCCGTCCCTGTTCCTTCGCCGCGGGCCAGATGCCGAAGAGCTTTCCGCGGTGCTCGATTGGATCACCCGCCGCGAAGATATCATCCGCCGAAGTTTGCAGATGATCGTCGACAATGATTCCGGTGTTCACGGCGATGCCCGCCTCGCGCGCGAGGACGCTTCGACCGCGGATTCCCGCCGAAACCAGCACCAGGTCCGTCTCCATCGAGCGGCCGGACTTGAGGAGTACCCTTTCCACCGAGCCGTTTCCCTCGATTGCTCTGACCCCATCTTCCAGCGCGAAGGAAAGCTCCTTCTCCTCAAGCAGCCGCTGAAGCGTACGGGCGCCATCGGCGTCCAGCTGGCGCGGCAGCAGCCTGCCGCACGCCTCGACCACGCTCACGGAGAGACCGAGCTTCGCGAGGCTGTGCGCTGACTCGAGGCCGAGAAGCCCGCCCCCCACCACGACGGCGCGTTTCGCCGTACCGGCGAAGGCACGCAGGTGGTCTGCATCCTCGATTCCCCGCAGCGTGAAAACGCCGTTCAGATCGGCGCCCTCGATCGGCGGCAATGCCGGATCGGCGCCGGTGGCCAGCAGAAGCCGGTCGTAGGAATGGCGCTTCCCCTGGATGTCGATGACGGCTTTTTCACCCGGCGCTATCTTCGCGACCGTTGTCCCGAGCAGGGTCCGGATGTGGTTCTTTTCGTAGAATTCAGTTTTATAGATGATCAACCTGTCGCGGGCGATCCCGTCGGCGAGATACTCGATAACGCTGGGGCGGTAATAATAAAGGTAGGGGGATGATGTAAGAATGGTGACGGCCCCCTCCGGGTCCGATTTACGGATGGCGAGCGCGGCCTCTGTCCCCGCGACTCCATTGCCGATGATGAGATAGTTCACGTCTTTCCTCCCTGTGGACAGATTGCCGCATGTTCGTCACCGTAATAAACGAAGCGCGGGGGAATTCAATCGATTTTTATGGAACAGGGACAAACGGCCGGGGGTGATGGATACGTTCGGGATGGGGCGTGTGGACCGCGGGCGGTCCGGGTACCGCGACGGGGACCGTTCAAACGGTCCCCGTCCGAAAGCGTTTAGTCTGCCTTGACCCAGTACTGCGAGCGGCCGGCGAGCGAGATGCCGATGAAGCCGCGTACCTCGAGGCGCTTGCCTCCCTCGATGACCTTAATCTTACAGCTGTAAACTTTGCCGTTGTCGGGATCCATGATTTTGCCGCCGGCGTAATAGGCGCCGTCCTTGGAGAGGCCCCACATGATGGTCATGCCGATGATGGGTTTGTCCTTGTTCGCGCCCGTGCACTTGGTGCAGAGGGGATTGGGATCTTCGCCGGGTTTTTTGACGAGCTTGACGATCTTTCCGTACAGCTTTCCGTCTTTTTCGGTGATCTCAAGGAAGGATTTCGCTTCCTTTGTGACGTCATCGATGGTCTTCCAGGTTCCTACCGGTGATGGCTCAGCGTACAGCCCGGCCGCGACGAAAGCGAATGCCGCGAGCATGATGAGTGTGAAAACGGTTCTTCTGGCGCCTGTCATATCTGTGAATCCTCCTTGATGGATAAATGATATACCGTGAACAAATCGCACAGGCCCGCGGCGGTTGTTTCTCCGACGAAAACGGAGAATTAAAAACCGAACGGCATAGTCGCCCGCGAATTATTCAGAGTATTATGTACTGCCCATGCAAATGAACATATACTTATCATAATGCTTAGGTCAAGCACAATTAGCCGACAGGGGTGGGCGGAACATCGGATAGCCGGTGAAGGGTTAACAGACGGGCTCAAAGGCGGGTACGGGTTTCAATACCCGTGCTTTCGCCCGGTTAGTCCGGGTATTATAACGAAAATTATATTGTGTTGACAAGCACGATCGGGCGGGATAATCTTCGAATCAGACCACGGAATATCAAGTCCGTATACGATCAACATTATTCAAGGGGGTTTTATCCATGAAAAAAGTCGCGGTTTTAGGCCTTATTCTGTCACTGGCCATTTTCGGCGGACAACTGGATGCCGCCAGCGTCGGTGCCGCGGTATCGAACGTAACGGTACGCGATGCGAGCGATAATCCCGCACAGATTCCCGATCTTGGAGTAAAAGTACTGACGGTCTTTTACAACGACGCGGACGCGGCCGACCTGAGCGACCCGGTATCGGATGCGCTCAAGGCGAAAAAATTCCCCGAGGCGCAGTATCGCGGCCAGGGAATCGCGAATCTGAAAGACTCCAAGGCACCCAATTTCATCATCCGCAAGGTCATCAAGGGCAAGGAGCAGAAGTATAACACCAAAATACTGACGGATCCCAATTATTCCCTTAAAAACGCTTGGGGACTCGCAAATTGCAACGACGCTTCAGTTTGCATGGTGATCGGCAAGGATCGGAAAGTGAAGTATATCAATTATTTCAGGAAGGGCAGCCCGGCCAATGCCGCTGAAATCGCGAAAATAGTCGGCCTGGTGGAATCACTCATCGCCGGGAAGTAAAATCAGTTATTCAGGCGAAACGTAACGGGCGGCGCGCGGCAAGCTTGACAGGTGCGCGTTGCCCGTGTATTTTTTATTGACAAAATATGCATGGATCACTACTGTCGGTTAAAATTTCACTTGAAAGGATGTGAGAAGCTAATGCCCAGCCCTATCGAAGTAGAAGTAAACGGCGACATCGAAAAGGCCTTTAAAAATCTGAAAAAGAAGATGGCGTTCGAAGGCATATTCAAGGAGCTCAAGCGCCGCAGGTACTACGAAAAGCCCAGCGAAGAGAAGAAGCGCAAGAAAGAAGAGGCCGAGAGGCGGCGGATCAAGAAGATCAGGCGTTTCGCGGCGCAGAGCAAGGGACGGCGTTTCGTCAATGTGCGGGTCGTAACGAAAGAGCGTTCCGAAGAGGAATAAGCCTGGGGGCTGCACTGCAAAGAAAAAATCCGGTTATGCCGGATTTTTTTATTTCTGCACGGGATATCAGTAGATAAGGGAATCCGGCGGTTAAATGCCATCAAGGGGTCAGAGCAAATGTATTCGTCGCGATTAGACTGGTATCCCCGAAATCAGGTGCAGGAGTAAGAACCCTCTGGAGGCCCCCATGATACGCCTCAGATCCCATACGGCAAACATGAAATGAAATCAGATCGCGACATACGGCCACTCGCGGAGCGCTGCCGCCCGCAGACGTTGACCGCCTTCGTCGGCCAGGAACATCTCCTCGGCCCTGGAAGAATACTGTATTCGGTCATTGAAAAGAGAACCGTGTTCTCGATGATCCTGTGGGGCGAGCCGGGGTGCGGTAAGACCACGCTCGCCCGTCTCATCGCCGGCCATTGCGGCATGGAGGCTCATTTTTTGAGCGCCGTCTCATCCGGGGTGCCCGAGGTGCGCAAGGTGATCGAGCGTGGAAAGGAGAACCGGAAAAACGGCGTACAGACGCTCCTCTTTCTCGACGAGATACACCGCTTCAACAAGGCCCAGCAGGACGCGGTGCTCGGCGCGGTCGAGGCCGGCGACATCGTGCTCATCGGCGCGACGACGGAGAATCCGTCCTTCCAGGTGATTGCGCCACTCCTGTCACGGACCAGGGTGGTGCGCCTGCACCCGCTGACGGAAAAGGACCTCATGACGATCCTCGAGGGGGCGCTCGGAAACGATCGAGACCTCCTGGATTCGGGTGTACGAATCGACGTCGCCGGAAAGGCGAAACTGGTGGCCCTGGCGCAGGGAGACGCGCGCCGCATGCTCAACGTGCTGGAGCAGGCGGTGCTTCTGGCAACGGACGGAACCATCACCGATGAGGTGATCGCCGAGGCGCTGCGAGGGGTTGTGGTGTACTATGACCGCGCCGGGGACCGCCATTACGACACCATCTCGGCCTTCATCAAATCGATGCGGGGTTCCGATCCCGACGCGGCGGTTTACTACCTTGCGCGCATGCTTGTCGCCGGGGAAGACCCGGTGTTCATAGCCCGCCGTATGGTGATCTTCGCCTCCGAGGACGTGGGCAACGCCTCGCCGCAGGCGCTGCCCATAGCGGTCGCCGCCATGACCGCCGCGCAGTCGATCGGTCCTCCCGAGGCGGAGATCGTACTGGCCCAGTGCGCCACCTTCCTGGCGTCCTCACCCAAGAGCAACGCCTCGTACATGGCGCTTCGAAAAGCGAAGGAGCGCGCCGATGATTTCTCGATCGAGATACCCATGCACCTTCGCAACGCGCCGACGAAGCTGATGAGCGAAATGGGATACAGCAAGGGATATCGCTATCCGCATGATTTCGAGGGACACTTCGTAAATGAGAGCTATCTTCCCGAAAAACTCGCCGGTGAGACCTACTACCGGCCATCGAACGAAGGGAGTGAAAAGGCCATAACCGAGCGGCTCGCGCGTCTCTGGCCGGAACGCTTCGGGAAATAGCGCGAAACCGTGAAAAAGGGTGTCAGAGCAGGCCCGGGAGCGCACCGGGAATTGAGTGATTCACGCCGATGGCGGGGTCAGCCTTGAATCGGGTCAAAACGGTGTCAGAGCACTGGAGTAATAGCCGGCAGATGCCCGCTTCCGGGGTCAGAGCGTTATGAATCCCGTTCCTTTCAGGCCAGGCCACCGTGCTCCAAAAGAGACTGGACAGGGGAAGGGGGGCGAGTCACTATTGCCCGCCGTTTAATGGGGTCAGAGCACAAATCCAAATCCGGGTGCCGCAACAGCGAGCGGAATAAAGACCTGACCGGGGAATGAATAAATACGCAAAAACGGGGTCAGGCACACGATGACACGGTGCAGGCATATGTGTTCCCGCCGGAACCGCCCGCTCGCGTCGCTCCCGAACCTGTATTACCCGAGCAGAAGGCGCCGCGGGGCGCATAACAACACCGGCCGATTCAAAGGAGAACCGTAATGCACCACACCGAACGCGAAAGGCTGTTTGAAATACTCTACACAAAATCGTTTATCTATCGCGACAACCCGCCGTTTACACTGGTATCCGGGCGCCAGAGCCCGTATTATTTCGATTGCAAGGCCGCCACGCTGAACCCCGAGGGGCTCTCGCTCGTGGGCGCGCTGATGTTCCAGGCCATACGGAACCTGAAGCCCGATGCCGCCGGCGGGCTCACCCTGGGCGCGGATCCGATAGCGCTTTCGACCGCTCTCGAGGCCTACCGCCAGGGCGTGGAGCTCAGGCCGATCATCGTGCGCAAGGAGCCCAAGAAGCACGGCACGGCCAAGTGGATCGAGGGTATCCTTGACGGGGTGAAGCGGGTGGTGGCGATCGACGATGTCATCACGACGGGCGGCTCCACGATTACGGCGATCGAGCGCATGCGCGAGGCGGGGCTTGAGGTCATCGCCGCCGCGGTGATCATCGACCGCGAGGAGGGAGGCCGCGAGGCGATCGAGGCAACGGGGGTGAGCGTCCTGTCGCTGTTCAAGCGCGAGGACTTCGACCGGCG
>CAZVEG010000067.1:0-7573 GCA_964625625.1 uncultured Leptospirales bacterium | reverse complement strand
TCGTAGTCTTCCTGCATGATCGCGTATCCGCCCTTGACGATGATTCCGCGCGCGAACGAGTCGCTCGCCACCGCGAAGAGCAGTCCAAGCACGGCAAGTATCACAAAAAGTTTCTTCATTGAACCTGTCCTCCAGATATATAATCGTACTGCCTGTTGAATGCGCTTTGTTTATGTCGCAGGTCGCTTAATCCGCGGCTCTTTCTGTATAGCACCGTTTCGCCCTGTCAGATAACTGACTGAACGATACTCCGCTCCCCTCGTGGTCCGGGGTAACGACAATAAGGATAATCAAAAAAACGAATATCGTCAATCAAAAAACGAATGCGCGTGATGTATACGCCCGGCCCTGCCGGGTCGATCAGCCGATTACTTTCGCCGCCCGGCGGTACAGCTCCTCGCCGGGGGCCGATTCGCGGGCGGCCAGTATATGCCGGCGCGCGAGAGGGCCGTTGTTCATCCTGTACGCGTACTTGGCGATGAGGTAGTGCAGCCGGTGGAATGACGGGTCCTCCCGCAAGGCCCGCCTGAGAACGCCGATGGCGTCGGAGTAACGCTTCCGGCGCGCGTGAAGACCCGCCAGCGTGATGTAGGCGTAGATGAAGTGGGGATTCAGGAGGACGCTTTTTTTAAGCAATGCCTCGGCTTTTTCTAGATCGCCGCGGGCGATCCATTCAACGGCCATCTCGTACGAGTCCTCGGATTCGAGGTAGTCGTACTCGTGCTCCTTCATGGAGCTTCCCCGGCGGCGTGCGCCGCCACGATGGCCTGTGCAGCGTTCGAGGCGATCGCGATCGAGAAGCTGAAATCGGGGGCCTCGAAGGCCGTGATGCGAATGCGGTACGGGCCGGGGGTGAGTTTCTTCAACGGATCGTCCTTCGCGGTGCAGACGACGGTCTCGCGCTCGGGCTTCCAGTTTATGTCGTAATTGCGCCCCATCTCAACGTAAACGGTACCGCCGGTACGCAGATTGAAGCGCGAAACATCGACGGCTTTTTCCACGATGAAGCAGGCCCGCACCGAGGGGTCTGTATAGGCGCTTTGAATCGAAGAATTTTTCGCGCTGACGGTAATCCGGATGCATTCCTCCGGCTTCTCGAGCGAAAAGAAGGCCTCGTACGAGGGGCGGTTGTCGATCTTTTCCTTCGAGAGGAGCTCCTTGGAGGCGGTCCCCCGAATGTAGGTCTTGAAGGCGTAGTCCCGTTCCCTCGTCTGCGTCGCCGCACCGCAGGCGGTCAGCATGATCAGCGCGGCCAGGGCCATCGCGGCGGCACGCGGGAGATGGGCGTTTCGCTCGGGCATCGGATCGGCTCCTTCCATGGTAGTTTCGCCGGCGGGACCGCGCTCGTGTGCGGTGCGCTACCGATCTCCGCCCGGTATGGGTAGTGTGCGGGTTTTCGGCCTCGCTGTCAAGCAGGTGTCGGGCCGGGTTTGGCGTAAGGGGTCAGAGCCCCTGGTTGAGCCCCCTGTTCCGTTATGGATTGCTCCGGGTCATGTGCCGCTTTAATGCTGCCTGGTGAATCTCCGCCATGAAATCCGTTCGGGCATCGGGCCGGGTTCTCATGGCCATCGGGGGAAAGTGCCGGTCGTGCCGGCGGCCCGCTCGCGGCGGTTTCGAACGTGATGGCACCGGATCGCGTACGGGGGCGACGGTCGGACCTTCCCATCACGTCCGAAACGCCGTTGTCGTGAGCCGCCGGGAAAGACCCGCCCTGAAAGGCTTTTCGCGATTTGAAAATTTGTACAGGGCCGAAAAATCTTCTTGCCTTATCGGCTCTTTTTCCACTGTAATACCATTCTGTTAAAAAGAGCTGTTTTCTTTGGCTTTCCGCACCCCGGCCTGCGCCCTTCTCTGGCGTTGTGGGGCGTTCCGAAATTAAAAACGACACGACTACCGGCAAGCTACATGTTTCTTAAATCGATGGAAATATTCGGGTTCAAGTCTTTTGCGGAGAAGACCCCCATCGTCTTCGAGCCCGGGATCACGGTGATTGTCGGGCCGAATGGCTGCGGCAAGTCCAACGTCGTGGACTCAATAAAGTGGGTGCTGGGCGAAAAACAGGCGAAGAACATCCGCGGCGAGAAGATGGAAGACATCATCTTCACCGGCACCGAGTCGCGCAAACCCCTGTCGCTCGCCGAGGTCTCGATCACCATCGACAACACCAACCGCGTGCTCTCGCTCGACTCGGACGCGGTGACGGTCACCCGGCGCGTCTTCCGCGACGGCGAGTCCGAGTATCTCATAAACAAGTCCCCCGTGCGCCTTAAAGATATCGAACAGCTGTTCATGGATACCGGGATCGGAAAGTCGTCGTACTCGGTGATGGAGCAGGGCAAGATCGACATGATCCTCTCCAGCCGGGCCGAGGACCGGCGCTACATCTTCGAGGAGGCCGCCGGCATCTCGCGCTTCAAGTACCAGAAGAAGGAGTCCCTGCGCAAGCTCGAGGAGACCGGCGCCAACCTGGAGCGCATTAACGACATCATCCGGGAGATCGAGCGCGAGAAGGACCACAAGGCCAAACAGGCCGAGCGCACAAAGATATACCTCGGCCTCATGGCCGAGCTCAAGGAGCACGACGTGCGTCAGAGCCTCCTTCGTTTCGGCGAGCTCTCGCGCCGGCGGGCGAAGATCGACACCGAGATAGAGAAGCTCACGCGCGAGCGCGAGGAGCTCTCCTCGCGCGTTTCGGCCATCTCGGCCGAGAACGAGAAGGACGAAAAGTACAAGAACGACATACAGATCCATCTCTTCGAGCTGGACAAGAAGCTGCACACCTACAAACTCAAAGTCGAGGACATCGACTCGCGCACCGAGAAGAACCGAAAGCTCATCGATGAGCAGCACGAGCGGCGCGCCTCGGTCGAGAAGAACATCAGGGAGCGCACCCAGTCGCTCGACCGCCTGCGCCAGGAAACGCTGAAGAACCAGGAAGACGGCGTCCGCATAAAGAGCAAAATCGAGGAGGACCGCGAGAGGCTGCAGAGCCTTTTCGATTCGCGCAAGCGGAAGATCGATTCCATCCATGCCTCGCGCGACAAAATCGAGGACAACCGCCGGCGCATCAAGTCCAACGACGAGAAGCTCAAGGAGCTGCGCGCCAGCCTCGAGGTGGTCATACGGAAGCTCGTGGACGCCATCGAGAAGCGCAAGGCGGAGCTCGCGGGCTCGGAGGAGGAGCGCCGTAAAGTTCGCGCGCGGATCGACGGGAAGCTCTCCGGGCTCGAAGATGCGCTCCGAAAGGCGCTCGCGGCGCTGCGCCTGGGCGATACCGATGACGCGTCGAAGACAATCGCCGGAATCGACGTCGCGGCGCTCAGGGCCGACATCGCGACCTTCGAGGGCTTCGAGGACGGCTTCCGCTCGATCCTCTTCGATAAAACGGGCATCCACGCCGAGAAGGAGGGCCTCGACCGCCGCATCCGCGAGATGATGGACGACAGCGAATCCGCCAATAACGACATCGCCGCGCTCGAGGAGAATATAAAGAACGAGCAGGCGGAGCTTGAAGACATCAACGCGATGATCATGCGCATCGAGAAGGACCTCTCGAAGAACGAGAACGAGCGGGCATGGATCGAGAAGAATTTACAGTCACTCGCTCACCAGGTGAAGGACATCGAGCGTCAGATTGAAAACTACCGCGAGGACCAGGAACGCTCGGCAAAGATAATAGAAAATCTCCAGAAGGAGATAAAGGAGTGGGAGGAGCGCCTCATCGAGTTCAACGACCGCAGCGAGGCGCTTAAGAAGACCATCGCCGAGTTCGCGGCCAAGCGCGACGAGGTGGAAAAGCGCGTGGCCGGCCGCCGCGACGTTTCGAAGAAGGACGCCGAGAGCCTTAAAAAGGCCGTGGAGCGTATCGGTGAGCAGGAGAAGGCGCAGGTCGAGATGGTCTTCAAGATCAACGGCATCGAGGAGCATCTCTGGACCGAGTATGAAAAGCGCCTTTCCGATCTTAAAGATGTGCAGGTCGAAGAGTCGCAGATGCCCGAGATCCAGCGCGGTATTCAGGATCTCAGGAAGAAGATCCAGGACCTGGGTCCCATCAACAACCTCGCCATCGAGGAGTTCCGCGATTTAAAGAAGCGTTTCGAATACTATATCGGGCAGAAGAAGGACATCGAGAAGGCGCGCGAGGACATCCTTTCGGTGATCCAGGACATCAATCGGACGTCGGTGGAGCTGTTTATCTCGACCTTCGCCGACATCCAGAAGAACTTTTCGGAGATATTCAAGCAGCTCTTCGAGGGCGGCGACGCCAGCCTCGAGCTCACCGACCTCGAGAATGTGCTCGAGAGCGGGATCGAGATCTTCGTGAGGCCTCCCGGCAAGAAGCTCAAGAACATCAACCTGCTTTCGGGCGGGGAGCGCGCGCTCACCGCGATCGCTCTCCTCTTCGCGACCTATATGGTCAAGCCCTCGCCCTTCTGCTTCCTCGACGAGATCGACGCGCCGCTGGACGAGCAGAACATCGGCCGCTTCGTGCGCATGCTGCAGCAGTTCTCGAAGGGCACGCAATTCATGATCGTTACCCACAACAAGAAGACCATGAGCATAGGCGAGTCGATCTACGGCGTCACCATGGAGGAGCCCGGCGTTTCGAAGCTCGTGTCGCTCAAGATGGAGAAGGTAGAGAAGAAACCGGCCGCGCAGCCCCAGGCCTGAGCGGAATCGAACGTCGCGCCGTGGGGGATGGGGTATTGTGCGGTGTCCCGGCGATACGGTGATTAATATAGAGCGTGGCATCGCGAGGAGGCCGCGGGCCGACGTGGCGATCTCAACAGGCAAGGAGCTATACTCGTGCGAATACCCGGCCGTCGGGTTCTACCATAGAACAAGGGATTGCACTCCCTCGTTCTATGGCCAGGTCACTCATCGCAATGATGCCTTGACGCGAGGAGTTCACCTCATCGTTTTCCGAAAAATGATTCGCAAGCCCCGGATGAAAAAATTATGTCACATTGTGATTATTGTTTGACAAATATGTGTCGCCTTTTTAGACTGCGTACGGCATAATCGGGAAGTTCCGGGCACGATTAGTTCGCCGCAGCGCTCACAAGGGAGGGTGAAAGAATGAAGGTTTCCATCGACGCCATTCTGGGGTCCGCACGGAAGATAAGCAATCAGCGGCAGGTGGAGGAGGAGTCGGCAGACGGTAAACGCAGGGACGGCCTCCGCACCGACAGGGTAGAAATCGAGAACAGGATGGCGTCGCGGATCGACAACATCCAGAAAGAGCTCCGCGAAATACAGACCTCGCTTACCAGGAGCCAGATCGTTCGCGACGGACTGGTGCAGCTTCAGAACGACATGTCGAAGGGCGGTGCCGGCGCCTCGAGGATACTCGAGAACGTGCGTTTCGAGGGCGCGCCGGTGTTGCGCGAATTCGTCGGGTCCGCCGATTCTCCCTCGGTGCTGTCGGCCCGGCGTGAAAGTGTGGACGGGCTTATCGCTGAAGACGTCGCGAAGCTCACGCGCCTTCAGATCGAGGTGGAAAACATCGCCGCCAGCAACGTGATCGGCGGCGAGAAGATCGGTGCGCTGGTGGGATCGCTCGAAGGCGCGCTCGCCGGCAGGGACGCCGCCTCGCTAGGCAGCATCTCGAACCTGAAAGAGGAGGCGGTTACGCGCCTGGTGCGGTAAAGAGAAAATGTTATTTTAAGCATACGAAAGACGCGGGCGACCGCGTCTTTTTGCGTGGTGGGGGGCGGTCGGTACGATTATCTCGTGTTCCGATAATGGGAAGAGTATCTGTCGAGAACGGTCTTGATCATGGTCTGATACGGTATACCAGCCTTCCTCGCCTTTTCTTTAAAGAACGATACACTCGATTTGCTCAGCGAGATCGTAATTTTGACGTTTTCTTCCTTTTTGACCAAATCTTCCGGCGGAGGCAGGAAGTCGTCGATCAATTGTGATGAAATTATCGCATCGGCGATATGTTTCGGCGCGGATTTGTAGGTTTTATTTTTGTTCATACTTTGTCTTGCCCTCCCTCCAGTATCCGGCGCCAATAATCCTGATTCTATTCGATCGTACGGTAAAACGAACAGTCAGTATTTTATCCTTTATTTTACCATAGCAGAAATATCGCTTTTCTTCATTGTTGGAATGCCTGGTGTCAAACGCTATTACCCTGTTAATGTCGAAAAAGGCGTCTTGCGCTTCATAAAAAGAGACTCCATGTTTTATGGTATTTGCGCGGTTTTTCTCCTCGTCCCATTCAAAGTCCATGAAATTCAAATACTACCCTTTAAAGAATGGTGGCTGAAAAACGCCTGTTATAAAACAGTTTCGCCGGCGCCTTACCCCTCTTGTATGAAAAATATACGTATTTACGCCCATATGTCAATACATATAAATATATTTTCCCTCTCGCTACTTACCCCTGTTCCGCTTCTCGTACTCCTCCTTCGACATGGTGGTGGCCTGCACCCGGTAGCGCTTGATGCTGTCCTTTGAGAAGTCATCCTCGAAGACGATTTCCCTGCCGTTGTAGACCTTGAGATCGGCGATCCTGAGCGCCGTGTTCCGGTTGGAGAAGCCGATCTTTCCGCCCGCAAGCGCCTCGGGCGCCTCGGCCTCCATGAGTCTTTTGCCGTCGAGGTAAAAGGTCGCGCGGTTTTTCCTGATACGGATTTCGGCGCGGTATTCGCGGTTGTATTCGAGTTCTATATCTTTGGAGGCGAGCTCAGTAATGGTGTAATTCCATTTAACGGCGGGGCGTAGCGTGGTGTCTTTGATGGAGCAATTTATAAAAGAAAGCTTGTATGTATTATTTTTAATCTTTAACAGCTTAAATGAATGAAATTGCCGGTAGTCAAACGCATTGAAAAAGAACAGAATATCAGGGTTTACTTGGGGTACTTCAGATATTTCAAATGAAAATGAAAAAGAGGAATAATTAATAATTGGATTGAGGCTGATAAGTGAGTTATAACCGATTAACTCACTATAGCCCCAATCCCTTGTTTTTGTATTTTTTGAAATAAGAAATGATTTGAGATTATCTTTCCTGATATCCCACTCTCCGGATATGATAGACCAATTAAAAACCTTATTGGGATAAATTAGACTAACTGGTAACAGCAGTAGAGCGGTTGAAATTAAAACTACCATTCTTATTTTTTTCATTAAAACGAATCCAAATTATTTTATCAAATTCCGACTATTGTGTTAATTGTTACGATGACAGAGTCGCCTTCATTTATTTGGTAACTGGAATTACCCGTTTCCAGTATAGCGGTATTGCTTGAAAAGCCGGTGCCATCCCAAAAGGCGGCATAAACTGTACTGATTCGTGTTGATACCTCTTTTTGTTCCGTAGTCTCGCCATGAGCATATCCCGACGATGAATCATCTAAATTGCCTTTAACCCATTGTATATTATCCGCGTCCCAAATAATTTCATTAATATTTTCGCCTACATTGTTTCTCCACCCAATCTCGGTTTTATCCGACGTGCACGCCACCATCGCCGCCACCGCGGCCATCATCATGAAAGTCATGAGTCTCTTCATATCGTTGGTCCCTCCGTATGATGTATACCATTATTGCGTTTCTGGTA
>CAZVEG010000066.1:0-21009 GCA_964625625.1 uncultured Leptospirales bacterium | reverse complement strand
GGTCCGTCCATATTCTCCGAGGAGACCGAGCTGCGGCGCGGTCTCGGTTTCCTCGAGACGGTATCGATCGTAATAGGGCGCATCATCGGCTCGGGTATATTCCGCACGCCCGGACCCATAATGGCGCTGGTCGGCTGTACCTCCCTGTTCGCGCTGGTATGGATAATCGGCGGTGTCATCACCATATTCGCCGCCATGTGCTACGCCGAGCTCGTCGCGATGATGCCGAAATCCGGCGGGCCGTACGTGTTCCTGCGCGCCGCCTATCCCCCCGTATTCACCTTCCTGCGCGGCTGGGCCATGTTCTTCGTTTCGGAGACCGCTTCCATCGCCGCCGTCGCGCTGGTGTTCGCCGAATATTCCGGCGCGCTGTGGAGCATAATCCTCGGCACGCCCATGCCCGGCCCCGCCGTCATCGCCGTAGCCCTCTTTACGATCGCGCTCCTCACGGCGGTCAACTGCTTCGGGGTTTTCCTGAGCGGCGTGGTCCAGGATGTTTTCAGCTTCATAAAGGTGGCGGCGATCGGCGCGGTGATCGGCATCTGCTTCACCGCGCAGGGCAGTTTCTCGCATTTCTCCACGCCGTTCTGGCCGGCGGAATGGAACTGGGGCACGGTGCTCGCCGTCGGGGCGGCGCTGCGCTACTCCTTTTTCGCCTACAGCGGCTGGGAAGGGGCGACCTACGTGGCCGAGGAGGTCCGCAATCCGAGGAAAAACCTGCCGCTGTCGCTCTTCATCGGCATAGCGGGGGTGCTTTTGCTGTATGCCGGGGCCAACTCGGCGTATCTCTACCAGCTTCCGGTCGACGCGGTGAAGGAATCGAGCTGGATCGCCGTTGACGCCATGCAGGCGGCGATCGGTGGAATCGGCGGTGCGTTGATATCGATCGCGGTGATGGTCAACACCTTCGGCAACGTCAGCACGCAGATCCTCTGCAAGGCGCGAACCTGGCAGGCCATGGCGCGCGACGGGCTCTTCTTTAAAAAGTTCGCCGAAATACACCCGAAATACAAAACACCGAACTACTCCATGGTTTTCCAGGGCCTCTGGGCGGGAGTGCTTCTGCTCTTCGCCGCCTCGGCAAAGCATTCGTATGAAACGATCATCGATTTCTTCAGCTTCACCGGCACGGTCTTCAATATCATGACGGTCTGGTCGGTCGTTGTGCTGAGGAAGAAGTATCCCGACGCCGCGCGCCCGTACCGGGCATGGTTGTATCCGTACAGCATCATCATCGTAATTGCGTTTTACTGTGCGTACATGGTCGTTACGCTGATAACCGCCTTCGTGCCGTCGGTGCTGGGAATTCTGCTTACATCCACGGGACTGCTCTATTATTATCGCGGCCGGATCTTCACGAAAGCGACGACGGGAGGGCGATAGAAAGGGGCTTTATGGATGTGCTGAACGGAAACCGAATCGGGCGCGTGCGGGCGTTCCTGGAGCAGGCGATGCCCCGCTATCTCGCGATGCTCGAGAAGATGATCTCGATAAACAGCTTCACCGGCAACGCGTCGGGCGTGAACCGTCTCGCTGGATATACGGCGGAAATATTCGGCGCGCACGGCTTCCATGCAGAATACGTACCTTCCGCGCACGGGGACGAATGCGGACGCCATCTCGTCCTCACCCGTCAGGGTTCATCCACTGTACGCATAGGTTGTGTCTCACATCTGGATACGGTCTTTACCGAAGAGGAGGAGCGGGAAAACGATTTCAGGTACCGTATCGAAGGCGACAGGGTGTATGGCCCGGGCGCGAACGACATCAAGGGCGGTACGATCGTTCTGCTCATGATGCTCGAGGCGTTGAAAGAGATCGCCCCCGATGTATTCGATGCGGTCTCCTGGGTGCTGCTTTTCGACGCGACGGAGGAAACCGAGTCGGACGATTTCGGCGCCCTCTGCGTGGAAAGGATCGGCCCGGCCGGTGCCGCCTGCCTGGTCTTCGAGGGAGGTGGAATCGAGAATGGCGTATTCCGGCTCGTAACGGCCCGCAAGGGGCGGGCGGTGTTTAAAATAGTCGCGACGGGGAAGGGGGCGCACGCGGGAGTCGGCCACCGGGAGGGGGCGAGCGCAATCGTCCAGCTCGCCGAGGCGGTGTTGAGGGTGTCCGGGCTCACCGACTATGAGCGTGGCCTGACGGTCAACATCGGGCGCGTCGAGGGCGGGCTCGTGCTGAACAGGGTGGCGCACGCCGCGGAGGCCGACGGGGAGATGCGGGCGTACGATAACGCCACGCTGGAGCGCGGACTCAGGGGGCTTGCGGAGATCGACGGGCTTTCGAGCGTTGTTTCCGCCGACGGGGCTTTCCGTTGCAGGACATCGGTCGGCATCCTCAGGAAAAACCCGGCATGGCCGGAAAACGAGCCGACAAAAAGGCTGCTGGAGTATTACCGCCGCGCGGCCGATATTCTGGGAATGAAGCTTGCAGCCGAAGCCCGCGGCGGGCTGAGCGACGGCAATTTCACCTGGGGATCGGTACCGACCATCGACGGCCTGGGACCCGATGGAGCGAATGAGCACTGCTCGCAGCGAAGCGCCGACGGGAGCAAGGACCAGGAGTATGCGTTGATATCCTCGTTCGTGCTCAAGGCCCTGCTGAGCGCCATCGCGGTCTGTCTGATCGCGGGAGACAGGGACTGACCGGGAATTTTAGAAATGCGTTATCGGCCCATACCGAAAATTCTGTCCGCGGCAGTTGCCTGTATGCTTCTTTCAACCGGTCTTTCCGGCATGGAGAAATCCGAAGGGCGGGGGGACATTCAGCGAAAGCCCTATCCGTATAAAGCGGTGCCGGCGGAGGCTTTAGAGTGGGACAGGGGCCTGTTCAGGCTTTCCCTGCGCGCGCGAAGCTTCGCGCAGGGAAATGCGGTCTACGCGGAAATCATCGCCTCTCCCTCGACCGGCGGCCTGCCGTTGCCCGGACTGTTTTATGACGGCCGGCCGGTTCCACTCGCGAAAAGGGACCGGGGCTACGCGGGGCTTTTCGCGATCGCGCCCGATGAAAGACCGGGAAGGAAACCGCTCACCGTTTCCTGGGAACAGGGCGGGAAAATGGTGAACTACCATTTCGAATTGATGGTTAAACCGACCGGTTTCAGGAAGTATCCACGCCCGATCAATCTGGGGCGATTCTCCAATATAGGCCTGGTGGCGCCGCCCGAGGTGCTTGCGTTTATCGAAGAGTGCTCGCGGAAAAAGAAAGAGGTGTTCGACAGAAGCACTCCTTACAGGCTGAAGGGGCCGGCATGTCATCCGCGGGATGCGCATTTCATCACATCACCGTTCTGGGCGGGGCGGAAGTACCAGCGATACCGGGTCGTCCGGGGTAAGCGCAGATACCTTGAACCTTCGAGCAACGCGCATTCGGGTGTCGATCTCCGCGGTGAAACGGGCGATCCGGTGTTCGCCATGCTCGGGGGCAGGGTGGCTATCGCGCGGGCAATGTACTATGAAGGGAATTACATAGTCATCGACCACGGAAACAGGATTTTTTCGTCGTACATGCACCTGGACGGGTTTGCGGTCAGGGAGGGCCAGAAAGTGAGCGCGGGAGACCTGGTCGGCTTTGTCGGAAGCACGGGGCTCTCGACGGGGGCACACCTGCATGTTTCGTTTTCGGTCGAGGGCATATATGTAGATCCGCTCAGCCTGCTGTACGCCGCTCCGCGTTAAGCACCCGCCGGATTGCGGAATCACTGGTCCACGAATTTGTCGTCCCGCCACTGGCCGGTAACGCTTTTGCCGTTGCGGAGCGTGTATGTACCGTTACCGTGCCTCAGGCCTTTTTTCCACTGTCCCCTGTAGGTGTCGCCATTCGCCCATCGCATGGTACCGTTACCGTGCGGCGCCCCGTCGCGCCAGGCCCCCTCGTATCGCGAGCCGTCCTTCTTCGTATACACGCCATTTCCGTGCCTGCGGCCGTTCTGCCAGTCCCCCTCGTAGCGGTCGCCGTTGGGCCATTTCATGACGCCCCTGCCGTGCTGCGTGTCGTTTTTCCACTCGCCCGTGTATTCGGTCTGATCGACCCATAAAAAGGTCCCGGTGCCGTTGGTGCAGTCCCCTTTCTCACAATCGGCCGATGCCCGCGGGTGCGGGCCGATTATGCAGGCGGCGCAAATCACGATGACAAAGAGAGGTTTCATCGGCATGGTTCCTTTTAACCACAGAATGATGGTCGCCGTGATGGCGACCCTGTCGGTAACAATCGACGGTGATTATCGCGCATTGACGGGCTACCTTCAGCCCGCAAAACGCCGTTTCCCCACGACCTGAAAAAAACTTGACAGTCCACCGGCTGATTTTAGTATGAGCGCCACCGGGAAGCGCCGTCTGTATTCCCGCGCATCACGGTGGATGTAGCTCAATGGCAGAGCCCTGGACTGTGGCTCCAGTGGTTGCGGGTTCGAGCCCCGTCATCCACCCATACCCGTCAAAACGGAAGGAGATTGACCGATCTCCTTTTTTTATTGCCCGCGGGGCCCCTTGGGAAAACGCACCTCGCGCAAAAAGCAAAGCCCGGGAATTATAATTGCGAAACGAAGGAGAAAATGCAATAATAATTCAACAGAGGAACAGGCATGTCGTTATCATACGGTCACGCGGGGAATGCAGGTCACGCTCGAGCCCACCAGATGCGGGATCAAAATGAGAAAGTTTCGGGATCGCTATAAACGAGATGAAGGAGCTTACGGTGAAACGCGCAATACGTGATGACAGCTACAAGAAGGCATTCCTCATCGACATGGACGGGGTGATCAACAAGGGGAATACCCTGATCCCGGGAGCGCGACAGTTCGTTGATCGGCTCAAGAAAAGCAGGTATCCGTATTTGTTTATCACCAACAATTCGTATCACACCCGGCGGGAGTTGAAGCACCGGCTGCACACGATGGGTATAGACGTGGACGACGCGCATTTTTACACATCGGCCATGGCCACCGCCACGTTCATAGAGTATCAGAAACCCGACGGTTCCGCGTACGTTATCGGCGGACGCGGACTGATAGAGGAGCTCGAGCGTCACAACATCCGCATCACCAGGCACCGCCCCGACTACGTGATCGTCGGGGAAACCGACGAATACGATTACTCCAGAATCATGGAGGCGACCCTTCTCATACAGGAGGGCGCACGGTTCATCGCGACTAATCCCGACATCACCGGCCCGACGCCGCGCGGTCCGGTGCCGGCGTGCGGCGCGCTTGTCGCCCCCATCGAGCGGGTGACCGGGGTTAGGGCGTATTTTCTCGGGAAGCCCAATCCGGCGATGATGTACTGGGCGCGCAAGCACATCAAGGTGCACTCGGCCAGTTGTTTCATGATCGGTGACCGTATGGACACGGACATCGTCGGGGGGCTCGAGGCGGGAATGACCTGCTGCCTGGTGCTGACGGGTGTGACGACGCGCAAAATGGCCGACAGGTTTCCCTACCGGCCCGATTATATTTTCAACAATATCGGGGAAATCGATCCACGGACGATATTGTCCCGCCGGGAGCGCTCAAAGCAGTAACGCCCCGGGGGACCTGCGCGGGCTATTTATCCAGTGCCGCGATTGCCGGAAGCGTCTTCCCTTCGAGAAGCTCCAGAAACGCCCCGCCGCCGGTCGATATGTAGGACATCCTGTCGGCGTATCCGGACTGGTTGATGGCCGAAACGCTGTCACCGCCGCCGATGACGCTGAGGCAATCGGAATCGGCCACTATCTTCGCGATCGCGTTGGTTCCCACGGCAAATTCGGGATTCTCGAAAGCGCCAAGGGGACCGTTCCATATAACGGTCCTGGAATTACGGATTATCCCGGCGTACAGGTTGATGCTTTCCGGGCCGATGTCCACGCCTTCCATGTCGGCCGGCATGGCGTCGAAGCGGGCAAGCTTCTTTTTGTCGGCGCTGTCCAGGTCAGGGGCCACGACGATGTCGATCGGAAGCACGAGATTGACGTTGTTCTTCGCGGCGAGCTCGATGATGGTCTTCGCGGTCGATACATGATCGGCTTCCAGTATCGATTTTCCGACATCATATCCCCTGGCCTTTAAAAATGTATACGACATGCCGCCGCCGATTATCAGGTTGTCGACCCTTCCCAGTATGTTCTTGAGCGCGTCGATCTTAGTCGAGATTTTGACCCCTCCGATGATTGCCGTTGTGGGGCGTGCGGGATCGACCATGGCTTTCCTGAAGTATTCGATCTCGTTTTCGAGCAGGAATCCCGCCGCGCATTCCCTGACAAAATGGGTTATCGCCTCGTTGGAGGCATGGCCGCGATGCGCCGCGGCGAACGCGTCGTTGATGTACACGTCGGCCAGTCCGGCGAGTTTTTTGCCGAATTCGCGATCGTTCTTCTCCTCCTCGGGGTAGAACCTGATGTTCTCGAGGAGAGCGACCTCGCCGTCGCCCAGGCTGGCGAGCATCTCCGCCGCTCCCGATCCGATCGGCCTGTCAACGAAAAGGACCTTTTTGCCGAGCAGCTTCGCGAGACGTTCCGCGACGGGAGCCAGGCTCATCTTCGGAACGACTTTGCCGTCGGGGCGACCGAGGTGGGAAACGAGGATCGTCTTCGCTCCGTTGTCGATGCAGTGCTTTATCGTGGGGAGCGTGGCGGTGATCCTGGTGTCATCGGTAATCGCCATGGATTTATCGTACGGCACGTTGAAATCAACCCGGATAAACGCGCGTTTACCGCGCAGCTCGAGAGATTTGAGATATTTGATGGCCACGGCACCCTCCCGCATTCGATGATGTTAGAAACGATGCGAACCGGCAAACCGGTCGCGACCCCGGGGAGCGATGGAAGCGGGTGCGCCGACGGCGGACCGCGGAACAATGCCCCCTTATCGTGTCAGGACCAGTATAGGGTCCGTCAATCACGGCGAGTCAAGAGAATTTTACGGTCGCCCGGCGAGTTCCCTTCGCTTTTTACGCTTCACCATGATCTTCGAGATGACAATGGATATCTCGTACAGAAGCATAAGGGGAAGCGCGACGAGCGACTGTGTGAGCGGATCCACGGTGGGAGTGATTACGGCGGCCAGAATCCAGATGAGAACGATCGCGTATTTGCGCTTGGTGATGAGAAATGTCGGGGTGACGATCCCGATTTTTGTGAGGATCATTATCACGATCGGAAGCTCGAACACGGCCCCGATGGCGAGACAGAAGAGCATGACGAAATTGAGGTACTGAGCCGCGTTGATCATATTGGTCATGTCGCTGGGGGTGAAGCTCAACAGGGCCTTGATCGCGAACGGGAGCGTAAAGTAGGTCAGGGTAAGCCCCAGGTAAAAAAGGAACAGCGCCGCGACAACGGAAAGGCGCGCGAACATCCTGTCCCCTACGGCGATTGCGGGCGCTATATACTTCCAGAGCTCATACACGATGACCGGAAATCCCAGGAGAACACCCGCGAGCATCGCGGCCTTGAGCCTGAGAAGAAAACCGTCGATCAGGTTGAAGACATTGAGCTTCTGGCCCGTGGCGAGATACGGTTTATTGATTACCGCAAGGAGATAGTCCGAAAAGATGAAACCGACAAGCATGAGGATGAAAACCGTGAGCAGTGATACGAGGAAACGGCTGCGGAATTCATCGAGATGAGAAACGAGGCTCATGGGGATGTCGCCACGGGCCCTGGCATCGGGATCTATTGCGGTAGATTCGGCGGCCGGCGAGACGACCGCGGTCGTCTCGAGCTTCTTGACGGCGGTGGAGGAGGATTTTTGACGGGAAGGCTTCTTCACCGCACCGGCAGGTCTGCGCACGAGGTCTCTGCCGGTTCCGGTCGCTTTATCGGCCCGTCCCTTGTCGGCTTTAACGGATTTACCGCTTCCTTTGGAGGCCTTGCCCGTCCTGCCTGAATATGGATCGACGGGGGTCTTCGCGGACCTCTTCTTCGGAGCGGTCTTTTCGGCGTTCGAGGGCTTTTTCTTCGGCACGGAGAACTCCTTCTGCGGTAACGGTGCCCGGTCGGAGAGCGATTCCGGGTATCCCCTCGATCCTGTCCGCGGCGATGCCGGATGCACCTTTAATATCGGAGCTGTTCCCGTTACGTATGGAAACATCGACAGTGATGGGACTAAAAAGCGCCGGTGCTGTCAAGTATTTTCGTGTATTTAAATTTGGCTTGCATATGGCCCGAAAACTGAAGTATAAGGGGGGCATGCGTGGAAAGGGCGATTCCATACCGGGCGGGAAACCTGAAGTATACAGGGATTTTTTCCAGCGGATCATCGATGATTCGATAGACGGATTTTTCGTGCTGGATGAAAAATTCAGGATTATCCACTGCAACGAATCGTTCAGCCGGCTGTTCGGGGAGGACGGTCTTTCCCGTGGTGACGTATCCCTGCTCAAAATCTCCGGCAGGAATTCGGCAAAGACGCTGCTGAAGAAGCTCGAAACGGTCCGCAGGGAGGGGCGTTCCGAATCCGTGGAGATGGAGATACGCGCGGAAACCGACAGTCGCTATTGCCTGATAAGCCTGAACCCGATGCGTTCGGAAGGTGAGAGCACACACTACATTTACGGGTTCGTGAAAGACATCTCCGAGATAAAAACGCTTCAGCACCAGCTTGAAATAGAGAAGAACTACAACCGTGGCATAATCGAAACCGTAAACCTGGGTTTCGTATTCGTTAATGATAATAACGAATACCTTGATTTCAACAACGAATATCTCACCATAACCGGGAGGAAAAGGGAAGACCTGGAAGGCAGGACCTTCTACGACTTTACCGCCCCGGAGTACCGGGACGCGCAGCGCCGGCTTATGGAAGAAATGAAAAAGACCGGCCGATCGTTCATATACGAAAAGGAATTCATGCGAAAGGACGGTTCCCGGGTGCCTGTGCTGGTATCGATGTCGCGGCTGATGAACAGCGAAGGGCGAAGCATGGGGAATTTCGCCTTTATACGCGATATATCCGATCAGAAGAACATCGAGCTCGAACTGAAGGAGCAGAACAGGCGGTTCCAGGCGCTGATCGACATTTACAATACGATCTCGGCGCGGTTCCTGAAATGCGAAGGCGTGGACGAGGTGTTTCAGGCCATAGCCGAATCGATAGAATCGATGATGAAACCCGACGCCATGGAGATTCTGTACAGGGAAAGGCCGGGCTTCCGGACGGTCAACACGACGGGATCGATGCTGAGGAGCGCCGAGGCGGTGATCGATGAAAGGACATCCCTGACGATACGCATGCTGGTAAGCAAGAAAGCTCCAATATTCATGGAAAACCTGCAGACCGAGCTCAACGACGAGGACCGGCAGAATTTTCCCGGAATACTGAAAAGCAACTCGGCCGTGTTCATTCCATTGACGGTCAAAAGCGAGATCGTGGCCGTAATAATACTGGCGTTCGCCTCTTCGGTTTACGATTTCGACACGATCATACTGAACATCCTGATGGGGATATCGAACCTGGCCTCGATTACGCTCGAAAAAATACGATCGATCGATGAACAGGCGCTGATGAAGAACGCGCTGGATCGATATGAACGGCTGACGGCGATGGGCAGAATAATCGCGGGCGTGGCCCACGAGATCAACAATCCGCTTTCCATAATGCAGCTCGACCTGGACGAATTGAAAACCATTATGACCGAGGTCGATGTGGACGGGGAGAATGGAAGCATGGAGCTCATGCATTCCCTCCAGGAGGAGATCAGCAGGATATCCGGGATAGTGAAGCAATTGAAGGACTACGCGAACCCGGCCAGCGTCGCCATCGACAACGTTCAGGTCGACGAGCTGTTGAAAAATTTCCCGGTAAAGATATATCTGAAAAACCTTCAGAAAAAAGGAATCGCCGTCAATATGAAGCTGGGGGCCGGAAGGACGAACATCCACATAGCCCGCAACAGGCTCATACAGGTTCTTATGAATCTGTTCTCGAATGCGGATGATTCCATCGAAGATAAGGAACGGGGAATCATTAACATTGAAACAGGTCGGGTGCGGCGGGGGGTGCCGATGGTTTACATCTCGATACGGGATAACGGCACCGGAATCGCCCCCGAGAATATTCAGAGAATCTTCGAGCCTTTTTTCACGACAAAAAAAAGCGAGGGTACGGGGCTGGGCCTCTCCATATCGTATTCGATAGTGAAAAGTTACAGTGGCGAAATAACGGTCAATTCCGAAGAGGCGGGCGGATCGGAATTTGTCGTATACTTCCCGGAGAAAAATGATCCATGAGAACGGTTCGTTGGGAAAAGGACCGCGAACATATCTCGATGAACACAATATAATTTAATGGTGAGCATCGCCGGCAATGAAGCCGATTTCCGCAATATCCCGGTTTCGTTAAAAAAATCGTTTTCATCCCCATAAAATTCGCCTTTTGGCCAATAAGATGGTTGACATTAAAACATAATTGTAATCATAAATAATTGAACTTAAATGATTTTGTGTTAAAATATTACATATTGTCAGTATAATAAAATATATTCAAATATAAATATACCGGCCCGCGGGTATGGCCGGCGGTCTGATACTTTTTATAAATTATATGGAGGATTCAATGGCGAAATATAAGGAAACGTCGGTTGCCGCCCTTTTCCAGAACCAGGTAGCGAAGCTCGGTTCGAAGGGCTGTGTCGCCTACAAAAAAGACGGCAGGTACACCGATGTGTCATGGACCGACATGGATGCTATGATACGAAAGCTCGGATGGTATCTGATGTCGATAGGGATCAAGAAGGGCGACAAGGTCGCCATCTTTTCGCAGAACCGCTACGAGTGGTGGGTGGCCGACCAGGCCATTCTCTCTATTGGAGCGGTCAATGTGCCCATCTACGCGACAAATTCGGCCGAGGAAGCGCTGTACGTGCTGGCTCATTCGGAGTCGAAGGCCTGTATCTGCGGCACGGAGGCCCATCTCGACAAGGTGCTGAGCATCAAGAAAAAGGCACCCAAGCTGAAATCGGTCATCGTGATCGATGTCCCGTCGAAAAAGAAGGCCGGCGTTCTCACTCTTGACGAGGCATACCGGAAAGGTGAAGCCTACAGGAACAAGGGCGAGTTCGACAAGCGTCTCAACGCGATCAAGCTCAACGATCTCGCGACCATCATCTATACTTCAGGAACCACGGGGAACCCGAAGGGAGTGATGCTTTCACACAGCAATTTCATTTCGAACGTCAACCAGATAATGACGGGCTATAAGAGCTTCTTTGACGACAAGGAGGTGTTCCTGTCATTCCTTCCGCTTTCGCATTCTCTCGAGAGGACGACCGGTTACTATATGGCCGTTGCACTCGGCGCGAAAGTCGCGTTCGCCGAAGATGTCGCCAAGCTTCAGCAGAACCTGACCGAAGTGCGTCCCACCGTGATGGTAAGCGTTCCGCGTATATACGAAAAAGTACACGCCGGTATTCTCGCCAAAGTAGCCGACGCTCCGGGAATTAAAAAGGCGATTTTCGGTTTTGCAATTAAAACGGCCGCGCAGAACCTTCCATACGTTTGCAGTGGGAAGGAGCGATCCGGCCTTTTCGCGAAGAAGTACAACCTTGCCGACAAGCTCGTATTTTCAAAGCTTAAGGATACTCTCGGCCTCGACAGGCTTAAATTCGCCGTTTCGGGCGGAGCCCCGCTTTCGGTATCCGACGCCGAATTCTTTCTCGGGATGGGGATAATCATTCTCGAGGGTTTCGGACTGACCGAGACGACCCCGGTTACGAACGCCAACATGCCGGGCATCATCAAACCGGGTACGGTCGGCCCCGCGCTCAAAGACACCACGATCAAAATTTCCGACGAAGGCGAAATCCTTATAAAAGGTCCGCAGGTCATGATGGGATATTACAAGAACAAGGAAGCCACGAAGGAAGTCATGACCAAGGACGGGTTCTTCCGTACGGGTGACATCGGTATCATCGACGACAAGGGCAGGCTGGCGATTGTCGGAAGAATCAAGGACATCATCGTCACCGCCGGCGGGAAGAATATATCCCCGCAGAACATCGAGAACAGCCTTAAGGAATCCAAATACATCGAACAGGTGGCGATTATCGGCGACAAGAAGAAATACCTCTCCGCCCTGGTGATCCCGGCGTTCGAAGAGCTGAAGAAATGGGCCAAGAAGAACCAGATATCCTTCAGCTCGAACAACGATCTTATCAAGAACCCGGCCGTGGTGAAGCTTATAGAAGGCGAAATCGCGGAATACACCAGGGAGTACGGCCGGGTGGAGCAGATAAAGAAATTCCGTCTGCTCGACGCGGAGTGGACACAGGCCACCGGAGAGCTTACCCCGACCCTGAAGGTAAAACGGAAAATCATCGCCGAGAAATACGCGAAAGAGATCGACAGCATGTACGTCGGAGAGGACAAGGATTAATCCGTATCATACGGCTTGATCGGCTTCTCGGAATCGTTCCGAACGCTGAAACGGCGTATACCGGACACGAAAAAGGGCTGCCCGTTGCGGACAGCCCTTTTTTTCTTCGCGATCAGTAGCGGTAGTGTTCGGGTTTGTACGGGCCTTCGATCGGAACACCGAGGTATTCGGCCTGTTTTTTCGTAAGGGTTGATATCTGAACGCCGAGCCGGTCCAGGTGAAGACGTGCCACCTCTTCGTCGAGCTTTTTGGGAAGGGTGTAAACCCGGGGCTCGAGCTTGCCTGAAACCAGCTCGATCTGGGCCAGGCACTGGTTGGTGAAACTGTTGCTCATAACGAAGCTCGGGTGCCCGGTGGCACAGCCAAGGTTTACGAGCCTGCCCTCCGCCAGAACAATGATCGACTTCCCCGAACGGAGGAACCAGCGGTCGACCTGGGGCTTTATCGTCAGCTTCCTGCATCCGTCGGTCGTTTCGAGATAGTGCATGTCGATTTCGCTGTCGAAGTGGCCGATATTGCAGACGATCGCCTCGTTTTTCATCATCTCCATGTGTTTTCCGGTGATGACGTCACAGCAGCCGGTGGCGGTGACGAAAATGTCCCCCTCGGCGCATGCCTTATCGAGGGTGGTCACCTCGTATCCTTCCATGGCGGCCTGCAGAGCGCAGATCGGGTCGATCTCCGTCACCAGCACCCTCGCGCCGAATCCGCGCATGGACTGTGCGCATCCCTTGCCGACGTCACCGTAACCGCATACGACAACGACCTTTCCGGCCACCATTATGTCGGTGGCGCGCTTTATGCCGTCGGCGAGCGATTCGCGGCATCCGTAGAGATTATCGAATTTTGATTTGGTGACGGAATCGTTGACGTTGATCGCGGGAAACAGAAGCTCGCCGGCCTGATGCATCTGGTAAAGGCGGTGAACACCGGTGGTTGTTTCCTCGGATACTCCCTTCACTCTGGCGGCCACCTTCGTCCATCTGCCGGGATCGGTTTCGTACGAACAGCGGAGGCGATCGATGATTATCGTGAATTCCCTGTTGTCATACTCCTTCTTCAAAAGGGACGGATCCTTTTCTATCTTGACACCCTGGTGTATGAAAAGAGTCGCGTCGCCTCCGTCGTCGACGATGAGGTCCGGACCGCTGCCATCCGGCCAGGTAAGCGCCTGTTCGGTGCACCACCAGTATTCCTCGAGGGTCTCCCCCTTCCACGCGAAAACGGCGGCCGTGCCCGCCTTCGCGATGGCTGCAGCCGCGTGGTCCTGCGTGGAGAAAATATTGCACGAGGCCCATCTGATATCGGCACCGAGTTCATGAAGGGTCTCGATCAGCATGGCGGTCTGGATCGTCATGTGAAGGCTGCCGGTCAGCCTGAGGCCTTTGAGGGGTTTTTTAGGCCCGTATTTCTTACGAATGGCCATAAGCCCGGGCATCTCGTTTTCGGACAGATCCATCTCTTTACGCCCCCAGTCCGCCAGGGAAATATCGGCGACCTTATAGGGAAGGGATTTTTCGAGTCCAGGTGTTTTCATAATTCATCCTCCGGTGAATTGATATGTTGAATAAGAAACTGTTTGCGGATACAGGAAGCATGCAAGTATACACCGAGTATGCCTGATGGTGAAATCATTTTATCAGCTCGCTATCGAGGTGTAAACGCGAACCACCAGGCCATTGTTGAGCGAGAAGCTTTCCGACGATACTCTGGTGAAGGAGGAGGACTCAAGGTATCGCACCACCTCTTCCTCGCTGAATCCGAGATGTCGGTCTCCGAATTCGACGCGAAGGCGCTCGTCCGTATGCTTGTCGAATTCGATTATCTTGAATACTCCCCCCGTCGCCAGGATTCTGCCTGCCTCCATAAAACATTCAAGCGGAGAGGTCAGGTGGTGCATCACCATGTTGAGAAGGGCAAAATCGGCCTCGCGATCGGGAAGGGGAAGATGCTCGAGCTCACCAAGCCTGAGGTCGATTTTACCATCTGCATCCTCGAATCGCTTTCTGGCTATTTCCAGCATGGCGGGCGAATTGTCGATACCGATTACCCTGTCGGAAACCGACAGGAGCGGTGATAAAAAATCGCCGGTGCCGCACCCGAGGTCGACGGCGGTTTTGAAGCGGCTGGACCCACCTGTTATCAGAGGAACGGCGTCGAAACCGCCGAGGATGCCGCTTCTGATGCTCTCCCATTCCTTCGCGATCGAATTGAAAAAATTCCGGGTTTCCCGGACCCGTTGTGCGGCAATATCATCAGCGAGCTGTCGGTCGTTTTTGAAGACGTCTTCCTCGAATAACACGCCGAGCGAATCGATGAGCGCACGACCGTCCCCCGCATTTACTGTCGAGTAGAATACCCAGAGACCGTCGCGCCTGGATTTCAGGAGACCGGAATCGGTGAGTATCCTGAGATGACGCGAAATGCGTGACTGTCCCATGCGAAGTACGGCCATGATCTCGTTAACGCTCAGTTCTTTATACTCAAGCAGTTTGACCAGCCGGATTCGCGTCTCGTCTGAGAGGGCTTTGAAATAGCTTAGCGCTTTCATATCACTGTATCAATATATATTGATACAGTGATATTGTCAATAAAAAAGCATACTTTTGTGTATGCTTTGGAAAAGGATTCTATGAAAAAATTTATTGAACAAATGTATTCAGCTTTATGCCGGCGGCGGAGCGGTTTCCCGCGGTTTACTGGTTATACTTGAAAGAGACACTCACTTTTGCACGATACAGTACCACTTTACCTTCCTCGACCTTCATATCGAGCTGCCGGACCTCGGCGATTCTCAGATCACGCAAGGTTTTGGCATGGCTTTCCACCGCGTTTTTGGCGGCGTCTTCCCAGGATTTTGTGCTTGTTCCGATAAGCTCTATCACCCTGTATACATGATCCATGGTCGATCTCCCGTAAATTCGTGATGTGATTTATTGCCGCTTCAGGGCGTATAAAAGTCAATCAAAAAACCATGGCGTCACACTGGAGTTGAACTGTTTTGATGTTGACTTTTGGCGGTGCAGGGGAGAGGATCATCGGCGCGGAACCGCCGGTTTGCGATTATAAATAGGCCTGGTTCCGCCAGAGAGGAGACCGTGAAAATAACCATCGACAAGATCAAGATAAAGCGCCGCATGCGTGCAGACCTCGGTAACATGCATGAGCTTAAAGAGTCCATGCGGAGACATGGATTGATAAGCCCGATAACGCTCACCCAGAATTATGAACTGCTCGCGGGATACCGTCGCCTGCACGCCGCGAAGGAGCTTGGATGGCGCGAAATTGACTGTCATCTCGTAAACGCGAGGACGAAGCTGCAGAAATTCGAGATAGAAACCGAGGAAAACATCAACAGGAAGAGCTTCACCGGCGAAGAAATGGATCGCGTCGCGTATCGCCGCGATGAGCTTAGCGCGAAAGGTTTTAAAAAATTGTGGTATATCATCCGCGGATGGTTTAACGCAATAAGGTCACTATTCTCGAGAAAACACTGAGCGCGCTTCCAGCCTGACCACACATGAAACTCGGCCGCCCCATCAGGGAACTTGTCGCCATCAGGTCCTCATGCAGGACGTATTCAGACGAGCCGGTACCCATGGAACTTTTGCATCGTCTGCGGGAGCTGATGACCGGTCTGCCGGAGGCCCCGTTCGACGGTTCGGCAAGGTTCCGGCTGGTTGAAATGAAGGGTGACGACGGCTCAACCGCGCGAAGGCTCGGAACATACGGAGTGATAAGAGGTGCGCGCTGGTTTCTGGTGGGCGCAATCGAAAATGGACCGCGTGCCATGGAGGATTTCGGCTTTCTCATGGAGGCGACGATCCTGGGCGCCACCGATCTTGGCCTGGCGACGTGCTGGCTCGGGGGTACCTTCAACAGGAGCGATTACTCCAGACTGGTGGAGGCCCGGGTGTCGGAGACCGTTCTGGCCATCAGCCCGGTCGGCTTTCCGGCCCAAAAACGGGCGCTTGCCGATACGATCATAAGGTGGTCGGCGGGATCGAAGAAAAGGAAAGAGCCATCGGAGTTGTTCTTCCGGCAGGATTTCAAAAAGCCGATGGCCGATGTAGCCGCAAATCCATACGCGATCGCCCTCGAGTCGGTACGACTCGCGCCATCGGCATCGAATTTACAGCCCTGGCGATTGGTGCTCGATGAATCCTCCGGAGCGGTGCATTTCTTCATGACCAGATCGCGCGGGTACGATAAATTGATCAGGGCGGTCGACCTTCAGAGGATCGATATGGGTATCGCCATGTGTCATTTCGAGCTGTGTTGTCGTGAAACCGGCAGGTCGGGGCGATGGGAGCTGAGAGAGCCCGTCTTGGCCGGGGTTCCTCAAAAAACGGAATATATCGCCAGCTGGTTCGGACGGTAACGGAAAGGCTTATTCGAAGTAATCCTGGTATTCCGCCGGCGCCTTGGCCTTATCGACCTCGAAAATTTCTATCAGAACATCGTCGGGTCCCAGGGTCATGATGTATTTCCAGAATCCGAAATCGGTGATTTCCTTTTTAAATTCGGTTCCACGCGATTTCATCCTGTTCACAAGACCTTCAAGATCATCCGTTTGAATCCCGATATGATGAATCGCTCCACGCCGGCCTTCATGGGGCGCGCGGTCGTAAAAATGTACCCGGCCGTTTCCGATCTGCATGAAAACATTCCTGGTGCCGGCGATATCCATGTCCATTATCACCGTACCGTTGAAAAACTCTTTGTAGTACCTGATGGACGCCACGATATCCGACGCGAATATGTGAACATGATGAAGATGGTTGGTCATTATTTTCTCCGGCTCGTCGGCACATGAAGAGATAACATTATACTGACATAATGGTCCGAGACCATTAATAAGTCAAGGAATCGAACGTTCGGAGAATGGAAGTCGGTGGCGCGCGCCGGCACCCTTCGTGAGAACGAGCCCGGCCGTCATCGAATCGGGATAAAACCGGCATCCCTTACAAGGGACTGCCCGTTCTCGCTTAACAAAAAGTCTATGAATTTACCCGTTTCCTCTGAAAGCCTTTTTTCGTTTACATATATATACAGCGGACGGGAGATGGGATATTTACCCGATTTTCCGCTCTCGATGCTCGGTTCAATCCCGTTCACCCTCAGACTTTTTACGGCCTTGTTGAGATAGCCGAACCCGACATAGGCTATCGCCCTGCGATTATTGGAAACGGCCGACATGAGTGCGCCGCTGGAGGCCTGCAGCAGCGCGTCTTTACGGACTTCCGATTTTTTCATCACGTCCTCATGCCAGTACTCGTAGGTGCCCGAGCTTGTATCCCGTGAGATTACGACGATTCCCCCCTTTTCCCCGCCGAGGTCGCTCCAGTCTACGAGACTGCCGTCATAAACGGCTTTCAACTGGTTCTTGCTGAGGTTTGAGATCGGGTTTGATGGATTGACGATCGGCACGATCATATCATAAGCCACGATGATTTCCTTGATCGCAAGGCCGGACAGTTTCGCTTTTTCGAGCTCCTCTTTTTTCATCGAACGCGACGAGTTGGCGATATCACAGCTGCCGTCGAGAAGAGCCTTTATGCCGTTTCCGGACCCGCTTCCATCAACGGAAATGGCCACTGCTCGATTAAGTTTCGCGTATGCGTCGATGGCCTTGAGGGTGATAGGGAGAACTGTTGTTGATCCTTTTATCGTAATTTTTTCCGGTTTTGGTCCGCAATTCAGGATGATCGAAGCGCTTACCGAAAGTATAAGGATCATGGTCGATAATAGCCGAAGACGAGTGGTGTATTTCATGGTCAACCCCGCAAAATAATGGAGATAGTGAAATCGTTTCACGACTGGAAATATCTATTGCCGATCATTCCCGCGGCTCTCGATCGTATATTCAATCCATGGAAGAAGGGAAACGATCTAACCGCTTATTATCAGGAAATTCCATGAATTAATCAATTATAAAAAATAGACCTGTCGCGTAACTGAAAAAATGTCATCGCGAGGAGGCCGCAGGCCGACGTGGCGATCTCAAAAGGCAACAAGTTTTTAATAAAAAACCAAATGCTTCATGAGATTGCCACGCCCCGATAAAGCCGGGGCTCGCAATGACACTCAGTAAAGCAACAACTCTAATGAACCGGTTGGCAATAAAGTTACAAGGAAATAAAAAACGGGAAGCCTTATAAGCTTCCCGCGAGGGAGCCTTTGCGCGGTTGTTCAGTAGAGGGGTATAAAACCGGCGTCTTTTACGAGCTTCTGGCCTTCTTTGCCAACGATGAAATCTATGAAGGCCTTGGCGTCTTTGGAAAGCTTCTTCTCATTGATGTAGTTATACAGCGGCCGGGAAATCGGATACTTGCCGCTCTTGCCGTTTTCTAGCGTGGGCTCTATTCCGTTTACGTTACACGGGTGGATGCGATTGTTGAGATAACCAAAACCCACATAGGCAACGGCCCTTTTGTTGTTAGCCACGGCGCTTACGACCGCACCGCTCGAAGCCTGGAGGAGGGCGTCCTTGCGCACTTCGGATTTTTTCATTACATCCTCATGCCAGTATTCGTACGTGCCTGAGCTGGTATCGCGGCTGATCACAACGATCTTTCCCCTGTCCCCACCAATTTCGCTCCAATCCTTTATGGAACCGTCATAAATCCCCTTGAGCTGGTCTTTGGTCAGGTTCTTGACTTTATTGCTCGGATGCACGATCGGAACGATCATGTCATAGGCGACTATCACTTCCTTGATCTTGCCTTTGGACTCCGTGGCTTTGGCTATCTCCTCTTTTTTCATCGCACGGGAAGAGTTGGCGATATCGCAGCTTCCATCGAGGAGCGCCTTGATCCCGTTGCCGGAACCGCTTCCATCAACGGAGATGTTGACTTTAGGCGCTACTTTCTTGTACGCTTCTATTGCCTTGAGGGTGATTGGAAGAACGGTCGTTGAGCCTTTGATGACGACTTTACCCGCTTCCTGGGAATACGCGGTCGAGAAAAGAAAGCCGGCCGTAATTGTGACGGTGGCGAAAAGTATTTTTGAGAATGATTTTGGACTCATATGGGTGTGAGCCTCCTGATTAAAGTGGCGTACATCAGCTATACGCACCGGGAAAATAATCCACGGGTGGTTAAGATTAGATGAATATTACTTAAAAACATTATGAAATCGGGGAAAGATATCTTTGACTTAAAAAGATTGATATACTATCGTAAACAGACCGGACGATCATATTCCATGGAGATGCGAGAATGGAAACACGGAGAACGGTAATCGATACCAGGGGCTATTCATGTCCGATTCCGCTTGCAATGGTCTCCAGAAAAATGCACTCGCTGAAGGAAGGCGAAACAGTGGAAGTGCTATTCGATGATGCCGGCTTCAGGAACGAACTGGAGGCATGGTGCGCGGAAACAGGGAATGCATTTATCGATCATGAAAATGGGAAAACCGATTTTCGCGCAGTTGTAGGGAAGGGCGCCGGATTCAGGAAAAAGGGGCTGTGGGCTTCCATCAAATTCATACTGCTCGGCGTTAAACTGCATTTCGCTAAAACAATACTCCGAATCCTTCCGATGAAGAGGATCAACTTCCTCATTACATTCGTGTCGATACCGGAAGGACTCAGAGCCGACCGGTGGCTGGAAGAAAGAGGCGAAAAGAAGCATGTCGCATTACCCGTGCCTTCCGACATCACCGCTCACTGCGGAGTTGTCCTTGGATTCTCCCGGAGGGATGAAGCGGAACAGGCTTACAGACTGTTGTTAGACAACAGGTTCGCGGCTGAAGATGTTTACAGGATAGAAAAAGCCTCTGGTGCGAGTAAATTGGATACTTGATGAATAGTCAAATTAATGTGGATTTTTTAAGCCATGTTACTAGGATGCGGCTGTTTTCAGGGAATCATGCTAAGTATGTTTACGATGGCGGAATTCAGCCGCTAACGTCCGAGACGTCGTCGCGACTGAAAATCGGTACAAAGTACAAGGAGCGGTTATGGCTATAGAATCAACACTGGTGCTTATAAAGCCCGACGGTCTGAAGAAATCCCTTACGGGTAATATCCTTACAAGGCTTTCGGAAGCGAAACTCGTTATCATAGGAGCAAAAGTCGTCCATGTAACGCCTGAACTGGCGACCGGCCATTATGAGCATTTACAGGACAAGCCCTTTTTCCCGGAACTGGTACGATACCTTACGGGCGAGATTCATAACATCAGAAGGGTGATCGCTTTCGTTTATTATGGCGAGGATGCCATACAGAGAATAAGGGACCTGGTCGGATCGACGAATCCCGAGGAGGCGAATCCGGTATCCATAAGGGGGGCATATGGCAGAATTACGACGACAGGGGTTTTCGAAAATATCGTACACGCGTCTTCCAGCCGTGAGGATGCCGAAAAGGAAATAAAGTTGTGGTTCAAGCCGAATGAAATAGTGGAGAAACTCTATCCCGTCAAGGAAGTCATCCTTAACAATGTTAAGGATGGAATATGGGAATAATTCAATCCGGCCGGTTTTAAATGAACCATGTTTTTATTGTGAACGTAATTCATAAAGTGTATAAAATGACTATTATGTAAAAAAAATTTCAGGACGGCATATTTCTGTTGACACGGGTTGCCGTTCGCGCTATTTTTATATGCGACATCGTAACCTCGTCAAAGCGGTTCCGTAACCGCATCAAGTATAAT